>CAMBPD010000016.1 GCA_945869405.1 Chryseobacterium gleum | reverse complement strand
GAAGGCTTCAGGGTATCGATTGTGTGCAGAGAGGTTGTTCATGGTTCAGAGGTATTTACTTAGGAATCGGTTGAAGTCATGACGCATTTCATTGAAAAGTTTCTCTGTGTCTACATAGTCATCGCGCATAGTGTCATGTTCAGAAACCGTGGCACGTTCAACTTGGCCATTATGGTGTTCGAAGTCGCTGCCAATTTTTACGGCATGACCATTAACTGCATGTCGCAACTTGCCCAAATGCTCTCCATGTACGATGAATTGATTTTGAAACTGCTCTACTTTTTTCTTCACTTCATTAGCCGTGTTTGCCAGTGATATATCACTCAGGCGTTTGTACATGATTTTAATTTCATCCTCATAGAATTCAATTCCGCGCAACCAAGAGCTCTTTTCGGAAGCGATGTTGAGAGCGGGTGATAGTGTTTCCTGTATCATAGTTTAATATGTTGTTGGTTTATGAGGCAAATATTAGATTCCTAACAACCGATAACTATGAGCGCCGTCAACACGAATCGTGAGAACTATCAATAGGCTGAGAGTGTATAGTTCAAGCGAAAACCGGCGAAGAAATTGATTGGCGCCGACGGGTTGTAATACTTGTTGCCGACGGCGTTCAAGTTCAAATAGGACGAGTATGCGCTATTGAGCAAATTGTTGACTCCGGCGTGAACAGCACAATCGAAATTCTTCAAAATGTTGAAGTCATAGCTTGCAATTACATTGAGTAAATGATAGGAAGAAGTCCACGTTGTATTGCTGTTTTCAAGGGGCATTCGGTCCATCCAATAATCGATGATGCTTGCGGAAAAATGTTTGTATTCGAACTGAAGCCCCGTGTTCATTTGCGTGAGGGGTATGCCCGGAATGTTGTTGCCATTCAGTATCTGATCTTCGACTACGTATTTGCCAAACCGATGGTTGTTGCGCGTGCCATTGTTCCAGAGTGAAATGCCCAACCCTTCTGCTACATACTTGTAAGTATACTTGAATGTCCATTCTACACCTCGCTGCAAGGTGGAGCCTGCGTTGTGGTAGCGTTGCAGATTATCGCCATCAACAGTCGCGATAGAGTAGGGAAGAATGGCATCGGTAATTTCAAACTGATAGGCAGTAATCGAGTAGTCAATATTCGCCTTCGCAATGCGATGCCTTATGCCCAGTTCGTGCAAGTTTCCTCGTTCGGAAGCCAGTGATAAATTGTACGTGTTGTTTTCCTGATCAATCATTTCAAACACGGTCGGGTTGGCTGCTCCTGCAGAGTAGCTTCTGAAGAGAAACAGTCCTTGAATGGGTTGAATGGAAACTGCAAAGCGCGGCAGCAACGTCTTACCCCAGGTAGTAGTTGTGTCGAATTGAAATTCATTTGCGTTGCGACCCCGAATGAACTGTTCATTGTTGCCGAAGCTCATGCCCCACGTCACAAAGAATAGATCCTTCCAATTTACTTCTTTTTGCGCGAAGAACATGGCTTGCTGGTAGCCGATATCATAATAATACTTGAACTCCTGGGGCTCCCCAAGATTTATGGTTTGTTCAAGTATTGAATACGCTTCTGTTTGCCACTCAGCACCTACAGAGCCTTTGAGGTGAATGGTGTTCCAGTCGTGGCGCACATTCAAAATGGCACGACCGCTAAGCGATTGCGAGTTTTCGTTTTTATATCCGCTGTTGAATGCTGAAGTGCCGTAAGGGTTTTTCTTTTCGGTTTTATGGTAGTTGATGGTAATCAGATGATCCATGTTGTTTCCCAATTTACCCGATTGGCTTATTGCTCCAACCCAACGTTCACGTTGGAGCGATGCGTTGTTGAGCACTGAAAAGGGCACGGCTTGCTGTGGAAGGGTGTCGGCTTGTTCCTTGTTGAGTGCGCCTGGCAGCCCCCAATTGCCGTTGTAGTATGTTACCCAGAGGGTGAGTTGTTGGTTGGCGTTGAGATGCTGTTTCAATGAAAGCGAAACCTGTTGCTTGCGATTGAACTCTTGATCTCGGTAGCCGGCATATTCCTGCCAGTTGTGAGAAATTCGCAACTCGCTTGTTTTGAATCCTGCAGAAACGGAGGTATTCGCTCTGTATCCGCCGAACGATGCTGCTTGAAATCCACTTTGCACAATCACCTTGCCTGAATCAATGGTGGGGCTTTTCAATAACAAGACTCCGCCATTTCCGCTTCCATACATGCTGCCTGCCGGGCCTTTGATGACTTCAATGGATGCAATATCAGCTGCGTCGATAAGCTCAAGCGGCGTTTGGCCATCGGCCCCTGTGAGCGGAATCCCGTCGAGGTACATCTTTACATTACGCACTGCAAAAGGCGAACGCAAACTGCTGCCGCGAATATTCAATCGGTGGCTGCCACCATATCCGCGCGATTCCATCATAACGCCGGCGATGGTGTTGAGCGCAGGTTGTAGCGATGATTGGTCGGTGCTTTCCAGCAGTTGTTTATCGATGTAGCCCACGGAAGCCGGTATTCGATTGAGTGTGCTTTTACTGCTAAATGCCTGCAACGTAATGCCAGGCAGCACATAAGGCATTTCGCCGATGACGTATGTTTTTGTTTCTGCAGGTTTGGTGACGTACCCAACGATTATGTCTTGGTGCGTGTTGCATTGAAATCCGCGGACGCCTATATCTATGGTATCACCCTCCGATCGGATGATGCGTAAAAAGTTGGCTTGTCCTTTCAGGTCCATAGTGAAATTGCCTTCGGTGTCAGTGTACGATGAAGGCCAGTTAACATCCATTTTCCCGCGAGTGGGTGCGTAATCCGAAACAAACAACTGCGCATTGCCGATTGGCGATCCATTGCTTTCCAGATGCACACTCCCTGTAAAAACACAGCGCGCAGGTGGCTGCGCGAAGAGACTATGGGTTGCAGTAAAAATGAGCGCGGTGAAAAAAAGGAGTCTATGCATACTAATTGGATTCAAGGAGTGCCATTACGCGTTTTCTTACATATTCAGCCGCCGCTTCGGCGTTGAGGTCTTCGATTTCGTTGGCCGATATGCGTTTACCAACCCTCACTTCAATAGTGCCCGGTTTGATCATAAAGGAATCGCGTGGAAGTATTTTATCGACATTTACAACTGCAATGGGTTGAATGTCTATGGAACCCTCTTTGGCAATGATGAAGGTACCCCGCTTAAAGATAGCCGTTTTACCATCGCGCGTTCGTGTGCCTTCCGGGAATGTGATGACGTTCTTGCCCTGATTAATCAGTTGTGCTGCCTTGCGCATGCTAGCCATTGCTTTTTCCCGATTCTTTCGGTCGATGAATATGTGTCCGATCAGGTACATGTATTGACCGAGAATAGGCACTTTCTGGAGCTCTTTCTTTCCAATGTAAAAAAGTCCGAGAGGTATGGCTCGCGCTATCGCAACGACATCAAGATGCGATACGTGATTGGATACGTAAATACAAGGACTATTCGTTTCAAGGTTTTCTAACCCGACCACCTTCAACTTAACTCTGGCGATAAACAATACGGGTGGACAAAAGAGGTATCTGCCCTCGAAATAGTGCACCCACGCACCATTCCACGTGATGAGCATCAGCACTATGCCGAGTAATCCACAAATTGCAGTCCACAGGATGATGAGGAATACCTGCAAGCCGGCCCATAGAAGGTGTAATACTTTCATTGTGTGGCGCAATTTGCACAGGAATAGTTCAAACGGCGCGCCAGCTCAAAAGATTTGTCGCATGAATGAAGAACCTATATCATGATGGCAATTTGGTTGATGTGATATCGCTCATTCGTTCGGTCAGGGTTGCCAGCTAGCTTTGTTGCCAGATACAATTGTGTTGTAAATCCATTTTGGCATCCTTCATCAACGATACTACTTTTGTGCCCAATGTGAATAGCGCTGTGAGAAAAATTTGAGGAGCCGCCGCCTCTTTGAATTAAACCTTGGTAGTCCTTCGACAATCAAGGCTATTGAAAAGATACTTTCAACGGCAATCGAAACAGAAAAATTATCATTACATAAAAAGTTGAAAAATTGACCGTTATTGTCGCAAAATTCTAACAGCGCATTGAAATTGAGGCAGTTCTAATTTATTACATAACGATTTAATGTTATTTCAAGCATTCTTTTACATCATGAAGTGGACAGATAAATACTATCTCGAAGAGTTGGGAAAGAACATAGCAAAAAAGCGAAAGGAAGGACGGATGTCTCAGGCTGATCTTGCTTACAAGATTGGAATGGAGGTGCCGAACCTCTCGGTAATTGAAAATGGTAAATCCAATCCTCAAACGCTGACGCTATTGAAAATAGCAGCAGCTTTGAATGTACATCTTAAAGAAATTCTGCCGACTCCATCGGATGCGACGTTTATTCTGAAAGAGGCACCAGTGTATACACCTAGAAAGCATGATCGTTAGATCATGCTTTCTAGGTTTTAGGTGATTCGGGTTAAGAGACTTTTCTAGAAAGCACTTTTTTTGCTGCCTCTACGATGTTCTCCGTTTCAAGTCCATACTTTTTCATCAATTGATCTGGTGTACCGCTTTCACCGAAGCTATCGTTAACACCAACAAATTCCATTGGTGAAGGGCAGTGTTGTGCGATTACCTGAGCTATTAAGCTGCCCATCCCTCCATTGATTTGATGTTCTTCTGCCGTTACAACAGCCCCTGTTTTACGGACTGATTGCACAATTGCTTCAATGTCCAACGGTTTAATGGTATGGATATTAATCAAATCAACGGTTATCCCATCGGCTTCTAATGCTTTTGCGGCTTGAACAGCTTTCCATACCAAGTGCCCGGTTGCGAATATGCTCACATGGTTACCCGCGTGCATGTGCCAGGCTTTTCCAATCACAAACTCTTGAGTTGAACCAGAGAACATGGGCACTTTCGGCCTTCCGAAGCGCAAATACACAGGGCCATGATGCTTGGCAATGGCCAATGTCGCCGCCTTGGTTTGATGGAAATCGCAAGGATTGATCACGGTCATATTAGGCAGCATAGACATCATGCCAATATCCTCGAGGATTTGATGTGTTGCACCATCTTCACCTAATGTTAAGCCGGCATGTGAAGCACAAATCTTTACGTTTTTGTCGCTATAGGCAATGCTCTGGCGGATTTGATCATAAACTCTACCGGTAGAAAAGTTAGCGAATGTGCCTGTAAACGGAATGTGGTCTCCTATAGTCAGACCGGCTGCTACCCCCATCATGTTGGCCTCGGCAATTCCGACTTGAAAAAAGCGTTCCGGGAAGGCTTTCATAAATGCGTCCATTTTCAGCGACCCGATAAGATCTGCACACAATGCAACGACCTTGGGGTTTTGCATTCCTGCCTCTAATAATCCTTCACCGAACCCACTTCGGGTATCATTCGATCCTTCTATTGTATAGTCAAGCATTTGCGTGTACTTTTTTTATAATTAATAATCGCCTAGGGTTTCTTCTAGTTGTGCAAGCGCATTGGCAAGCTCAGCATCATTAGGAGCCACACCATGCCACTTATGGGTGCCTTCCATAAAGTCTACTCCTTTGCCCATGGACGTGGTCATAAGGATCATCACGGGTTTGCCTTTTCCTGTAAGCGTTTTGGCATGTTGCAGTGTTTCCACAACTTGTTGCATTTCATTTCCTTCCATTTCGAGCACTACCCAACCAAACGCCTCCCATTTCATGCGAAGGTTTCCCAGGCTCATAACCTTCTCTGTAGGGCCGTCTATTTGTTGGCCATTTACATCAACTGCAGAGATAATATTGTCGACTTTGTGGTGGGCGGCATAAAGTGCGGCCTCCCAAATTTGTCCCTCTTGTAACTCTCCATCACCATGCAGGGTGTATACCAAACCGTCGTCATGATTAAGTTTTTTTGCTTGGGCTGCGCCTAAGGCGACTGAAAGACCTTGGCCAAGTGAGCCACTGGCAATGCGCACCCCGGGCAGGCCTTCGTGCGTGGTCGGGTGACCTTGCAGGCGTGAATTAAGTTTGCGGAATGTGGCCAGTTCCTTTATGGGGAAATATCCGCTTCTCGCCAATACGCTATACCATACGGGCGAAATGTGTCCGTTGCTTAAAAAGAACAAGTCTTCACCTGATCCATTTATGTTCCAAGCGTCAGCACGGTGCTTTAGAACATTAAAATAGAGGCCAACAAAGTAATCGGTGCAGCCTAGTGAACCGCCGGGATGCCCGCTGTTAACGGCGTGGACCATACGCACAATATCGCGCCGAACTTGTGAGGCGGTGTTTTTTAATTCAGAAATGTTCATGGTAATGCTTTTGACGGCGCGAAGGTATTTGCTTCCCATGAATAGAATCTGTGGTGTTGACTGAATGTGAAAAAGTGGGATGTCGTATTTTCGCGCCCGCAAAACAAACTCTATGTCACTAAAATGCGGAATTGTAGGATTGCCCAATGTGGGCAAATCCACCTTGTTTAATTGTCTATCAAATGCAAAGGCGCAGGCGGCCAACTTTCCGTTCTGTACCATCGAGCCCAACGTGGGAACGATCACAGTGCCCGATGATCGCCTCACGCAGCTCGCTGAAATAGTGAGCCCAGAGCGAATAGTTCCTACAACCATCGAAATTGTAGACATAGCGGGCTTGGTCAAGGGGGCCAGTAAGGGAGAAGGCTTAGGCAATAAGTTTTTGGCCAACATCCGCGAGACGGATGCGATCATTCATGTGTTGCGATGTTTTGACGACGACAACGTAGTCCACGTGGACGGAAGTGTTGATCCGGTTCGCGACAAAGAGATCATCGATATCGAGTTACAGTTGAAAGATCTTGAGTCTATTGAAGGACGGATCGCCAAAGTAATGCGTGCTGCTAAAAGCGGTGACAAGGATGCCAAGCGTGATTTTGATTACATGACGCGCATCAAGGAATCGCTGGAGCAAGGCAAAAGTGCCCGTACCGTGGCTCCTGCCAATGAGGAGGAGCAGAGGTTGGTGGATGATCTTCAACTACTCACGAGCAAACCCGTAATGTATGTCTGCAACGTGGAAGAGTTTTCCGTGGTAAACGGAAATGCACATGTGGAACGGGTGCGCGCTGCCGTGAAAGACGAGAATGCAGAGATAATTGTATTAGGAGCAGCTATTGAGGCCGATATTTCTGAGTTAGAAACTTTTGAAGAACGACAGATATTTTTAGGGGATCTAGGTTTAGATGAACCAGGGGTCGCTAAGTTGATTCGGGCAGCCTATAAACTTTTGAATTTGCAGACCTATTTCACCGCTGGGGTAAAAGAAGTTCGCGCCTGGACGATTCATCGTGGTTTTACGGCGCCAAAAGCTGCCGGTGTTATTCACTCCGATTTTGAGAAGGGTTTCATACGTGCGGAGGTAATTAAGTTTACCGATTATGTACAATATAAAACCGAATCTGCTGCTCGTGAGGCGGGCAAGTTGGGGGTTGAAGGAAAGGAATATGTTGTGCAAGACGGAGACGTTATGCACTTCCGATTTAATGTGTAAATGATTTCATCGTTTTATTCATAAAAAAAACCCGCATATGCGGGTTTTTTTATGACGTATGTGTCAACATTACTCCTCTTTAGAAGGCGTTTCGGTGTTGCCCTTTGATTTGCTTTCTTTTGGAGCTTTTGTTTTTTCAACCTTCATGGTGACACGGTCCTCCTTGCTATCGTAATCAACAAGCAGAGTGTCGCCTGATTTGAGATGCGCCGTTATAATTTCCTCTGCAATTGGGTCTTCCAAATACTTCTGGATGGCTCTGCGAAGTGGACGCGCTCCAAACTTTTCATCATATCCTTTGTCTGCGATGTAGTCTTTTGCAACATCAGTCAATTTGATGGTGTAGCCAAGACTAGTCACACGATGGAAAAGTTTATTAAGTTCAATGTCGATGATTTGATGGATGTGTTCTTTCGTGAGCGGATTGAAGATGATAAGATCGTCAATACGGTTTATAAACTCCGGAGCAAATGTTTTCTTGAGTGCATTTTCAATTACTCCCTTGCGTTCGATATCCTCCTGGGCTGTTTTTGCAGCGGTACCAAATCCTACACCTGTGCCAAAATCTTGAAGTTGGCGAGCTCCAATATTGCTCGTCATGATGATGATGGTGTTTTTAAAGTCAATTTTTCTTCCAAGGCTATCGGTCATTTGTCCGTCGTCGAGGCATTGCAGCATGAGGTTGAACACATCTGGGTGTGCTTTCTCAATTTCATCGAGCAAAACAATCGAGTAGGGGCGACGGCGCACTTTTTCAGTAAGCTGCCCACCCTCTTCATAACCGATGTATCCTGGAGGCGCTCCGATGAGACGGGAAACAGCAAATTTTTCCATGTACTCACTCATGTCGATACGAATCAGCGCTTCTTCAGTATCGAAAAGATACTTTGCCAGTTCTTTGGCCAACTGTGTCTTACCCACTCCAGTAGGGCCAAGGAAAATGAATGAACCGATAGGACGATTTGGATCTTTCAATCCGGCACGATTGCGCTTTATCGCCTTCACTATTTTTTTGATGGCGTTTTCTTGGCCGATGACGGTGCCTTCCAACTCTTTATCCATCTTGGCTAGCCGACCACTTTCTTTCTCTGCCACGCGGGTAACGGGAATGCCAGTCATCATGGCAACGACTTCTTCCACATTGGCTTCGGTGACGGTAACACGGTGTGTTTTCGTGTCGTCTTCCCATTTTTTCTTGGCAGCTTCAAGTTTCTCTTGTAGTTGCTTTTCGCGGTCGCGAAGTTTCGCCGCTTCCTCATATTTTTGGCTACGAACCACTCGGTTCTTATCCTCTTTCACTTCTTCAATAGACTTCTCAATATCAATGACTTCTTTGGGCACGCTGATGTTGTTCAAGTGAACGCGAGAACCAACTTCATCAAGTGCATCGATGGCTTTGTCTGGAAGGTGGCGATCGGTAATGTAACGAGCTGTAAGTTTCACACACGACTCGATTGCTTCGGGGGTGTAGGTAACACTATGATGCTCTTCGTATTTGTCTTTGATGTTGTTCAAGATCTGAATCGACTCATCAATAGTTGCTGCTTCAACAACAATTTTTTGGAATCGGCGCTCGAGTGCCCCATCTTTTTCGATGTACTGGCGGTATTCATCGAGAGTAGTTGCGCCTATGCATTGAATTTCACCACGGGCCAAGGCGGGCTTGAACATATTGCTAGCGTCCAGTGATCCGCTTGCACCACCGGCACCAACGATGGTGTGAATCTCGTCGATGAAGAGAATCACATCGGGTGATTTTTCAAGTTCATTCATTACCGCTTTCATTCGTTCTTCGAATTGGCCGCGATACTTCGTTCCCGCAACCAACGATGCGATATCGAGTGTTACAATGCGTTTACCAAAAAGCACGCGAGACACTTTCTTCTGAACAATGCGTAGGGCTAGACCCTCGGCTATTGCAGATTTACCCACACCGGGTTCACCGATGAGTATGGGGTTGTTTTTCTTTCGACGTGAAAGGATTTGCGATACGCGCTCAATTTCTTTTTCACGGCCCACAATAGGATCTATTTTGCCATCTTCAGCCATTTTGGTAAGGTCGCGACCGAAATTGTCGAGCACTGGTGTTTTGCTCTTGCTATCGCCTGGCTTCTTTTGAATGCTTCCTGCCATTCCGCGGTCATCATCCTCGTCGTCAGACGCGCCGGGTAGTTCAGATTTGGGAAGGTCTTCTTTCGAAATACCACCGCCCATGTTTTCAAGCTCGTCTTTTACGGCCTGATAGTCTACGCCAAGCGCAAGCAGTTGCTTGGTGGCGACATTGTCTTGGTCCTTCATAATTGATAGTAATAGATGTTCTGTTCCCACGAGCGGTGCTTTGTATGCTTTCGCTTCGAGGTAAGTGATTTTAAGTATTCGCTCCGCTTGTTTCACTAAGGGGATTTGTCCGGGTGCATTGAAGCTTGATGTTTGTGAAGCCGTTCCTTTTATGGAGCCTTCAATCATCTTGCGCACACGCGTAAGATCTACATCCAGTTGAACTAGAATTTTTACAGCAATACTTTCGCCTTCGCGAATAAGCCCCAACAACAAATGTTCTACTCCAATGTAATTGTGACCAAGACGCAATGCTTCTTCCCTGCTATATTGTATTACATCTCTCACTTGAGGAGAGAATTTCGCTTCCATACTCATAAAGTCTTTCGCTAAGTTAGTGTTCCGTGGAGCTAGCATAAAACGGTCACCCCACACTAGGCTCAAAAGTAGAAAGCTCTTGCTTCGTAATACAAGAATTTAGATTACTTTATCAACAATGTAGAGGAGAACAACTCTTGCACAAGGTTATCGTGTGAGCAGAATAGAACCACTTAATAATCTGGGCTCAATATCGAAAACTGATTTTACCTTAAGGGTATATTGGTATGACGAATTACCCACGAAATATTCCCCTTTGTTGAATTCTCCTGTCCAAACTGCGCGCAGGTCGTTGCTTTGGAAAACCACTTGTCCCCAGCGATTGAAGATGACAAGATTAAATACCTCTATGTCGATCGCATTACCTATTACCTGGAAAACATCGTTTATCCCATCACCATTCGGGCTAAAGCTATTGGGCACATATACCGTGAAAGGCTGAGGTGTGAAATGAGCAATAATGGTGTCTGTGGTTTGAATAGTGAATCTTACAGCGGGGTTGGAAGCAAGTCCTGCAGGAGCATTCTGATTACTTTCCCAGCTGTTGAAATCAATGAAAGCATTCGGCAGTGCCTTAAATAGAAGTGCTTTGTTCCCCTCCAAAACAACCGTTTTGCTGGTTGTTGTGCTGTAGGTATTTCCAGAAAGAAACTCTTCTTCAAAAACAACTATTCCAGATTCTGAAGGCTCAACAATGACGGTCACCTCGTGGTGCGGAATGATGGTGAATACAGCCGTTATGGAACCGTTTTCAAAAAGTTCCAACAAAACAGTGGGCGAGAGGGTGTTTGGAGTGATAGCGTTGCCGTCAATTACCCAGTACGAGAAAACCGACCATTGATTTGCCGCAAGGGCCGTTAGGCTGTATATGTTGTTTGCCTCTAGTTCTAGCGTGATTCCATTTGAAGGCAATGTATCTCCGTTTAGAAGAATAAATCCTGCGGCATCGGTCAATGGAAGAACTTCAATAGTATAGTGTTCGATGAAGTCAAAAATGGCGGTAAGCGTGTCTGTGCGACAAGTGAAAACAGTAATTTCTTCTGCATCATCTGCAGGGTTAATGTCGAGTTGATTTGACTCCCAATGGTCGAAAACAAACCATTCGTTTGGTGTGATGGAAACTTCAATTTCTTCGCCTGGAGTGTGTGTGGTCGAGGAGGGGATTGAAACGGCATCGACTCCATTTACAGCAATCGTGGCTGCCCCGAATAGATCAGTATCAACCGTGAGGGTAATAGGGCCGGTAGACGGTTCTGCAAAGTGGGCAACAAGAGTTACATCACTGCTTATCGAAAGCGTTGTAGAGTCGGAGGTTGGATCTTCGATGATTCCAACTCCCGCGGTGATTTCCCAACCCGCAAAATTGCCGCAGGATGCGCCGTCAGAGGCGGCAAACAAATCGATGGGCAGGTCCGCGAAATAGGTTCCGGAATACGGAGTATTGGAGCCATTTAAATCGTAAGATTCAATTTCAATTTCACCAATTCCATCTATTTCAATGGTAATTGTGTAAGCGGTTACGTCGTAACAATCTTCAATGCCAGTAATGATTTCCGTATTGCATCGCGCGGATATGTAATCTCGAAGGGTTTGAACACTCGTTTGCCATTCTCCGGTTGATCCACCCCAGCGTGTGCAATGCCTCTGCATTTCGGGTTCAATAACAGCAATCATACTGTCGAGAACTTCAACCATGCGCTCGCAAGAGAAAATGGAGTTTGAAAGGGTCGCATAGCGTTGAATGTAATCGGCAAAAAAATCGTCATTGTTGAACAGTGCGTTCAACACGGGAATGTGCCCTTGCCCACCTACATCACCCATCCCCTCTATTTGGCATGGGTCTGCAGTGGGTTGATCGGAGGGTACGCCTGTATAGTTAACGTAATGCCCGAAAGAAGCATCATTGTCCCACAAGGCATAGCGCCAGCGGCGGCCATCACCATTGGGGTTTCTACCGCGCCACCAGGCAGTATTCCAGTTGAGCCAGTCGGTCGATACGATGTACCCATTGAGTATGAAATAGTCGATCAGACTCATGTGGTTGTATTGTGTGAGCACATACGCGTAATTGGCTGGATCGCTCATGTCGTTGCCTGTGATGAAAGCCACCAGATCGTACCAATCGTCGCCAGTGCCATACTCGTTCCAAGTCCCGCCCCACGTTTTCATAAAATCAACAAAGCCATCGGGCTGGTCGTAGTAGAATTTGGTGTAATCAATGTCGTCAATCTTTTCGCGCGCCTCATACACCCCCCAATAGATTCCGTTGATATAGAGTACGCAGGATTCAACCTTGCGTTCATCGAGATGCAGGTCTCCTAGTTCAGAAAGTCGATGCACAAAAGCATCTCGAATGTGCGCGCCGCCTGAGCTGGGAAAATTGTCGTTGGCAGCAGCTTTGAAGATGAGGCGTTCGTAACCCTGACGGTTACTGCTCGAGAAAACGGGAAACTGAATTTCATTGGAGTAACCCAATGCATCACGCGTGACGTAGTCGAAGCCTCGTTGCGGATACGCATTGGAGTCGTTGCCGTGTTCGTTGGTGTCGCCTGTGGCCTCAGAGATGAAGGTTCCGTTTGGAGTAAAAAACTCGATATGAGTGAATTCATTCCCATCCCAACTGCCATCCGAAAGAGAGCCCCCGGTTATGTTGACGGTCATAACGCTATGTAGGTCGTTGCCAAAGAAATAGGTATTGGTTTCAGTGAAGCTGGGCAAAAAGGCAGGGTCGTTGGGGTAGGCTATGGCTCGCAGGCTCGAAGTTGCAGCTATTGCTACTGGACCTGTGTATAGCAGCGACGCATCAGTGGGTTCAGAACCGTCGAGTGTGTAATACAGCGTTGAATTGGCGGGTCCTGTGATGGTCACGTTGATGGCTGTCGATTTGTAGCCGGCTACCTCAGACATTCCAGGAGTTGCCGCATAGCCGTTGTAATTGGGGCCCGCATTGGGCGCATTTTGAGTCGGGTTGGTGAATATGCCGAAGTTCGCAGCCCCGTCAACAATTCGTCCGTAGGAATGATTCGCTTGAAAACTTCCGAGAGTAGCCATGTCGTGTGACTCAATGATGACGCCACCTGCATTGGACAGCACAACGTCTTCGCCATTTGTTTGGGTTACTCGGAAACTGGTGTTGAGGAATCCGAATTGATTTGGATCGTATTCGCCGGTTCCGGACAATAGGATGACGAGGAAGCCGCCTGCACCTACACTTGTTCCCGCTGGTATTTGCCACTTCATCGGGTCAGACTCCTTATTGCTCATCCAAAATCCACCAATATTTACTGCCGCCGCCGAGGGGTTGTACAATTCAACCCAATCTTCAGTGTCGCCACCTTGATCCCAATCGGAATAGTTTGCAACACAAAACTCATTGATGATTACCTGACCATGTGCCGAGGCAGCAAAGAGTAACGCGAGAAATAGAGGGAGTGTTTTGAAAGTCATGTAAATGGTAAGTACAAAAATCACTTAAGAGACCCCACAAAGGTACTTCGGGTTGCACAAACAAAATAGTCTGTGCACCCAAGACTGTGCAGAACCACTCGCCGTTGTGTTATTTTCGCTTTTATGCGCTCTCTGCTTTCTTCATGGTTGGGTTTTTACTTCTGCACAGCTGTGGTTGTTGGCTGCACCTCTGGCGAGCCTTCGCAATCGTTCGAGTTTAAACGATTGATTGGCCTTTGGACTTCACTCGATACTGCGTCTGCCCAGTCGGAACAGTGGACTCAACTCAATGATTCTGTTTTTATGGGCAGTGGCTGCGTGCTGGAGAAAGGTGACACTACGTTTTTTGAAACGCTGGAAATCCGATTGGTGAATGGGCGCTGGACATATTCAGCAAAGGTGGGGCAGGAGCAAGGCATACAGCCTGTGGTGTTTTTAATGACTCGACAGAATGAGCGGCTGGTTGAGTTCTCAAATGATTTGCACGATTTTCCGAAGAAAATTGGGTATGAGCTTTTGGACGATAATAGACTTCAGGCCTACATTGAAGGTCCTCGGGACGGACAAACTATTCGAATACTTTTTGACTATCAAAAAAAAACTTCGCCATAAATGTTTGTTTTTAAGCAAATAGATATATTTTTGGGTATCGGTAAAAGAAATTTTCCTGATACACAATAATTTTTTCCCCGAGTCCGTTAACGACTCACCAACCTCTAAAAAGTACACACTATAGAATAATTCTACTCTTTGTTTTAAGTATTACAAACCGATAAAAACAGGAGGAATTATGCGTGTACAAATGATGACGGATCGTCAGTTGGTAGAGGTTTACCACAACGGCAACGAAGCTGGTTTCAATGAACTGTTGAAACGCTACAAATCAAAAGTTTACGGTAAAATCATGATGTACGTCCGCGACAGAGCGACGGCGCAAGATATTTTCCAAGACACTTTTGTACGCGCTATTCATGCGCTAAAGGAAGGCAATTACAACGAGGAGGGTAAATTCAGCGCTTGGATAATGCGCATTGCTCACAATCTGTGTATCGATTATTTCAGGAATGTGAAGAAGATGCCCATGACTCGCGAGCGCGACGACTATAACCCTTTCGATTACATTGGTGCTGAAGGGCGCAACTCTGAAGATGAACGCATGAAGGTAGAGGTAAAGGCGGATATGAGAAAGCTATTGAACATGCTGCCCGATGAGCAAAAAGAAATTGTAATGATGCGTTTGATGTACGACATGAGTTTCAAAGAAATTTCAGAGCAATTGGATATTAGCATAAACACGGCCTTGGGTCGCATGCGCTATGCGCTCATCAACATGCGTAAGCTCATCGAAAAGCATCAGATACCGATGCCCATGATTCAATGAGTGAAAAAAAACGGAATATTTGCAGAAGAGAGTCTCGGAAACGGGGCTCTTTTTTTTAACATGAAAATTCCCGCACAAGGCGGGAATTTTTCTTTGGAGATAACCGGATTTCTAATTTAAGACCAACCGAATGCTATTCATTGAACGAGACTTACGGATGCTCAAGGCCTTGCTGTAGGCCAAGAGGTTATTCACAATCTCTTCGGATGGTTCGCGTTGGTCTTCGATGTTGTGGCCAAACAGACCTTCCATCAATTCATTTTCCATTTGCGTAAACACCATTAAATCTTCAAGTGTATAATTGGTCATTGGCGATAATTTGATTGCTTAACTGCTGTTGAAAGTGAATTATTGCTTAGCCAGTAAAAAATAGATTGACTTCGACCTATCAGAATTGCTGTCGCCAATCATGTTGCATTGGTTAATCTTTCTTTCATTTGCTTTATGGTTGACATTCTAAGCACACACTTCATGCAACGCGCGATCGAAATTGCTCGCTTGGCAGAAGGGCGTGTGGCACCCAATCCGTTGGTTGGATGTGTCATTGTGCACCACAATCAAATTGTGGGCGAGGGGTATCATGCCTTTTTTGGCGGGCCTCATGCCGAGGTGAATGCCATCAACTCGGTAGAAAATAAATCTCTGTTGTCGGAGTCAACCCTTTTTGTGACACTTGAACCCTGCGCTCACCACGGTAAAACCCCACCATGTTCAGACTTGATTGTGGCCATGGGGATTCCGCGTGTCGTTGTCGGTTGTGAAGATCCTTTTGAGGCCGTAAATGGCAAGGGCATAAAGCGTTTGCAAGATGCAGGTATCGAGGTTGGGGTGGGCGTGCTGCGAGAAGAATGTCGTCATTTGAATCGGCGTTTCTTTGCGTTTCACGAAAAGAAAAGACCTTTTGTAGTGTTGAAATGGGCGCAATCTGCAGATGGCTTTATCGATATCAACCGGGCCGATGGTAGACTGGGTTCCTTTTCGATTTCGCATCCCGATACAAAGGAGCTGGTGCATACATGGCGGGCTGAAGAAGCTGCAATTTTGATTGGAAAGAATACCTTGCTGACAGACAATCCATCGCTAACCGTTCGGGAAGTGATGGGCAAAAACCCCATTCGTTTGGTGTTGAGTTCTTCCCGTGTGGACTTGCAGGATAAAGAGTTGGGCAATCATGCGGCGCCCACTTGGGTGCTCACCAACAATGCCAGCGAGTTGCAGGGTAATGTGCGTTACTTGGCATGCGGCGATGTTCACCGCCTCGACAAGGTTCTCGATCTTCTATACAGAGAAAATGTCTTATCGGTGTTGGTGGAGGGCGGCGCTCATACACTTCAATCGTTCATTGATGCAGGGCTTTGGGAAGAGGCGCGCGTTATCGTTGGCGCTGCGCGCTTGAACGATGGTTTGCTTGCGCCAAGATTGGTTGGGGATTGTTTGCAGCAACAGCAAAGCGCAACCGACGTCATTCACTACTATCGCAACCCGAGGGATTGAAGCTTATTATTGTCGCATGTTTTATTTAACCATGAGCATTCTGACGAATGCCGCTATTTTTTTAATTTTCAAGTTGTTCGATCGCTTCAATGTGCAAACCTTGCAAGCCATAGTAGTCAATTACTTCGTTGCCTTTTCCATAGGCATTATGGTTATTCCCAATCTCGGTAATGCACTACACGGGGCCGCCGAGTTTCCCGCATGGACAATAGGAGGGTTGTCGTTAGGTGTTCTATTCATTCTTGTTTTTTACCTTACCGGCACTACGGCGCGGATTATTGGAGTTTCCGTTACGACCATAGCGTCGAAAATGTCGCTTGCTTTAGCGGTGCTGCTGTTTGTTTGGGTTGACCCAGCGGAAAAATTGAGTACAACGAAGGTTCTTGCAATTTTGGTAGCCATGTCTGGAGTTTATTTTTCCTCGCTCAAAGACGATGGTAAGAAACTACACATTCGCTCATTTCTTCTGCCGGCCCTCATTCTGCTGGGAAGCACTGGCGTTGACTTCGGGATTGCCTATTTCTCTGCTCTTCCTGCCAATGACGACGAATTAAAGCTGTATTCCTGTTTGTCGTTTGGAATGGCTGGAATTTGTGGTGCGATCTTCTTGGGTTTTCAGCTCGTGAAAGGTAGAATGAGCCTTACACCGCGCGATGTTCTAGGAGGCTTGGTTTTGGGCGCGGTAAATTACTGTTCAATTCTTTTTTTGGTGCTGTCTTATGATTCAGGCATAATGCAGAAATCATCACTGTTGCCCATAAACAACTTGGGGGTAGTGCTCGTGTCTGCATTCGCAGCAGTGCTTATTTTCAAAGAGAAGCTTACGCGTTACAATTGGCTCGGAGTAGGTCTGAGCCTTTTAGCACTTGGGCTGTTGTTGTGAGTAATGTTTATTTTCCGTTTAACTCAGCTTCCCGCTTGGCGCGTTGCATAGGGTTTTCACGCGAACGACCTTGACTTTCCTTAAACAATTCGAATCGTGTTGGAATAGCACGTTGCGGCCACGTGTTGTTCGAAATATCCACATCAGCAGTTTCGAGTTGAGGGTCGAGCAAGATGGATTTCACTTCACGTTCGCATGCAAAAACTTTGGTAACCTCTGTTTCGCTGCGCTTCCAAATCTCCGCGGGAATATTGACTCTGCGGATTGTTCCATCGAGAAACTCTAGGTCAAATATGAGCGGCATAATGAGGCCTCCTTTGTTCTCCACTGTAACTTGGTAGTACAGCATGTTTTTCGATAATATTTCCTTCTCTGTCTCCGTCAGTTTTTTCACGTACTCATCATATTCCACGCGGTCGAGGGATGTTACACGATAGGGGTCATAGGCGGTATAGAAGTCACGCATATCCGCATCGCTGTCAACTTCTACGTTGAGCTTTTCTTGAAGATCGCGTTGCTGCGAAATGTCTGCTGGCGCGTCTTCTTTTTTAGTCTTTTCAAGCGCTTTTTCGATTTCCGGATTATGCGTATTGAGGCGGAAGATCTTCACGTCTTTCAAGTTCATATCGCAATGATCTGTTCCATAGAACCAACCTCTCCAAAACCAGTCGAGATCTACTGCGCTCGCATCTTCCATTGTGCGGAAGAAGTCTTCGGGAGTTGGATGACGGAACGCCCAGCGCTTGCAATACTCTGTAAACGCATAGTCGAAGAGTTCTCTTCCCATGATAGTTTCACGCAGAATGTTCAGAGCTGTTGCTGGTTTACCATAGGCGTTATTTCCGAATTGATAAATGCTCTCACTATTGGTCATGATGGGGCTCATGGTGCTCTTGTCGCCGCGCATATAATCGACGATGTTTCGGGCAGGTCCGCGACGCGTAGGGTAGTTGCGGTCGTATTCTTTTTCGGCTAGGTACTGCACAAAAGTGTTTAGTCCTTCGTCCATCCATGTCCACTGCCTTTCATCACTATTGATAATCATAGGGAAAAAGTTGTGTCCAACTTCATGGATGATTACGGAGATCATCCCATCACGGGTGCCCTGGTCGTAGGTGCCGTCTTTTTCCGGCCTTCCGCCGTTGAAGCAAATCATGGGGTATTCCATTCCCATCCATTTTGTGTGCACCGAAATGGCTACGGGATAGGGATAGTCGATAGTGTGTTTGCTGTAGCTGCGCAATGTGTGGGCAACCACGCGGGTGCTAAACTGTCCCCAAAGAGGATTGCCTTCTTTTGGGTAAAAAGACATTGCCAATGGGGTGTTGGTGCCCACTTTAACCGCTTGCGCATCCCAAATGAACTTCCTGGAGTTGGCGAATGCAAAGTCACGAACATTTTCTGCTTTGAAATGCCACGTTTTGGTCTTTTTGGTCTCTTTATTTTTCTCTTTTTTTTCTGCCTCTTCTTGCGTTACAATGAGCACTGGTTCATCACTTGTTTTTGCAGCTGTAAAACGCTTGAGCTCCTCGGCGGTGAGCACTTCTTTGCCATTTTGGAGCACTCCTGTTGATGCGACAATGTGGTCGGCAGGGACGGTTATGCGTACGTCGTAATTTCCGAAGTTCAGAGTGAACTCCCCCGACCCCAAAAATTGCTTGTGCTGCCAGCCTTGGTTATCGCAGTAAACCACCATGCGTGGGAAGAATTGAGCCATGGTGTAGAGGTAGTTTCCATCCTCTTCAAAGTATTCATAACCGCTTCGGCCTCCTAGGCGAATACGATCGTTGATAGCGTACCACCATTTAATCTTGAACACAAAAGTGCCACCCGGTTTCAATGGCTGCGCCATGTCGATGCGCATCATGGTTTTGTTTACCGTGTAGGGCAGTGGTTTTCCGCTGGCGTCGGTGATGTAGTCTAGCTTAAACCCTCCATCATACCAAGGATTCAAGTCGATCAGATCATTGTAGCTCACGCTTTCTCCAATTTTCATCTGCTCAACGCTATAGGTGTCGCTGGTTTTTGCGAATGCGTTTTGATCGAGTTGCAGCCAGAGATAATTCAGCGCATCGGGCGACTCGTTGTAGTAAGTAATGGTCTCTTCGCCCATCAACGTTTGGGTAGCATCATCAATGGTGATGTTCATCACATAGTCCGCGCGTTGCTGCCAATAGGCATTTCCAGGCGCCCCGCTTGCCGTGCGTTGTTCGTTGGGCGTTGCCATTTCAGGGCCCAGTTGTTTGAACTTATCTTCCCAATAAGTTGACGGTTTCGTTTGTGCAAAACCAATTACGGGCAATAAAAAAGAGATGATGTAGAGAAATTTCATAGTGTGTCGTGGTGTTCAAATGTAGGTGTTTTTCAAAAATACACAGCGGCTACAAGGCTCTTATCGTTCTTACATTTGCTAACCATAAATCTTTATATGAGTCCATTTACAGAGCTTGACGAGGTCTTGTTAGAGGAAACCCTTGCTGCAGAGGGCAACAGGTTAGTACTCTTCAACGATGACGTGCACTCGTTTGATTTTGTAATCGAGGCCTTGGTTGAGGTCTGCTCCCATGAATTATTGCAAGCCGAACAATGCACCTTGATTGTTCACTACAAAGGGAAATGCTCGGTAAAGAATGGGACTTGGGATGAGTTAGAGCCGTTGTGCACGGCATTGTTGGATAGGGGGTTAACAGCGGAGATACAATGACGGCGAGCCATCGTGTCGGTTGTGCATTTACTGCCAATTGTTTTAATCTGTCTACCTCATAATGAATTGGCGAGTAACGATGGCTTGTAACACAAATAATGAATTCGATGAAAAGAAATAGTGTTTTAATTACCGCCACCGCCGCGGCAGTGTTGTTGTTTAGCGCCTGCGATACGGTTCCCATCAGTGGTCGTAAACAATTACGTCTCATCAGTGAAAGTCAAATGATAGGAATGTCATTCCAAGCGTACGATGAGTTTTTAGACACGAACAAAGTCCTTCCAGATACGCACAAGGATGTGATCGTGGTGCGGCGAATTGGGAGCCGAATTAAAGATGCGGTCGAGAAATTTCTAACCGATAATGGCGAGTTGAAGCGCATAGAAGGTTTTCAATGGGAGTTTAATGTGGTGAATGATCCCACGGTAAATGCTTGGTGCATGCCTGGTGGAAAAGTGGTTGTCTATACAGGCATACTTCCTGTCACCAAAGATGAAAAGAGTTTGGCAGTCGTCATGGGGCATGAAATAGCACACGCGGTCGCACGGCACGGCAATGAGCGCATGAGTCAAGGATTGGCCGTGCAACTCGGGGGAGTTGCACTTAGTATTGCATTGTCGGAGCATTCGCCCGAAACACAAAATTTGTTTTTACAATCGTATGGCGTGGGTTCCAACTTGGGAATGCTGGCCTATGGACGCAACCATGAAACGGAGGCAGACAAACTGGGGTTGATCTTCATGGCAATGGCTGGCTATGACCCGCAAAGCGCCATTGGCTTTTGGCAACGTATGTCGGAACAGGGAGGACAAGCGCCTCCACAGTTGTTGAGCACGCATCCGAGCGATGAAACACGAATTTCAGACCTGAAGGCTTTCATGCCTGAAGCGCTTAAGTTTTATAACCCTTGATCCTATCCGGGCATGAGTGAATTAAATTTTGAAGAGTTTCAAGGAAGGACTGTCCAAGATTGGCTTCAGTTGGTGTCCAAAGAATTAGGTGAACGCTCTGTGGAGTCTTTGTCTTGGGAATGTGACCAGGGAATACATCTTTCGCCATATTACACGCTATCTGGAAATAACTACGCACTAGCAGAGCATCCTGTGGCCGAGCAATTTCAGTTGATCCGCCACACCGATGGCAAGGAATGGAATCGGTTGGCCCTAGAGTCGTTAATGGGAGGTACCACTTCCATCGGCCTAGATTGCACCCACTTCGCACCGGGCGACATGGAAGTACTTCTTGAAGGGGTTGAAGTTTCATACATCAGTTTGAGTTTTTTGAACATGCATTCGCCCTCGCTGTGGGTAAAGGCATTTGCAGAGCATTGCGACAAGCACGGCGTTGATCGTTCGCTTTTGAAGGGGGCTTTTTGGTGGACCGATGAAATGACGAGCGGCGTCGAGGCGCTGAAAAATTGGCATAGCACAAGCCGCTCATTTTTTCCTCGGTACAGGGTCGTCGTTATTGACGCCGTTGAGGTGCACGAATTGGGGGCGAGTGTATTGCAGGAGTTATCGTGGGCACTCGCTGCAGGCCATCACACGCTATCGCGCTGCATCGAAGCGGGCATTCCCATAGACGAGGCCTCTGCTCTTGTACAATTCAATTTTGCTGTGAGTTCATCTTATTTCGTGGAGATAGCAAAACTCAGAGCTTTCCGCTGGTGTTGGAAGCGTATTGTGCAATCGTATGCTCCTGACCACGCTTGTTCGGCAAGCACGCACGTGCATGCTTCCACAAGTCGTTACCTGCAGACAGCAAAGGATTTCAACAACAACCTACTCCGCTCAACCACGCAAGCCATGAGCGCCATCGTAGGTGGGGCCGACGCAATAGATGTTGTACCTCATACGAGTTGGCAGTCGACGCACGACGAAAATGCTCTGCGTTTGGCTCGCAACATTCATCAACTTCTACTCGAAGAAAGTTATTTCAGCACTTTCAGAAATGCTGCAGACGGTGCATTTTACATAGAGCAACTAACGGATCAACTGGTGATGGAGGGCTGGAAGCGCTTTCAGAACTTAGACTCACGGTTTGCCACAGATGGTGCAGCGCAAGCAAGGCAGTGGCATCGTGAGCAAGTAAGATTGCACGAGCACCAGCAGCAGCAGCGTGTTTCTGAGGGCAAGCGCGTAGTAGTCGGTGTAAATCGATATGTGAACAAAGCCGACCCCATTGTTGTTGGAGAAGTGGCGCATACACTCTCGGCGCCTTTTGAGAAGGAATGACGCATTTTGATCCACAATCAGTTAAAGACCTTGAGTTCGATCTAATACGGTCGATACTTCATGACTATTGCATGCAGCCCACGGCGCGGCTTCGCATGATTGACCTCGAACCATTGCGTGATCATCGCAAGCTGCGCGTTCAGTTGATTCAGACACACGAGTTTCACCAAATCCGATCGAACGGTCTTTCCTTTCCGGCTCTCGATTTTGAGGAGTTGGATCAAGAGATAAAATATCTACAGCTGCTCGATAGTGTGCTGAACGAAGAGAGTTTCTTCAAGATTTACAGAGCCAACATATTGGTGAACGATATTATACGCTCGTTTGAAGGCATCGAAGAGTCGTGCAAAGAGCTACACGCGTTGGTATCTGATATTGAATTAAGTGAATACATTCCCGAGCGTGTTTTGCAGGTGTTCGACAACAAATGGAAGGTGCGCGACGAGGCGTCGCCTGAGTTGAAGACCATTCGAAGTGGGATTTTGCATGTGCGAAGAAACATAGCCAAGAACTTTGCTAGGGTGATGAAGGAGTGCGCCGCCAAAGGCTACTTGGGCGATACGGGCGAGGCATTTCTCAACGAACGAAAGGTGTTGGCCGTGTATAGCACACACAAACGAAAAGTATCGGGCATTGTCATTAGCAGCAGTAAAACGGGCTCGCTTACCTACATCGAGCCAGAACAGAACATACCGCTCAACTTTGAGCTTGAATCGCTCATGGACGATGAGCGTCGCGAAATACGTCGGATACTCAAAGAACTGACGCAAAGTATTCGTCATGAACTTCCCGCTATTCGCTCTTACCAACGTTGTCTCACAGAGTTTGATTTCATACAGGCAAAGGCGCGCATGGCGGCAGATATGGATGCCATATTACCGGAGCTTGAAGAGGAGCCGGTCATAGATTTGCGCAAGGCCTACCATCCGTTGCTCATGATCCAAAATAAACGTGCCGGTCGATCGACTTTTCCGCAGTCGTTGCGCATGGATCGTGACAGTCGTATGTTAGTGATAAGTGGCCCCAATGCAGGGGGGAAGAGCATCACGATGAAGACCGTTGGGTTGTTGCAGGTGATGTTGCAGAGTGGTTTGTTGGTGCCTGTTTCTCCCGGAAGCAAGATGTCTTTTTTTCATGCTGTATTGACCGACATAGGCGACAATCAGAGTATAGAAAACCAGCTCTCCACCTACAGTTACCGACTAAAGCGAATGAAGTTGTTTTTGGATGTCGCCAATCGCCGTTCGTTGGTTTTGCTGGATGAATTTGGTACAGGCTCCGACCCCGATTTGGGAGGTGCATTGGCCGAAGTCTTTTTTGAGGAGTTGTATAGTCGGAAATCATTTGGCGTCATCACAACGCATTATGGCAACATAAAGCTTCGCGCTGCGCAACTGCGCAATGCTCGCAATGGATGCATGCTATTCAATACGGCTTCTTTGGAGCCCACATATCAGCTGTCGGTGGGGCAGCCTGGCAGTTCATTCACCTTCGAGGTAGCCGAGATAAATGGTATACCCAAGGAGCTCATTGAAGCGGCCAAGAAGAAATTGAGCCAGCAGAAAGTGCAGATGGACGAGATGCTATCGTCGTTGCAAGACGAGAAGTCGAAGTATCAGGTGCTCACCCAGAGTGCTCAGTCGGCGGGTGAAATGGCAAGCAGTACCATTGTAGAATACGAGAAGAAGCGCGAAAGAATGGAGGAGAAGTTGCAGAAGCAGCAAGACACCATGGAGCGCAACAACAAGTATCTGAACCATGGGAAGAAGTTGTTTCAGTTCATTGAGAGTTACAACTTGAGAACGAAGAATAAGGAGTTACTCGATGATGTGAAGAAATATTTGGCCATGGAGAAGACCAAGATTGACGACACGCTAAAGCAGAAGAGTATTCAGAAGAGCATTAGCAAAGAAAAGGAAGAGACGAAAACAAAAGAGCGAAGAACGGGAGCGATAAAAGTTGGCTCGTTGGTTCGACTCGAGAACACCAAGCAAACCGGAACCGTCATCGATTTAGAAAAAGGGCAGGCCACTGTGGCAATTGGTGTATTTAAAACCAAGGTCGATGTGAATCGACTGGAGTTTATTAAGTGAGTTGGTTGAAGGTTGCATGTTGCAGGTTTGCCTCCGATCATCAGCAACTTTCAACCTGCAACTTTCAACTTTCAACTAAAAAAAAACAACGCTTGTGGAGTTTGTCAATTGACTTGGTTGAAGGTTGCATGTTGCATGTTTGCCTCCGATCATCAGCAACTTTCAACCTGCAACGTTCAACATTCAACTAAAAAAAAACAACGCCTGTAAGCCGAGTTCTGTATCTCGCTTTCGCGAGCTTCCATCATTTATCTATGCGACCTACCCTCCGGGGCCGGACGGGCCATCCTCCAGCGCAGAGGAAAAAAAAACCTCTGCACATTCCCGGTTTACATGGTCTTACAGCCCGCAAGGTTTGTCTGAGCCAACGGGTTACCCACGTTGCTGGTGGTCTCTTACACCACCTTTTCATCCTTACCCCGTTTGCACGTGGCGGTTTAAATTTCTGCAACACTATCTGTCATCGTGACGTTTCCCTCACGAAGCCCCCACTTTTCACAGGGTGCGGTGCCCACTGCAGCCCGGACTTTCCTCTCCGCACAAGGCGAAGCGATGGAACGGCGTTGTTTGGCGCGAAGATAAGGGAGAATAGGTGATAGGGGATAGGTAATAGGGGATAGGTAATAGGTAATAGGTATTAGGTATTAGGTAATAGGTTTTAGGGATGACTCGATAGGAACAGAGACGGTCGGGGACGCGCTGCTGCGCGTCCAACGTAATATAAGTCAGGGACGCGCTGCTGCGCGTCCAAGGCTAATATAAGTCAGGGACGCGCTGCTGCGCGTCCAGCCTCGAGAAAATATATGGCCCTCAACTTTTCAATAGCGGCTTTAGAAGATCTTCCAGTCCGTTCGTTTTTATGACGTGCATGGTGGACAGTAGCATACCCAATTTGCCTGATGGGAAGCCTTGGCGTTCGAACCACTCTAGGTAGGATACTGGGAGGCGGGCTATAGTGCAGCCTTTGTATTTGCCGAAGGGCATTTCGAACGTTGTAAGCTCGCGCAGTATGTTGGGGTCGGGCATCATGCAACGTCGAGAATAGCGATGTTTCGTTGGTTGAAGGAAACGGATTCTCCAGCCGATTTTCCCATGAGTAATTTACCCAAAGGCGACTGTGCCGAAATCACAAACACATCTTTTCCTTCGAAGTGTATTTTGCCGAGGGGAGCAGCAATGACGAGTGTATTGTCGGAGGTCTTCACGATGCTTCCTTCCGCAACCTGCGCGTGGGTGGCATGCGCGTCGAGGCGTGTGAGGGTGTTGCGTTTGAACTCCGCCTCCAGCAGCTGTTTGCCGAGTTGCTCCTGCGCGAGTTGCATCATGGCTCGGGCGGTTTCGTGCTTGTCGCCCGCGGTGCTTTTGCTGTCGTTTTGTGCTTCCGATACAAGCTCGCTCATCTGTTTTTTGATATCGGCGATGGATGCGTCGACAAGTTCAATGCAGTGGGCGAGGAGGTGGGGTTTTGTCACGGGGTGGATGGTTCAAGCTTTGCTTGGAGACAAAGCTATTATGAGTTTATATCGCTTAACACGGAGGGCAAACTTACCTTAAATTTTCGACGTCAGTTCGAATGCCGTGAAGCAGCTTTGCATCGGTTATGCACGGCGTATTTAATTGCTCTACTTTTCAGTTCCTTCTATACCCGCGGGATGCGGACGATATGAATTTCCGAAGTTGAGATGTGCTTCAATAAAAGGATGCCCCCTGTTTTGGCAATTCGCGCAAGGGCGGGGGTGAATTAATGTCGCCTTTGCTCTTGTGTAAATGCACCTCAAGGAGTATAAAAGCCAGCCCCTATTTCTCAAGATACCCCCAACGAACGTTCATCATTCCGGGAGGTTGGCGCTCCTTCCTAAAAGGAGTTACTTGTTATGTTGACTAGGCGTAATGAGAGCTTTCAGTTTAACGTGGACAAATCAAATCTTCAGTACATTTCGGCATGAGATATTTTGTTTTTTTCTTCTTCCTGCCGCTTGCAACTTTCGCACAGCAAACCATTAACGGGACACTTCAGCACGACGGATTGACGCGATCCTATATACTCTATGTTCCGGCAAATTATACCCCCGCAACACCGGCACCGTTGGTGTTGAATTTTCACGGATACACAAGCAACGCGTTTGAACAAATGTTCTATGGTGATTTTCGTACAATAGCAGATACCGCAGGTTTTTTACTGGTGCATCCTCTGGGAACGCTTGACGCAACAGGCACGACCTATTGGAATTCAGGGTGGGGTGGAACAGTTGACGATATTGGGTTCACTGGCGCCTTAATTGATTTTATAGCGGCTTCTTATTCCGTGAATTTGGATCGCGTGTATAGCACGGGCATGTCGAATGGTGGATTTATGAGTTATACGCTCGCATGTTCCCTGAGTGACCGCATCGCAGCAATTGCTTCGGTTACAGGAACGATGAATGTGAATCAATCGCTAACCTGCAACGCACAACATCCAATGCCCGTTTTAGAAATTCACGGCACGGCAGATGAAACGGTGCCCTATGATGGAAATGCACTTATGGAAGCAATCCCGAATGTTATAT
>CAMBPD010000015.1 GCA_945869405.1 Chryseobacterium gleum | reverse complement strand
TTTTTTTATTCTCAAAACCCAGGAATCATGAAGAACTACGCGCTATATTTTGTTTTAATGTGCTTCGGACTTGAGGCAGCGGCAGCGACACTCAGCGACACTATTCCTGCACTAACCATTCGTCAGGATGACCCAGAGCTCGTAGAAATCGATAACATTCTGGTGGCCGGTTACCTGAATCATTATTGCTTCAGCGATGATCAATGTTTGCTCAATGCTTTTGGCTATGACCCGGAAACAGTACCTGCTTTTTCCACGGAAATCGTCGCCAGTCGCATGGCTGTTTTGGATAGAAATACCCCGTTTGATTTAGTTTACAATAGCACTGTTCAGGGCTTCATTGATCTCTATGCTGTTCGACGCAGAGGCGTTGCCAAAAAAGTGCTGGGAACTTCTGAGCTATACTTCCCCATGTTCGAAGAATACCTGGCTAAATATGATATCCCACTGGAAATGAAATATCTTTCTATTGTGGAATCGGCCCTTAATCCCGTTGCCATTTCTCATGCAGGCGCAGGAGGTCTGTGGCAATTCATGGTGGGAACTGGAAAAATGTTCGGCCTCGAGGTAACCAGCTACCAAGATGAGCGGTTCGACCCCTACAAATCAACCGACGCCGCATGCCGATACTTGAAGTCTCTTTACAAAACATTTGGCGATTGGCAGCTAGCGCTAGCAGCCTACAATAGCGGCCCGGGAAATGTAAATAAAGCCATACGCCGTTCGGGTGGGAAACGCGATTTCTGGTCCATTAAACCCTTTCTTCCGAAAGAAACCCAGGGCTATGTGCCTGCATTCATTGCCGTAAACTACATCATGAATTATGCCTCGGAGTACAATCTATATCCTACTAAACCGCTTATCACCTTCTTCGAAACCGACACAGTTGCTGTGAACAAGAGGCTTGATTTCAATGCATTGTCTAAGATTATTGACATGGCTGTTGAGGATATCGCTTTTTTGAATGGAACATATAAACTCAAAGAAATCCCGTCAAACGGACAAAAGCACTATATCATCCTCCCGATTAACAAGGTAGGTTTATTTATGGCCAACGAGGAAATGGCCTATGTTCAGAGCGAGGTAAAGAGGGTAGAGCCTGAACTAATAGCAAGTAAGAATAATGCTCCAGAAGGGCAAACTGGCAAAGTAGTTTGGGAAACTACTTGGAAGTCGCACAGGGTTAAGAAAGGGGAATCCCTTGGATCAATCGCCCTCAAATACAACGTGAGTTTGGCAGACATCAAGAAATGGAATAAAATGACTAACACGCGAATCGCTCCAGGCCAAACTTTGAAGGTGCAAAACAAAACAAAACGGATTATTTCTGAAGAAAAGCAAGTGACAGGAACCACGGAAAAACCTGTTTCAGAAACCGCAGGGAACAAAGAGTCGGGTGAAGAGGAAAACTATCAAAAAACAGCCGAAACAGCCCTCACGGAGACATCCAAATCAGGAGCAACACCCTCTCCGAAAGAGCCGGCGAAAGTAACTACTCCGGCGAAATACAAGTATTACACAATTCAAAAAGGCGACACACTTGTAAAAATTGCCAATTCAAAGGGTGTCAGCGTCAATCAAATTAGAATACTAAACAAAGGGCTTAAGGAAAACAAACTTGCGGTTGGTCAAAAAATAAAAATCAAACAGATTTAAAAAGAAGCCGCCTCAGGGCGGCTTTTTTGTAACCCTTCTGTTCTCCCCTCTCGTACAAAACGCAGAATGGCATACGCACATCACTTCCTCTCTCTAGTTGCTCTTGCGTCGTCGCTTGTTGCGCATGCACAAACTCCATTGGAAATTGCCCAACAGCAATATAGCGATGGCAAATACGAACAGGCGGTAGCCGCCGCAACCGTAGCCCTGGGTGGAGACGTAAACAACGAGGCATACTATTGTCGAGCAAACGCTCATCACAAACTCGGGCACTTCACAGAGGCGCTTGATGATTACGACCGCGCGCGCATCAATGGGTATCTCAACGATGAACTCAACCTGCATCGAGGAATATGTAAAATATCCCTTCTTATGTACGAGTCTGCGCGCATAGACCTCATGCATTATTTGGAGTACCACCCCGATGAGGCTCCTTCCTACTATTGGCTCGCAACCATAGAATATATGAATATGGAAAATAAGTCGAGTCTCCGCTATCTCGACGAAGCTTTAGCGATTGACACCGCCTATGCCGATGCGTTTTACTTGCGAGCCGCCAACATGGCCGAGTTAAACAAAACGAACATGGCCTTGGAAGATTTTCAAAGTGCACTTACCAGCAACCCCAAGCTGTTGCGCGCTAAATTTCACATGGCTGTACTTCTCATTGGTATGGGACAATACGACCACGCCCTTGAATTGCTCTCGGAACTTAAACTTGAAGATATCGATTTCATTTCTGAAGTACTCTACTACCGCGGTGAAACGCTTTATTACATGCACGATTTGGACGGAGCATGCGCCGATTGGGATGAAAGCTCACAGCTTGGCGACCGCGATGCACAGCACAACCACAAACGAGTTTGTGCAGAAAAGGGGAAGATAAAAAACAAGAAGCGCACCTATTTCCAATTCTAACGTCGCTTATTCCACGAGGGCCAATTCACCACAACTTCCCAATTTGGTCTCACTTGAATGGTCGCGGAATATGCATGGTTTCGCTCTGTTATCCTAAATGGACTCAACTGAAGAGGATCAAAAAGGCCATTCGCATTGCTATCCGCGCCTATCACTGCTGTGTAGTCGCCAGCGACTAGTTGGTCCAGCACAACCTCAGTTGCCAAAATCTTTTTTAGGGTGCGTACAACACGTTTAGATCGGTCAATAAGCTGGAAAGAGTGCTGACCATCCAGCGCTTCCATTGGCAAGTTGAAGCGCAGCGAGCCCAGCTCTTTCGATTCATAGGTACTAAACAACACCGTTGCCGTGTCGTTGGTTGCTCCGCAATCATCCACTAACCACCCGGGCAAAGCGCGAACTTTATACCTGCCTCCTGGAATCGTTTCAAATAGAACCTCCACCCCTGCCGGATGTGTCAATTTCGCCTCAGACATGAGAAGCACACTGTCTTGATAGCATTGCAGGCGCGAAGAGTCGATGCTTACTATTGGGCGATCAGACGAAAACACTAGGCGATCATATGCCGTCATTTTCGGCGTTATCGCGTGGCGCACTCTAAACGTGCCCGCCTCGTTTGGAAGGCGTTCAATCTCGAGTGTGTCTAGGTCAACACCGTCATATGAAACCGCAAGTTCAACCCGCCCAATACAACGATTCAACGGTGCAGAAAATAGGGTGTCCTGTTGTGTCCACTGCACCACAGAGTCGGTCGTCAAGGCGCGCACGCCTACAAGTTCCATCCATGGTTCCACCCTAAATTTCAATACACCAGACGGTTCCGAAACATAGCTGAATCCCCTCACAATACTGTCGCGCGGGGAACTCATGAACAGGTTGTAACTGGCGCTATCACCCGGCATTTGTGCGTCTACACCCTCCACCCAATCGATGGCCTCACCCATGTCGAAGTGGTTGTTACCGTTTTCATCACTCATGGCACAGACCACGTATCTGCCGCTTCGCAAGTAGTTGAATTGAAAATCACCGTTTTCGTTTGTTCTGGCGAAATATGCAGGTTGCGATTTGCTAGAAAAGACATGACTGAGCGAGTCGAAAAGAAGAACCTTTGCGGATGCCACGGGAGCATCGCTATATGCGTTCAGCACACGACCAGAGCACTGCAGAGAATCAAGAAAATCGCCTGTAGAAAAGACATAAGAAAAGTCGGATAAAACGTTCGACTCATTCACGTCAACAATAGCGTTTCCAAATTGGAAAATGTAGGTTGTTTGTGCCTTTAGCGTGTCGTCCCATGAAACTTCCATCCCCAATTTTTGCACTTTCACTGTTGGGGTCTTCCGCAAGGGTGGCGACACGAGCAGCTCTTTCTGTAAATCGCGCAGTTGAATGTATTCATCGAATAGCACAACAAAACTGCTGCTTTCAAAGTGCAGCGTATTTGATTGAGGAAACGCGCTCATCACGGTGGGTGGCGTTGTATCTTTTTCTCCGCCCGATATAGACCGCACCTGAGCGCATCCTGCGGCCAAAAGCAAGGTGAAAAACAAGGCTATTTGGTAACGGGCGTTATACATGACTTGCCTCCACCCACAGACTAACCCACATTTCAAGATAGTGCTTATCGACCTCAGTGAAGTCTCCTGGGCTGACGCTGTCTATGTCGAGCACACCGAGTACCTCGCCATTTCTGCCGCGCACGGGCACGACTATTTCCGATTTCGACAAGGCGCTGCAAGCAATATGTCCGGGGAAAACATCAACATCTGGAACAATAATGGTTGCGCCCTGCACCCATGACGCACCGCAAACACCCCTTCCCTTAGCGATACGCGTGCATGCAACGGGCCCTTGAAATGGGCCCAACACTAATTCTTCATTACGCACCCAGTAGAAACCTACCCAATGAAACCCAAAAGCAGTGTTCACCATAGCGGCGAAGTTTGCGGCATTAGCCATTGGATCAGTTTCCCCAGAGAGAAGCGCCCTCAGTTGGGGAGTGAGTGCTGAATATATCTGTTCGCGTGATGCGCTATGGGGTATTTGAAAGACCTCGGCCATGGCCGCGAAATTATGGGGTGATGCGCGTTCTCTGCTCAAAATGTGTAAAACGACCCATTCGCATCCACGAATGACCTCTGAAAACCTACTCATACAACGCGCAGCATTATGCCAAAAGCAATCCATCACCTGCGCGAAATTTTGCGTTCTTTATGAGTATTTCCGCATATGCAATCTGAAAAAAGTGTGTTGTGTGCACCCTGTTAGTGCATCTATATTTGGCCCTAACTGCGCCAATAGGTTTTGCCGAAAACACGCAACGAAATTCAATTACAATTTCACACGGATGCCCTGAGTATCCAACCAAAGAAAACACTATGTCTAGTACATCATTTGCGGCCCGTCACATAGGCCCACGTCCCAACGAAGTGAAGCACATGCTCGAAACCATTGGTGTATCGAGCCTCGAACAACTGATCGATCAAACGGTGCCCGCCAGCATTCGTAACGACAAGCCCCTGGCCATCGCTGAAGGGCTTGCTGAACACGATTTTCTCGCGCTGATGCGCAGAAAGGCCAGTAAGAACAAAGTGTTTAAAAGCTACTTGGGACTTGGCTACCACCCCACACTTGTGCCCACCGTTATTCTGCGCAATGTGCTGGAAAATCCAGGATGGTATACCGCATACACTCCTTATCAAGCAGAGATAGCGCAAGGACGACTGGAGGCCCTTCTCAACTTCCAAACCATGGTCACTGATCTTTCGGGCTTGCCTATTGCAAATGCGTCGCTGCTCGATGAGGGCACTGCGGCGGCTGAAGCCATGATCCTGTTTTTTCATAGCTTATCGAAAGAAAAAGAACTTGCGGGAGCCAATCGATTCTTTGTAGACCACGAAGTGTTCCCTCAAACGATTGATATATTGAAAGGGCGTGCTAAACACCTCAAAATCGAGTTGGTTTTCGGTGATTTTGCCACTGCTGCATTCGATGCAAGTTACATAGGTGGGTTGGTGCAGTATCCAAACAATAGCGGACAAATAAACGATTACAAAAACTTTGCTGAACGCATGCATGCCGTTGGTGGTCATGTGGCCTGCGCAGCAGATATCATGGCACTCACACTTCTGACCCCTCCCGGGGAATGGGGTGCCGACATTTGCGTTGGCAACTCACAACGATTTGGAGTTCCGATGGGATTTGGAGGTCCACATGCAGCATTCTTTTGTGCGAAAGAAGAGTTCAAGCGCAACATGCCCGGTCGAATTATCGGCGTGTCGAAAGACCGTCATGGAAACTCAGCGTTGCGCATGTCGTTGCAAACGCGTGAACAACATATCCGTCGCGAAAAAGCCACGAGTAACATCTGCACCGCGCAAGCACTGCTTGCCGTCATGGCCTCATCGTATGGGGTATACCACGGTCCTGATGGATTGAAAACAATAGCGGAAACCATTCATCAAAAAGCAACGCTTATTGCGAGTGCCATGGGTGAAAAGCAAGTAAACAACTACTTCTTCGACACGCTCAAAATCCATGTAGACAATCCGACTGATATTCGCAAAAAAGCAGAAGCAGCCGGCATCAACCTGCGCTATTTCACCGATGGGCATGTGGGCGTTTCAGTAAACGAATCAATGAGCACAGCAGACGTTCACGAAATAATAGCCTTGCTGGGGGCTACTCCGAGTAACGCCTCCACACGAGGCTTAGGAGGTTTTGAGCGCAGCTCTTCGTTTATGACGCATCCTGTTTTCAATTCTCATCGAAGCGAAACGGAAATGCTTCGCTACCTAAAGAAACTTGAAAATAAAGATTTGTCGCTTACCCACGCAATGATTGCACTGGGCTCTTGCACGATGAAGCTCAATTCAACGAGCGAAATGATACCCCTCTCGTGGCCCGAGTTTTCCGACATACATCCATTCGCGCCTACTGAACAAGCGAAGGGATATGCAGAAATAATTGACGAATTACACGATGACCTATGCAAGTGCACCGGCTTTAGCGGTATGTCGCTCCAACCAAACTCGGGTGCTCAGGGCGAATTAACAGGGCTTTTAGTTATTATGGCCTACCATGAACACAGAGGTGATCTTCATCGCAACATTTGCTTGATTCCAAGCTCTGCTCATGGCACGAACCCAGCGTCTGCCGTCATGGCCGGATTGCAGGTAGTGGTGGTGAAATGCGACGAAAATGGTAACGTGGATGTTGTCGATCTCGCTTCAAAAGCAGAACAATACAAAGACAACTTGGCGGCATTGATGGTAACCTATCCAAGCACACACGGTGTGTTTGAAGAAGCCATCAAAGACATCACGCGCATTGTGCACGACAACGGCGGATTGGTATATATGGATGGCGCCAACATGAATGCTCAGGTTGGACTGACCTCGCCGGGAAATATCGGTGCCGATGTATGTCACCTCAACCTGCATAAAACATTCGCAATCCCACACGGTGGAGGTGGCCCCGGCATGGGACCCATTGGCGTAAACGACAAACTAGTTCCGTTTTTGCCGGGCAATGTGCACATCAAAACCGGTGGTCCTCAGGCCATCAACGGTGTTTCGAGTGCTCCGTTCGGTAGCGCCCTGATATTGCTTATCTCGTATGGCTACATCAAAATGCTCGGCGGCCAAGGCGTTACGGATGCAACACGGATTGCAATACTCAACGCCAACTATATGAAAGAAGTTCTGCAAGGACACTATCCTGTTCTTTACACCGGCAACAACAACCGTGTCGCACATGAAATGATTCTCGATTGCCGTGACTTTAAAAAAGCGGGGGTAGAAGTAGAAGATATCGCTAAGCGTTTGATGGATTATGGTTTTCACGCTCCCACCGTTTCATTCCCTGTAGCGGGAACAGTGATGGTTGAGCCAACAGAAAGCGAATCCCTAGCAGAACTCGATCGCTTTTGCGATGCTATGATTAGCATACGCAAAGAAATAGCCCAAGTAGAGGCGGGCTTGGCAGACAAAGCAGACAACGTGCTCAAAATGGCGCCACACACCGCTGCTGAGCTTACTGCCGATAACTGGAATCATGCCTACACGCGCTCTCAAGCAGCTTATCCGCTAAGCAGCTTGCGAGATAGCAAGTTTTGGACCTCCGTAGGACGCGTAGATAATGCATTCGGTGACCGTAACCTAGTGTGCACTTGCCCACCGATGGAGGTGTATGAAACTGAATACTGAGGGGTAAAAGCGCGGGTGTTGATTTCGTGACCCTCCGCTAGCTGCTCCCTGTGATATTTGTTTCACTCGAGGTTTATGTTGGTCTGTTTCATGGTGAAACTGTGTTCTCCCCGTTTTCGGGAGTCAAGATTTTGTACAGCACAGGCCTCGACGGAGCGGCATCATTTCGAAATGACGACACTTGTAAATTTAACAGGTAAGCTCCGTCGAGAATGGCGTTGTCTGCAAAAATCATTTCAGTAATCGTAGCCTCCATTCGCGGTTGATAAGGGTAGTTCCAAAACGCATGATGCGCGAGCAGTTCCCCTCCGTCCTCTTCCCGATCAATGGAGGGCATGTCGACAAGCAAATGCTGCACGCCAAGCGCGGCAAGCCAATGCGCAGCATCGGGGTGCATGTAGGTGAAGTTTGTGTTCGAGTACTGCCTTGTGTGTTTTTCCAACGTATTCGGCAATGTGCGAATGATGACCGCCTCTGGAGCTGTGTCGCCTAGGGCACGCTGCACTTGCTGCAGTGTTATTATGCTATCCCCTGTCCCCATGCTACCTGTATTTGAAGCACTTTTTTCGGGAGTAATGCTAATGAGTTTTGAAATCCACCAATAGCGAGGCAATGCGTTTTCAATCGAAACCAATTCACGCGCGATGTGGCCAACCGTTTCCGTATGTGTGCCATGAGCGTGCGGGTTGAAAAAGATATCGTTGAAGTTTACGTTGCCCCCGAGAATAACACTGCCCGTGAAATGTTTATTGAGCACAGGGGCTATGCGCATCTTCTCTGCGTACCATGCCCGTGGACCTTCGGGGTGCATCGAAATCGAAATATCAAGAGGACATAATAAATCGATAGTAAACGTTTGCTCGTTGTGGTGGATGTGCGTAATCATGATTCAAGAATAAACAATTCGGAGGCAATGCGATCGGCCTGTAAAAGCCCGCGTGTTGTAAGTTTTATCGTGGCGTTTTCTTTTGTCATCAGCCCATCATGCATTAGTCCTTGAAGAAATTCGTTTTCGATTTGCCAAAGGTCGATGTTGAATGTTGACTGGATGTATTCCAGATCAACTCCCCATGTGGTGCGCAAGCGAGTCATCAGATATTCGTTGAGTCGAGTTCGTTCATCGAGTGTCTCAATTTCAAACTCTGGATTGCCCGTCATCCAGCCTTTTGCATAACGTGGGTTGTTGGCTACATTCCATTGCCTACTTATGCCATTGAAAGAATGTGCCGATGGACCGATGCCAAGGTATTTTTTTCCCAACCAATATGCACTGTTGTGTTTGGACTGCATGCCTGGTTTACAAAAATTAGACACTTCATATTGCTCATATCCGCTTCGTGCAAGTTCATGCACAAGCGTTGTGAAATGGTCGCTGCTTGTTTGCTCATCGACCGGTTTCAGTTCTTGTTTTGAGAGCTGATGACCAAAGGCTGTCTTGGGCTCGATGGTGAGACTGTATGCGCTTATGTGTTGCACTTGGAGGTCGATCGCTTTGCGTATGTTCTCGAGCCAATCACGATTGGATAGTCCGGGAATGCTATAAATTAAATCGATAGTGATGTTTTCGAATCCGCGGTCTTGTGCGCACTTCACCGAGAAGTCGGCCTGTGTTGCATTGTGCGCGCGATTCATCCACAGCAAATCTTCGTTGCGAAAGCTCTGGATACCAATGCTGAGCCGGTTTATGGGCGTTTGCCCCAACTCAATGAGTTTGTGCAAAGTGAGGTCGTCTGGGTTCGCTTCGAGCGTTATCTCTGGGTTTTCCGCGACGGGAAAGAGGGTGAATATATCGTCTAGCAAATGCCTCAGATCGTCGGTGGGGACCAGCGACGGTGTTCCTCCCCCGAAGTAAATAGTTTCTATTTTTTCGTTTTCAAGGTAGTTGCGCTTGGCCCGTAGCTCCTGTCGCATGGCCTGAAGCAAATCGGCCATCGTCTTCACCTGAGTCGAAAAATGAAAGTCGCAGTAATGGCACGCCTGCCTACAGAATGGGATGTGCAGATAGATACCAGCCATAATGCGAAAGTACCTAGCTTCGCACAATAATTTTGCAGCATGTATAAAGCCATCGTAAACGGAAAGAAAGACATCCGGCTTTCTATAGAAGGTGATGCAGTAATCGTCGACGGGAAGTCGATAAAGGTGAGTAAGTCGCAACTCGATGATTTACGATCACATTGGATTTTAAATGGTAAATCCATGAATGTTGAGCTGGTAGAAGCCGATGTTGCAAAAAAAGAGTTCACGGTAAAAGTGAATAATCACGTGTACACCCTCCACTTGAAAGACCGCTACGATGAACTCTTGAAGAGCTTGGGCATGGAAGCCGTCGGGCAGAAAAAAATAAGTGAGATAAAAGCTCCAATGCCTGGCTTGGTCCTCAATATAGTCGTAAGCGAGGGTGATGCTGTCGAGAAAGACAGTCCTTTGCTCATACTAGAGGCCATGAAAATGGAGAACGTTATTAAAAGTGCCGCCCCGGGAATAGTGAAACGTGTGCTTGCTACCAAAGGTGTTGCCGTTGAGAAGGGGTCTGTGTTGATTGAATTTCATTGATTCGTGAGTCATTCTTTACGTGAAATCATCTGTGAATAAAATGATCAATTCCGTCGCAAGGGTATTGGTTTGATAGGGCGTGAGAACGTAACTTGCTCTACTGTTGTAACAAGGTTGTTCTAAATGAAAAAGCAGTATCCGTATTTGATGTTTTTTCTTTTCTGCTTCGCAAGTGGAACAATCTCTTTTGCGCAAGGCTGCGCAGATGCTGCGGCTAATTTTATTTGTGCCGATGAGCCTGCGCAAGTCGACTCTTTGTCGCCCGAGCCCTACTTCAACGCCTGTATTTTTAACGAGGTCCCATCCAGCCAACTCAGCACAACTGAGTGGTATTCGTTTCATACCAACACTATCGCGAATGTTGGCAGCGTGAGCATCGACATAGAATTTGTTGACTGCGATTATTCCACAGATGAGGTAAACGATTTTATTTATGTTACCGCTTTTCCAGTGCAACCCGGCGAAGATCCTTGCGACGCGCTCGCCTCGATAGCCGCCGCATGCGAAGGCTCGGATCAATCATTTACCTTCAATCTTTCCTCTGGCTTGTTGCCCGACACCGACTATTTTGTTGTGGTTGGGTCGAATCACGAGCCTCAAGGAGGCAACCTGGTCGATCCTTGTGCATTCAATGTTACCATTTCAGGAAGCGCATTGAGTATCACGGCATCCGTCAATCCTTTGTCTGTGTCACTCGGAGAGTCTGCTTTTTTGGAGGTGGTAGGTGCTGATGATGATTTTCCTGTTCAGTGGACACCGGGGCAATACCTCGATGACCCAGCGAGTCTAAACCCTGAAGTGATTGCTGAGGAAACCTCCTCCTTTCAAGTCAGCGGACAAGTTGGCAATTGCGTGGTCACAGATGTGGTGTCGCTCACCATTGGCTCACCGATAGAAATTTACAATGCCCTCTCGCCCAACAAGGATGGAATAAATGATGTTTGGACCATCGGTGATATTGAACGGTTCCCCACGTGCCAAATTGAAGTGTTCGATCGTTGGGGTCAAAGCGTTTTTAAATCGGTCGGCTATGAGCAGCCATGGGACGGAAACTACAAAGGAAAATACTTGCCTACGGGAGCCTATTACTACGTTATAGAACTGAACTCGCTCGAAGTTACCATACCGCCGTTGGTTGGAGTAGTTAGCATTGTGCATTGATATGAGGAAATACATCATCATAGCATTTTTGTGTGCCTTGGCAGATGGCTGGGTTGCCCAACAATTGCCTCAATTCACCTACTTCACGTATAACTACATGCAATACAACCCCGCTGTTGTAGGCACTGCCCCCTGTCTCGATCTAAAGTTCGGTGTGCGCAGACAATGGAAGGGCTTTGAAGGCGCTCCCACAACAGGGTTCGCTAATTTGCATGGTAAAATCGGCAAAAAATCAGAGTTTCATTTTCATGGTTTGGGTGCAACCATTGAAACCGACGACGCTGGCCCGTTCAACTATACCACAGTGCACCTCAACTATGCCTACCACATGAGGCTAGCCAACAAGTATTCCTTGTCTGCCGGTCTTGGGCTCGGATTTGCCCAATACAGCATAGACTACGGTGAGATGAAGTTTGAAAACCAACTAGAAGAAACAGCCGTATTTGGAATTATCAATGATTTTATTTTTCCCATGTTCAATGCGGGCCTTTGGCTCTACAGATCGGATAGATTCTACGGCCTTTCGGTGCGAAGCTTGAACAACAAATCGATTGATGGACTAACAGATGGCCAAGTGCGCAGGCACATCACATTCGCCAATGGCTATGCAACACGTATATCTCAGGAGCTCACATTCAAGCCCGCATTCCTGATAAATTATGTAGGGAAGAGTAGGCCGTCCATAGATGGGCAACTTGTGCTCTCATTCAAAGACATGGTAGATGTGGGAATAGGTGCCCGATCAGGACACGGGTTTTCTGCGCTGCTAAAATTGTCGGCCATACGCTACGTCACCATTGGTTACGCGTATGATGTGACGATGAATAAAATTCGTTACGTGTCGGGAAGTTCACATGAGATTGTAGTCGGAATACGGGCCTGTAAGGAGGGCAACAAAATGTATGTTCCATGCGCTGCCTACGATTAGACGATGGATGTTCAAACGTTTCGAGACTATTGCCTGAGCAAGCCAGGAGCAACCGAACACTTACCGTTCGACAACCACACCCTGGTCTTTAAGGTGGGAGGTAAAATGTTTGCATTGTGTGACATCGAGGATTTTGAGGGCGCTAACCTTAAGTGCGAGCCGGAGTATGCAGTTGACCTGCGAGAGCGTTTCAACGGCATCACAGGAGGCTTTCATATGAACAAGATACATTGGAACACAGTTTCCGCTCGGAACGATGTGGACGACCAGTTATTTCTGGCACTTACCGACCATAGCTATGAGTTGATAAAGTTGAGTTTGCCAAAAAGAGAGCGTGAAAAACTTTAGAATTTTTTTAATTTTCCGCGAAAACACTGTTCTAGATTTGATTAAAATCTCCTGAAAATGATTGAATCGATGAAATATCAGCGCTTGCATGAATTAGCGAACAATATTCAGTTGCAACTAGAGCGACTCAAAGCAGGTGAACTATCGCTCGAGGAGCTCGAAATCGTAGTGGAGCAAAGTCGCGAAATATATGAGCGATTGGTAGTGCTTCGTTTCAAAGCATGCGGCGATGCGGCCCAAAGCAAAACAGAGGAAGTATCGACCACCACCGTAAGTGGGTTAGCGCAAACTATCGGAGAATCTAAACCGGAGACCACCAACCAAGTTTCTTTGATGGATGTCATTGCAGAGGTAACACACGAGAAGGAAGAGGTTGTGGAAGAGAAGCTACTGTTTACCTTCGATGCACATCCCGTAGAGACTCCTATCTCTAACACACTATTCGATTTGGCGGCTCTTCCTGCCACGCAAAGTGTAAACGAAATGCTTGCGCGCTCTATAGTGCAGCAGGAGACTGTGGCCCAGCACCACACACACACACCCATAGCCGATTTAAAAATTGCCATTACCTTGAACCAGCGCTTTCAGTTTTCGCGCGAATTGTTCAAGGGTAACAACCAAGATTACGAGGTAGCCATTGAGCGCCTCAACACGAGCTCACGCAACGAAGCCATGCAACAACTGCAAACACTGGAAAGCAAATACGAGTGGAGTACCGGGTCTGCTGTCGTGCGCGACTTTCGCTCGTTGGTTGAACGCCGCCACTCCTAATCCGTTCCTGTGAAACTGTATGTAGTGCCAACCCCTATTGGCAACTTGGAGGATATGACCTTGCGTGCCATACGCATCCTTAAGGAGTGCGACCATATTTATGCCGAGGACACGCGCGAAACGCGAAAACTGCTCGTCCACTTCAGTATAGATAGACCGATGAGCTCCTTCCATCTCAACAACGAGCACAAAATTTTAAGTAAAACAGTCGCGCAAATACAATCGATGGGTCAGGCAGCCCTGGTGAGCGATGCCGGCACACCGGCTATTAGCGATCCAGGATATTTACTCGTGCGAGAGTGTATCAAGGCCGGTATTGAAGTGGAATGTTTACCCGGTGCCACAGCCTTTGTGCCTGCGCTTGTGGTAAGCGGAATACCCTGCGAGGAGTTTCATTACATCGGTTTTCTGCCCCATAAGAAAGGAAGAGAAACTCGGTTTAAAGCGATAGCTAGCAGCGAGGTTACAACAGTGCTCTACGAAAGCCCTCATCGATTGTTGAAGACGCTCGAGCAGCTTGTACAATTTTGTGGTGCTGAGCGCGATGTCTCAGTTAGTCGCGAAATCAGCAAAAAGTTTGAAGAAACAGTGCGCGGAACAACCACGGTAGTGCTTGAACATTTTCGCAACAATGAGCCACGTGGTGAGTTTGTGGTGGTGGTTGCGGGGCTTAGTTAGCTCGCCTAAGAACCATCGTTGTTGAGCGGGATCGGCGCGCATTACGGATTGAGTCGGATGCTGCGGAAAATATTCTGTTGGGTTTACTGAGGATTTCACCCGAAAATCCGACTGAACAAATCACCCACCTTCTCTACCTGTATGACGTTGATTTTACTCGAAAAACCTTCAAGGCCCTTGTTGTATTTCGAGACATAGATTTCTTGGAAACCCAATTTTGTGGCCTCTTGAATGCGTGAGTCTATTCGGGTCACAGGACGGATTTCGCCGCTCAATCCAACCTCACCCGCGAAGCACGTAAGCTTGGGTATAGCAATTTCAGCGTTGCTCGAAAGAATAGATGTTATGACGGCAAGATCCATTGCCGGGTCCTCCAACCGCATGCCCCCCGCGATGTTGAGAAATACATCTTTCATGGCCAAACGAAAACCGCACTTCTTTTCCAGCACCGCGAGCAACATGTTGAGTCGACGCACATCGAAACCTGTAGTGCTTCGTTGCGGTGTTCCATATACTGCGGTACTCACCAGTGCTTGGATTTCGACCAATAACGGACGAGCACCTTCTAGAGTAGCAGCAATAGCAGATCCTGTAAGGTCTTCTGTTTGGGAGTGGATGAGTATTTCCGATGGGTTTGCAACCTCGCGCAAGCCGGCACCCTGCATTTCATAAATACCCAATTCGTTGGTGCTGCCGAAACGGTTTTTCGTGGTCCGCAACAAGCGATAGATATGATGACGATCGCCTTCGAATTGCAGTACGGTATCCACCATGTGCTCTAGCACCTTGGGTCCGGCCAGTGTGCCCTCTTTCGTTATATGGCCAATAAGAAAAACTACAGTATTGCTTTCCTTTGAAAACTTCATCAGGCGTGAGGCGCTCTCGCGCACCTGCGACACGCTGCCCGGAGAACTTTCAATGGTTTGAGAAGAAAGCGTTTGTATGGAATCGATGATGAGCACGTCTGGCTTTATTTCTTGCGCATGCATGAGTATGTTTTCGACCGATGTTTCCATCAGTACAAGGCAACGGGGATTCTCCAATCCTAGCCGTTCGGCACGCATACGAATTTGCTCTTCGCTTTCTTCACCACTCACATAAAGTACCGAAAGGTTTAGTTGCTTCAAAGCCACTTGAAGCATAAGTGTGCTTTTCCCAATTCCGGGCTCACCACCAAATAGAATGAGGCTTCCGGGCACAAGGCCCCCGCCAAGGACACGATTTAATTCTTGATCGATTATGGGAAAGCGCGGTAACTGCGAAGATTGCAAGTCATGAATTGGGCGTGGCTTGTTGATTTTTTGTGCAGTGCGAACTCCTATGGTTGTAGCCTCTTGCTTTTGAATCACCTCTTCCACATACGTATTCCACTCACCGCACGCGGGGCATTTACCAAGCCATTTGGGCGACTGGTTGCCGCAAGGTTGACAGAAAAACGCTGTTTTTACTTTGCTCATTGCAGCGAAGGTAGAAAAAGAAAAAGGCCGCAATTGCATGCGGCCTTTTTTATATGCATATGGAATACTTATCGCAAGATCTGGACATTTCCTTTGTACTCGGTTTTGATACCGTAAGGAAGTTTTAGAACATACCAGTAAGTACCCTCACTTAAATCGGTCGCTCGCCAATCGTTGCGGTAGTTGGTGCTTTCATAGACCATATCGCCCCAGCGGTTGAAGACCATCAAATCGGCACCATTGTACTTTTCAAGTCCATCGATTTGGAAGCTGTCGTTTCCTTGTCCCCCATTGGGCGTAAATACATTGGGTATTTTCACTTCACACGCATTCGATTGTATTTGCCAGTTCGCTTGAGCTGTTCCACAACCGTTGGTAATGTTGGCGGTTAGAGTTATGATATCGCCAAGGCAACTTTGAGGAACGTTGTCGGCGCAAAAATCTAGTGCAGCCCCAGAGGTTCCAATCACAAATGCACTGCAGCTGGTCGACCACGTTACTGCAGCATCTTCAGCGTCGGATATGACTTCAAGGTTTTTGCATTCCCGCGGACACAGAGCGAGAAGTTCGCTGCTACCCGATGTGGTATTGGGAGCTGCAGAGATGTTCACGTCAGTGCAGGCTGTAGCTTCAGAATTGCACCCGAAGTTGTCGGTCACCGTGAAACAGTATTGGCCGTCTTGGTCAGCCACGACAGTTGCTGTTTGCGAATCCACAGGGCCGTTCCAAGAGGCGCTGTAATTGCCAGCGTCTGCGTATTGAACCGTAAGCGTCACTTGGTCGTCGTCGCATTCTAGAATCGACGCAGAAGGCGCCGAATTAATGGTCGCCGCTACAACTCCTGTAATCGTTACTGATACCGGATTGGATTCGTCGCAGTCATTAGAAACCGTCACGGTGTATACACCTGGAGTGGTCACGTTTAATGTAGAACCCGAGTTGTTGCCTGGATTCCAGTCGTATTGAAGCTCTGAATTATCAAGGTTGGCAGGAATAGGGTCTAAGGTTACGCTACCGTTTTGGCACAAAGGAAGATTTTGCAACGATGGCTCAGGCACATCGGGTTGGTAGGAGACGTTGAAGGAGTCACTGTATGTTCCGCACGCATTGGTGATGTTAGCCGTGATTGAGGCATTGGTATAATTGGTAAAAGGTCCAACCACTGCTGTAAGACCATCGGCTGAAGGTGTTATGCCATTGCCAGTCCATGAGATGGTCCCATTACCAGAAGGGTCATTAACGACAACAGATTGTTGAGCTGTTTCATTATCGCACAATGCAATAGGAAGCCCAGGGGTAATTGTAATGTTTGGTGCTTGCGCAAACTCTATGTTGTAGCAGTAATCGAAGGCGCAATTTGCATTACTGAAGCAAAGCTCATAGACACCGTATTGAGAAGGTGTCCACGTTGTGGTCATTTGCGAGTTGTCGGAAAAAGCCCCGCCAGATGGGCCGTCAACGCTCCATGTCCCTTGTAACGCTGTGGCAACACAGGTAGAGGCGCCAGACCAAACGAGACCGGTTGTCAATGGCGAAGGAATAATGGTTGGAGAGCCTTGACCGCAGTTAATAACCCAAAGTGAATTGCCTTGGAAGTTGTTGCCATTGGAGAAGTATTCGATTGATACGCTATCTCCGGCGCCAATTAAAATATCATCATACAAAGTAAGCGCTCCGAAAGAGGTGAGGAAGTATTCTTCGACAGGCCCACCATCACCCGGGTATACATAAATGTTGATAAACGATCCCTGCCAACCATTCTGGTTCGTGCTCAACGCGTAGATGATGAGGTTGTCTTCTTCAGGGATGGAGTTTCCACAGAAATCCAGCACCTCCAATCCATCGCATCGAATACCATTGTTGTCTTCGTTTGTTGGGCATGGAGTGGAAGGCGACGTGGTCACAAGTTTAATGTTGAACCCCTGGCAACCGGCATCGTTGGTTACGAGAATTTCGTAGTTACCATTTATGTTACCTGTCACCTGAGCACAAGCCTCATCGAGTGGAGCGCCATCAACAAACTCTCCATCATACCCCGGGGAAATTTGCCATTGATAACTGGCATAATCACCGATAACACAGACCACTGTGTCGATTCCCGGACAGATTTCAATAGCCAAGTTACCTCCTACCAATTGGGGTATGAAGTAAGGTGTAACGTCAACATACGCCGTGGCCACGGAAGAACAAAAACCGAAGTGTCCCACCACAGTAATGTTACCCGGCTGGGAAACATCTGCTGAAAGTCCGGCCTCCCCGTTGCTCCAATCGTAAGAATCGAACCCGTCCGTAGCGGTTAATGTGGTTACTTGCCCTGCGCAGATGTTGAGTAACCCCGCAATTTCGATAGGCGGAGCCTCTATGTCTTCTACTATAAATGTGTATGTGACAATCTTTGAGGCCGCCGGAATACCATTATCGGTAGCTGTGATAGTTACGGTATTGGTTCCTACGTTGGCTGCGCTCGCCAAGAAGATTGCATTGTTCAACACCGCAGCATTTCCCGCTGTTGATGTTGCTGTGAACCCGGAAGTGCTTTGAGTGTAGGTGATGGTTGTTGTTTGAGCCGCTTCAGGGCTCGTAAAAGCTAGGTTGAAATCGAACGACTCCCCAACACACATGGTGATTGTGTCGCAAGCTTCACCCACCACAACAGGTGGTTGGTTTGCAACGAAATTGTCGACGCTCGTGTTGAATTCAATCACTCGTCCATCGAGCCACTCGACACCATCTTCGTTGTTGGGTTGAACACCATATGGACCATCCCAAGCGGTTGAATTACATATGTTGAAACGGCCAAAAGCATAGTGTTGTGTTCCGGAAGATCGGTCGGCACCCACTATCGCAAAGTTGTTGTTGGCGTCACAGCCACCGGTGGCACCGCTAATTTGGCTATTCACAAACTGCATGTCGAGGTACACGAACTGAACGTTGTTGCCTCCTCCAATTACATTACTTCCATCCGGGGTAATGATCATTTGAAACGAGTTCGTTTTGTCGCCGAAATTGGGCCAATACCCCACATCGATGTAGTTGATGTAGAGAGCTTCCGGAGTTAGCAGGTAATGCAATTCGCCACTAGCCGCAAAGTCGAAATCGGTCCAAAATCCTGAAATATGGTTGTACTGTTGGTTGGTTTCCGTTCCCAGTGGATCTGGAAATGCCGATGGGGTGAAGTCGATGTATCCTTGGTTGCCAAGCACAATTGTGCCTTTAGTTGTGAGCACCACTTGATTGTAATTCGTGCCAAAGAAATTGAAGTTCCATCCCAGGTTTATGGGTGCGCTGAAGTTGTCGGTGCTGTTTCCCGGGCTTCCTGGCCAATTGATGGTATTGGGGTTTTCGTATTCATTGGTTGGATCAATCCAGTAGCAGTTGGACTCTCCAGATGATTGGCTGGTGCGCATTTGTTTCATCACCTGCTCATTCTCGCGCTTCCAATTCGTTTTCAACTGGGTCACTCGGTTGGCATCAAAGCGAGGGTCTTTGCTGAAGCGCGCCCAATCTTGCTTCGACATCTTTTGCAAAAACGTTTTGCTGTAGAGTTGCTCCTCTGTCATTTTTGGAGAATACCGTGCGTTGAAAGGCGCCGTGTAGAAGTGCTCTTGTGAAAACGCCGTTGCACTAAGCAAGAGGGCGAATAAACCATAAATAAAATGTTTCGTCATGGGTTGGATTGGTAAAGACTAATTGTTCCAAAGAAAAATCAGACCATTGCAAATATAAATAGTACAACTGCTTGGCGGGTGCATCTCGACGCTCTTTTCAACCGCATGCTGTCGAATATCGATTTCCGCTCAAACAACTCGCTATCTAGACATTCATACCTCAGACGTTTTGATAAACGTTGCGCATGCAGAGTTGCCGCAACATGAGGGAATTAGAGGAGTAGATTAACGCAAGATGATTATGTTGCCCTCGAATCTTTTTGGCTTCCCGGTCTCCAGATCATCTACTTCGATTTTCCAAAGGTAGTAGCCGTCTTGGATGTAGTACGTGCCGCCATCATAGCCCCCGGTCCATGCCTTGCCAACCTCTTCTGTGTAAAAAACAACGTCGCCCCAACGGTTATATACCCAAAAGCGATAGCTGCCATCGAGTTCTCCATTGACAATGGGAAGAAACACGTCATTCAGGCCATCGCCGTCGGGTGTAAAGGTGTTTGGAACAAACACCTGAAGTATGTTCTCCACAAATACATCCTGGCATAGGGTGTCGAGGCAGCCATATTCGTTTCCCGCCGTGAGGCAAACCAGGTAGGGCAGCGTGCTCTCGATGTCTGGAAATGTCCAAAACGGGTTGGCAGTATAACTCTCCCCTGCATTGTAAAAATTCCAATAGATGGAATCCGCCCCAGCGGTTAGATTTTGAAATTGCACCTTGCGGTGCAGAATATCCACCGGTTGTGGTTCCCAGGTGAAATCGACCTCTGGATAATTACGGATCACAAGAGGGCTTGAAAGCGTGTCGGCACCCACGCAACCAAACTCCGAGGTGATGGTGAGCGATGGATAGAACGTTCCGGGCGAAGTGTAAACGACGCTGGTGTCGCCGCAATAGTTGAGCAAAGATCCATTACCGAGCGACCAAACACATGTGCTTAAGTCGGTATAGTTGATGTCGAGTAGAGAGTAAAAGAACCCAATAGTGTCCGGGTAACAACCCCCAGATTCATCAGCGTCCATGATGGGTTCTGGCGTGTCGTGAACCTTCACCCAAAGCGTGTCAGAAAAGTACGTCAACGGACATTGTTCGTCGGTTACCCGAATTTCATAAAGTTGGTCAAACAAAAAACATTCGGTGATGGTATCTGTAGATGCAATGAGTGTCGGAGAGAGATCTACAACATCATTTAACTCAAACCATTCAACCAACAAATTACCCGTGCCACCGGTGGCTAGCGCTGTAAGTTGCTCGCAATCATACTGGCATGTTTCCAGTGTGTCAATACCGTTTTGTACGAACAGAGAGACCGTTGAAGAAACTGTACCGAATGCGGTTATGGTGTCAGAGGAGCATCCAATAGCGTCCAATGCATAGAGGAATACAACGGTGTCTTGCGTGAGCGTGAGGGTAAGTTCTTGGCTTGCTGTTTCGTTGGTAGTGCCAATTAAACAATTCAAGGCCTCGAAGCAACCGTTCCAATAGGTTATAAAATTACCTGCTCCACCGCTTACATCCGCATCGAATGTGATGGGATAGTTGGCGCAACCAAGTATTGCAGGCGGATTGGCGGAGATGAAAATCTCCGGTGAATCGGCCGCTATTGTGAAGGTCGTATCGACAGAACAAACTTGGCCACTGCTCAATAGGATGTTTACCGCTAGCTCATAAGTACCTATGCCAAGGTTAGAGAACACAAAGGGCGATTCGTTGGCAATGGCCACCACTTGTCCGTTTGCATTGAGTATGTATTGCGTGGCATCGGGGTTGTTGCCCTCCACGGTTCCATCGGAGTCAGAGAAACAGAATGGATACTGTTGATCGGTATCTGCCATCACATACTCTTGCTCGCGCACGTTGATTGTGAACAGCTCTGTTGCTTCACAACCCTCGCCATCAACAACGAATAATGCGTGGTCTTCCGGGTCGTCGAAACAGATGGGATCGGTAACACTTGCGCCATCAATGTTGGCGGTGAAGCTGTTATTGAAGGCCCCCAACACATCAAAAGAAATGTCTTGCGTGTTCGCATTGATGCATGATCCATTACACATATCAGGCGGATATAGCAGGTTGGTAATCTCGATAGGGTCGTTGACCTGAATAGCGATTTCCTCTGTTGTTGAGCACACTAAAGTTCCAAAGGTTTCTGATGCCGTTACTTCAAAAACCTCATTGCTCGTGGGGTCAACGATAATTGATGCTGTATTGTTTGCGCCAATAATCGAGGCAGAAGCGCTCCAGTTGAAGGTGTAGATTCCGGCTCCTGTGGCAGAGGCGGTTAGTGCGGCGGTGTTGTTGGGAGCATCAAAACAAAGCACATCGTCTGTGCTTGCCAAGTTGATGGTGGGGTTTGGCTGAATAACAACAATTACTTCAGCGCTGTTGGAACACGCGCCATCGCTTGCGGTGACCGTGTAGGTGTATGGGCTATTGAGCGAATTATTGATAACCAATGAGGGCTGGGCTTCATCGGCCTGTCCCGCTGCAATACCTGCCGAGGGTGTCCATGCATACGTTAAGCCGCTCAACGCAGGCGTGCCCAACTGAACAGCGAGACCAGCGCACTGAGCAACATCGAAACCCGCATCTACTGTTGGAAGAGGGAGCTCAATGGCCTCGAAGACGTCTGTTGTGTTGTTCACACACCCATGCACATCTGTGATGCTCAAAATGGTATAGGTCCCTGGCGCCGCAATGGTGATTTCGTTGGTGTTAATCACTGGCGGGTTGGCTGGGTCTGGGCCTTGTATGTCGATGGTAAAGGGGCTGTCACCGTTGGTGTTGAACTGGGCAGAAATGACGGCTTCATTCACACAGTAGCTTTCGCTGTTGCTAAGCCATTCTGCGCTCACCTCCGGATAGATTTCCAGGGTTGCGTTGACACTCACATTAGCAGTACAATTGAAAGCGTCCGTTACTTGTAAGAGTTGGTATGAGCCCGGCACGCTCGTGCAATACTGGTCGTTCGTGAGTACGTTGTTTACCGTTTCATTGGCTGCAACATTGGGCACATTCACTACCACTGAAAAAGGCTCTTCTCCCGTAAACAGAAGATCGAAACAATGGCTAAGTCCTCCGCAAATTGTGGCATTTGCACTTATTGCTACTGTTGGCAAAGGATGGATTTCCGCGGCTACTGAACCTGAAATAGTACCAAGGCAATTTTGCGCACTGTTCGTAAGCGATTGTAGAGCATACACGCCGCTTTGCGTTGCGTTGAAAGCATAGGGGTTGAGGACGGGAACAACAACAGAGGGTTGGTTTACGCCGTCGATGCTATAAACGAACGTCCAAGGACCATTGCCCGTAAAGTCGATTTCGAGTGGCACTTGCTGGCCCGTGCAGGCATCTAAGCCAGAAGGAGCGCTTATAGCAGCAGTTCCTGCAATGTACCAAACGACAGATTGCGTATTGGTCGAGAATTGAATGTTAGGGTTAGCCACATCGACGCAGCCAGAACCGTTGTTGTTTCCAACCACGCATGAAATGTAATAGGTTGTGCCACTAACGATCGTCCCTAAACCAGACGCAGCGCCAAAAACAAGCGGTGTGTTCACGTCTCCAAATACGGCATCACCGCACGATCGAGCAATCTCAGACCCCAACACATTGGCAGCATTGGTATGCAAGACGAACATAAAAGCATCGTTGGCGTCTGTTGTATATGCGGTGCTTTGTGTGGCGGTTGCTTGAGCGGGGGCCGCGCTAGGAGAGCAGATGCTAAGAGAGCTCGCCGTCATTACGCCGCCATCGGAAGTAATCGGACATTGAAAACCAAGGTCGGTTTCAGTAATGGAATTGCAATTGTAAAAATCATTGAACGTCCATGAGCCGCCCGGGCCACCCGAGGCAAGTGGCGAAGAGGTGAAGACATTCGATACAAAAGACCCGCCCACTCCACCGACAGCCTCCGTAAAAGGAGCTGAGCCACCCGTAATCGTATATTCCACAGTATAGTTTTCCCCGACATTATCGCACACCAAATCGGTCTGGGTTACTTGTATATCTGTGCGAATGTTTACCACAATGGTCTCATTAATTGGAGTGAAACAAGCAGGCGCTGAAGTAAAGTACACTTGGTCCAATTCAAGACTGAAGTTACTTGTTGCTACAATGGTTTCGTTGAAGGTGGACGACTCGTTGTTGTAGGTGCCTACGTTGATGTTGGGGGTGTCGATGAACTCAAAAGAGTAGTCGGTGCCTGCTGGAGCGACAACAACATCGATAGAAATGTTATCGCCTTGGCATACGTCCACAGGCCCCGCAGACCCATCAACTCCATTGATGGTAAAAGAGGTGAGGGTGGGCAAAGGATTGATAACCACATCTGCGCATTCGTTGATTACAGAGCTGCTGCAGTTGGCATCACTCACCTGCGTTATGCAATACTCGCCCGCAACATTCAATGTCCAAACATATACATAGCTAGGATTGGCCGGGCTGTCAGCAATGTTCAATGCCGGTTGTGCTGCACCATCGCGAGTATACTGAACTACCCACGGCCCATCGCCTGTTAGGGTCATTTGAACGATGGCGCTATTGCCCTGACATGCAGACGCTGTAAAACCATCAGGGAGTGTTGCCGTGGGATTTACGTTGGTGTTCACGTTTATAGGCGGATTCGACGCGTCATTACTTGGGCAGAAAGGAGCGGCGGTGTATGCGATAGATTCAATATCGTAGGTGACTGTGCCGCTAGCGATGGGGTCGGCAACATCGATCGTTCCATTGTCGGCAACAATAACCACGGGTTGGTTGGTTCCGTTTATTGAGTAAGTAACGGTGTAGCTTCCTGGTTGACTATGGCTCATCGTCAACTCTAAGAGGTCACCAAGGCAAAGCGGGCTCTCTGGGTCAAAAACCGAGGTAACTAGCAGGCGTTCGTTGATGGTTACGCTCTGTGGCACTGTGGCTGGGTCTGAAATACATCCATTGGCATCGCGCACTTGCACTACAGTTACGGTGGTGTTGGCGGTTATCGGAACAACGTAGGCGTATGGATTGGCTACATCCAAAAGGTCGGGCGCTCCCGCTGTCGGGTTTGCGATCCATACATCAAACGGGGCGAGCCCTGCGGTGAAATCCAACGTGATAGTAGCGTTGCCATTTTCGCAAACGGTTGTTGGTGCAGTAATAGTAAACTCAGGACCTGTTGTTTCGTTGATAGAAACAGACGCCGTCTCTGTGCATCCGTTATCAAGGTCGTTTACAGTCACGGTGTAGCTTATACCAGTGGTGCTGCCCTGAAGTGCCAGTTGGTCTTGTTGCCCATTTACGATCCCGGCTCCACCCGCTCCCGCAACCCAGTTGTAGGTTATGTTGGCTGAGTTCGTTCCAAGCGGCGTGAGGTCTATAGAACCAAGAGTTCCGCACGACTCATCCACAACTGCGAGTTGCAAGCGATGCAAAGACACGTCTACCGTAATAAAATCCTCGCTCTGGCAAGAACCGTTAGGAACGGTGGTGCTTACTCGGTAAGTGGTAGTGCTGTCGGGCGACACGTTTTGAGTGGTTACGCTTTGAGTCAATGCAGGTGTTGCATCGCCTCCGGCTAACACCTCCCAAGTGTATTGGTTGCCCGACCCAAGACCTTCTGCCTGTAGCGCGAACACATCGCCAACGCAGATAACAGATGGCGTGGATGTGATTGAAATGTTGGGTAAAATCAATAGTTGAATCTCAATATCGTCTTCATCAGCAACAGGACACGCATCGTCTTGGGCATGCAATTGAAGAGTGTACGGTGTTGTGCTTGCCATCGAGGCGGTGGTTTGCAGCTCGAAGGTCGCAATGCCTGGCGCCAAGCTTGTTTGGGTCATGATGAGAGACGCTAAGGCGGGCGCGGCAGGCGCAAAGACATAACTCACTGTAATGTTACGCGACAGGTTTACGTTCGAGGCTTGTACTGTAAACGAGAGCAGGTTGCCCGCGCATACTTCAATCACGTCTAGTGTTGCTCCTGCATTATTGGTATATGCCACATCGGCCCCTACGGCAGTTACGGGAATAGCATCAAATGCCGTATCGGTAAGCGAGCAATCGCGCACTGCTAGCGTAAGGTTATAGCGTATAGTACCCACGTAATTGCCCCCGCTAGTAAGTTCAATTTCTACCGGTACAATGTAGACCAACGTTGGCGAATTGACAGGAAGGGCAGGAGGTGTCCAGCTTATAACTCCCGTTGTGGCATCAATACTTAGGCCTGCGGGCACCGAGAACCCGGGCATTACGACGGGAGAATTGGTGGCTGCTCCGCTGGTGTAGGCCACACCAATACTATAGGCAGGCGTTATGCCAATGGGCAGCGTTAACTCTATTTCATGCGACGATGGCGCCGTTGCGCAGAAATACGAAATGAATGCATTCTCGGCATCCGGTATAACGTCGATTAAGCCGCACGTGGCTGATGCGGTGTTGATTTCTGAAGATATGTAGGCGTCTTGTAGAAAAACAGCATCCGCATTTTCGAAATAAAAACTCCAGTCCAAGCCACTGAAAGTAGCGGTCCAAACACACCCCGGCGTTAGGGTTACTTCTGCTTCGTAGGTGATTTTTTTTATGCCAAGGTTTGCGCTTGCGGAGTTGTTGCAAGAGCTGTTCAATAATTCTGTTGGGCATAAGTCCGAGATCTCTCCCATACTGGAGCTATCGGCGACGGCAGAAAACGCATTAAACGTTGGCCCGGTGCACGATGCATCGGGAAAGAAGACGAGGTCAACTGCCGCCGGAAAAGCAGAAGTGCTAGCAGCCAAACCGTAGCAATCCACGTATAGATTAAGCGCAACATTGTACTGATTGCCACCCAGGCATTCCCAAGTGATATTGCCGCCCACAGTGGTTTGTGACCTCATGGCCAACGAGCTCAACAACAAAGATAACAGAGCAAAGCAAAACAGTAAATGCTTCATCATGCAGTAAATGGTGATTGTATGGGTGGATGGTTTCTTACCATGTCAAGGGTAGTGCGTTATAAAGGCCATTTCATCGGAGCAGAAAGTGCATTATCAACAACGTTTGATGAATTCTCTCTTCTCCAAATCTTACGACAGGCCGTGAAAATAATCCGTTTATTAATTGACCAATGCAAAATCAACGATTGTTTGCTCAAACCTAATGTTCAGACTACAAATCCATCTAAATGATTGCATGGCAATTAAAAAAAAGCCGTCATAACCGACGGCTTTCCTTGTTGTGGTTATGTATTAGAGTTTTATGAAGCGCTTGCTCAATGTTGATTTTCCAAATTCCAATTGGATGTGGTAAGAGCCTGGTGCTAGTTCTTCGAGAGGAATGTGGATGTCTCCTGCGAAGGAAGACTCATGAGCAAACACGATTCGACCCGCCGCGTCAAAGATGCTCCAAGCGCTGCCTGGTGCCGATGAGCGTATGGTAAGCACATCACCCGCTGGGTTTGGAAACACATCGAAAGAAACCTGCGCCTCAGCCACCGAGAGCGTGTAAATGACGTCAACAGTTTGCGTCTGTGTATCGGTGCAACCCTCAACCGTGGTGCTAAGCGACACGGAAAGCTCGGGTGTGACAGAAAGAAAATCATAAGAATAGCTGTGCATAGGAGATTGCATGGCGCTTAAACCACCATCACCAAAATCCCATTGGAAGCTACCCACATCGCCTGTATTCGTGAAAGTTACTTCTGCTCCTGCATCAGAATACTCTACGGGGCTGGGCATTGTAAAAGAGGCAATGACTTGGTCTGAAACGTCCAGTAAGTAACGCGGAAAAAACTTATATCCCTCTGTGAATGGGGAGGTCTCGTCCATTTGTGCGCCAATTCCCACAGCTGTAAAATGTCCCTCAAACGGGGAAAGGTTGAAGATGTCACAATTGAAGTCTATACGCATGATGTTCTCCTCAACGCCATTGGTTACATCCACTTCAAATCCACCTGCAAAAAAACCAGTGCCGAACTGACC
>CAMBPD010000014.1 GCA_945869405.1 Chryseobacterium gleum | reverse complement strand
GAGCCCGCTGCCAATAACTGCCCCAATGGTGGCGTGAAACTGGAATACGGCTTGGATGCGAATGGCAACGGCACGCTCGATTCCGGCGAGATCAATGCTTCACTTACGAAGTATGTATGCAATGGAGCAGCGGGTGCAAACGGTGCTGCTGGTCCGCAAGGCGTCGCAGGACCACAGGGAACAACAGGTATAGTATCGATTGGCGCTTTTAGCGGCTCTATTGGGTCAATTAGTAATGGAAATAGTTATGTGTTCGCCGGACCAACCACAACTGTACAGATTAACTCTCTATCTCAGAGGATAACAGGATCGGCAGTTGCAAGTTTGTCGTTGCTGGGTCAATTACCATCTCAGGAGATTGTTACTGGGTTATGTTTCCAGGGCAGCGACGGAGCGATTACCAATTTCGTAGGGGGTAATTACACAATTTCAAGGGTGACTTCAACATTAATTCCATATGCAGCAGCAGCTTCGGTTACGAATCTGCCTGCAGGTTCTTATAATGTTGGTTACTGCGTCCTAAATGTTGGTGCAAATACTCTTGGCGCAAATGATTATGCTAATGGCTGGGTAATGGTAACCGAATAAAAAGCGATTGATACGAGTTGTTAAATAAAGAGCGCACATAGGTGCGCTCTTTTTGTATATAGTATTGGAGTTATTTATCCTTTTCTTGTGTACTTCGTCAAAATAACAATCTGCTGGTTCTCGATCTTACCTTGCACCTGCTCCACATTGTCGGCAACTAGACGGATGTTTTTTACGACTGTGCCTGCTCTTGCACTGAAACTGGTTCCCTTAACATCAAGGGTTTTCACCAAAACGATTGTGTCACCATCACTCAGTCGCTGACCATTGCTGTCGACATGAAATTGCACGGCGCTATCATTTTCATGATCGCCTGTTGAACCCGCCCAAGCTATTTGTTCATCGTCCAGGTAAAGCATATCCAGCGCATCGGCTGCCCACGTTTCATTGCGCATACGCTGCAACATTCGCCAAGCAACAACCTTCACAGGCGCATGCTCGCTCCACATGCTGGTGAGCAAACAACTCCAGTGGGCTTCATCGATTGGACTTTGTTTGTTGAGCTGCAAAGTACAGACCTCACATGCATAAATACTATCGTCTAGGTTTCCATCACTCGCAGGCGGCAATGCATAAACAGATAGAGCAGAGGTTGATGCACAAAGTTCACAGCAGTTGTTACTGCGCGTTGCTAGGGTTTGATCGGTTTTGGTCAAGGTTTGATTATTTAACTAGCGAAAGTAGCAATTCGGTAGTTCGCCCACTCTTTAAAAGTTCGTTTGTGTTACGAATGAATTTCAAAGCCATTAACAACTCGCTTGATTCCATTCTTCATCAGAAGCGAGTTAAAGTTCAGAATGAGTCCCGTGGTACACTTTGCAAGTTTTAAATACGTGAGTGTTTGAGCCAAGTGTATGTCATGAAGTGCATTTACACTCTTGATTTCAAGAATTATCCGTTCTTCAACAAAGAGATCAATGCGAAAGCCACATTCAAGATAGACACCTTCGAAATTCAATGGAACTCCAACCTCTTTTCTGACTTTCAATCCTTCTTTTTTCAGTTTATAGAATAGGCATTCTTGGTAAACCTTTTCTAAAAGTCCCGGTCCTAGCGAGGTGTGAACGGCCATTGCCGAGCCGATGATGATGGATGTGAGTTGCTTGTCTGTCATCTTTTTATTTCAAATCTCGCAATAGAAATTGCAACAGACTTTTAATACGAAGGGAATAAAAATGGAATATGCTCGGTTCGTTTCGCATACGCCAGGTATCATTGTGCAAAGCAGTCACTAGGTAAGGAATAATGATGGCATAAATGAAAATCTTTTGCATCCTCCGTGCCCTCTGTGTTTAGGAATAATTTAACCACAGAGATCACAGAGTGCACAGAGAAGTTGAGATCTATTGTATTGAATCCTCCGTGCCCTCTGTGCCCTCTGTGTTAAAAAAGATATACTACAGAGAACTCTATCTACTACATTAATCCTCTGCACCCTCTGAGTCTAATGCATTACAAAAAAAAGAGCCGCTAAATAGCGGCTCCTTTTAATTCTATCTCAAAGATTTTAGTTCGTTACCACAATCTTCTGCTTCGAAATACCTTCCTTATTCTGTCCGGAAAGAACATAGAATCCAATCGTCAGATTTTCGATTTGATATGTGAAGTTGTTATCGGCATTTACCGTGAATGACTTCACCAACTGTCCGGCTTCATTCATCAAATAGTAAGTTCCTTCGCTGATAGCTTTCACCGTGAATGCTCCGTTGTTCGGGTTTGGATACACATTCAGGTTAATCGATTCCAAAGAAACCATTTCATCGTTCGCACGGTTAACAGCAGCTTCTTCCTTCTCATCAGCACTATCTTCCATGATACCGGCTGCAACAACATTCAAGGTGTAGTCTTCTACTTCCCCGTAGCTTGATACACCACAAGGAGTAGTGTTCGCACCTGAAGCCGTGTCGGTACAGCGAATACGCATGCGCACAGCACCGATGCTTGCAGTTGTTGGAATAACAAAGCTTCCGCCATAGGCACCCCCCAATACTGAACTGTACACGTTTTCACCGGCATCGGTAAAGACGCCGTTGCGGTTCCAGTCACACCATATCAATACCTGGTCGGTTGTGTAATTGTTATTCACCGTGATGGTAAACGTGCGGGATGCGCCACGAACTACTGTGGTAGCAGATGTTGTGAAGTTAGAGTAGACTGAAGCATTAGAAGTTTTGCTGATACTTCCACAAACTACTTTACGAATATATTCAAATGCGGTAGTTGCATTCGCAGTCGTTGTAGTAGCTGAGCAAAAAGTTAAAGTTCCACCTGTAATCGACATAGTGATGCTGTTACTGGTTGCAGAAGCCGGTACAGCACATGTGGCATTTGAAGTCATTACACAGGTTACTACAGCACCGTTGGTAAGCGTGGTAGTGGTGTAAGTTGCACTGTTGGTTCCTATGTTGGTTCCGTTCACTTTCCATTGGTAGGCAGGAGTTGTACCTCCATTGGTTGGGGTAGCGGTGAAGGTCACGGAAGAGCCTGAAACTGCAGGGTTCGTTCCGGCAGTAAGCGCAATGCTAACCGCTGGAGCCACAGATGCATTCACACCCATGGTTATGCTGTTGCTCGACGCCGTGGCAGATGTTGCACAGGTGGAGTTTGAAGTCATCGTACAAGCAACTACGGCACCTGCTGTGAGTGATGTTGTGGCGAATGTTGCTGCGTTTGTTCCTGCCGCACTTCCGTTCACTGTCCATGCATACGATGGAGCACTTCCACCATTGGTAGGAGCTGCCGTGAAGGTAACCGATGCCCCCGCGCAGGTTGGGTTCGTGCCGGTTGTTTGAGCAATGCTCACAGCCGGAGCTGATGGAGCATTTACAGTAATAGTGATCGTGTTGGACGTGGCCGGACTTCCAATAACGCCACTCTGGTTAGAAGTCATTACACAACTAACTATGTCGCCTGTTGCCCATGTTGATGAGTTGTATGTCGCAGCGTTTGTACCCACGTTTGTTCCATTCACTTTCCATTGGTAAACAGGAGATGCACCACCGTTGGTTGGTGTAGCTGTGAAAGTCACTGATGCTCCTGAACAAGTTGGATTCGAACCACCGGTAACGGCAATTGATATACCTGCAGTGATATTGCATGGTGCAATTTGATACGAGAATACACGCGTGCGGGCAGCACTTGAACCAGTTGCCCCACCCATGTATTCGCTGGTGCTCCAGAAGGTCACACCATCTACATCCAAACACTGATGAGCATAGTCACCATTGCGGTTACCTCCGGTTTGTGAGCCTGTTCCAGCTACAACAAGCGTTTCAGTAACGGGCAATGTTCCAAGTGGGTCGCAGCTGCGACGACCGGTATAATACAAGCCAGGATAAATGCTGGTAGAATTGCACTTCATGTAACTCAATCCGATGGATCCGTTGTTGTCCATGCAAATAGAGCTCATCCAACGTGAACTGGCATCTGGAGTGTAAATTCCTTCTTGATAAACAGACCAAACATTTGTGCTCTGGTTCTGACGTAATTCAACCCATTTCATGCTGCGCTGAGATGTTCCAACGAGAACGTTCCAGCTAAGAATCATGGTGTTGTATCCACTCCACGATTTCCACTGAGCACGGTACATCATGGCACCGCCAATGGCATCGAGTTTTTGTGTTGTGCCTGGTTGCGAAACATCGTTCCAGCTGGAATTATACGTTGAGTTGAACGCTGCAACGGGCAACTGACTTCCGAGTGTGATTGTTGCGGTAGGTGTTGTGAGTGCCCAGTTTACCGTCATGTTGTAGAGGTTTACACGATCTACATAAGCGGTTCCCCAGTTGTTGTCTTCATAGGACACGATGGGACAAGGAGTGCCTGCAGGAGGCAAGGTACCATCGGCGGCACAACCCGGAAGTGGTACGAAGAAACCGGCCTTCGGTGGCGTGTAGTTCACATATACCGAACGCGCTCCCGGTGTTCCGGCTATCATTGCGGTGCGCTCAAAACAGAAAACCTTTTGAGTCGTTTGGTTCGAGGTCATGTAGTAACCATCTTGCCATACACTGAATTTCAAATAGTCAGGAAACTGAGGTGATACGTAAGTGTATGTGTAGTAAGATCCAAGTGGATTGTTGGTGGTTGATACTGCAATGTAGATTTTCTTATCCGTGCTTGAACCAAACTGGGCCAAGAACCAGCGATCGGCTGCTTTGTCGTACATCACAATTGGGTCGCCGTTGTTGGCCGTTGCTGGCGACCACAAATTACCAAGGGATCCAGTAAGCAATACCGCCGCGGTGTTCTTGTCATACACCTTGAAAACAGTCGCATTGATCATCTGTATGTAATGGTTCGGCCCAACAGCTCCCGAAGGATCATATGGACGGAAACCAGATGCTGTCTGTCCGGCCCAGTTGGCTTTGTAACCAAGCGATGGCTTGTCGCCCATCGAAGTCTGCATAGTCGACGGATCGTTGTCATACTGCGCACCATCTTCCGGCGTAAACTCGAACTTGGTGGCTTCGCGGTGCTTCCTGTCGGAAGATTCTTTCTTGATGATTCTGCTTTCGTCTACCGGGTTTTCTGCGAAAATCTCGCTCAACGGACGTGTAATGTGAAAGCCGGAGGATACAATTACTCCCGATTCTTGATGCTCCGATTGAGCGAACATTGCGCTCGTAAGAAGCAATGTCAAAAAGACTGAATACAGTTTTTTCATTCGAAATTGGTTATTAGTTAAGTTGAAAATTGATGGCTTAACACAAAGTCAACAATTATTCGACAATCAAAAATAGGTCAAATAGTGTAAATATTTTTAGGAATAATGGGACTGTTCATTTGTTGCATTGTTGCCATGCCTTACATAGTCATTATGTAACTTTGTCAACACATGCGCCAATTTTTATCTTTAGCATTTTTGTTGGTTTCGGCCCTGTCCTTTTCGGCCCTTGGACAGGTCAAAGTCAAGGGTGTTGTGATGCTTCCGAATGGTGAACCGGCTGGTTATGCAACTGTGGCGGCTACCCAACTGTCATTAGGGAAACTAAGAGGGGCAAATACAGACGGTACGGGTTCTTTTTCATTGGTCTTGGAAATCGGACGCCATGAATTGGTCGTTCATCTAATCGGGTATCACGACCTGGATACAGTTATTGACGTAAAGAATTCCATGTCAATTCCCTTGCGCTTTTTTCTTGCAGAGAATGCCGCTGAGCTGGGAGCTGTGCAGGTGTATGCTGACAGGAAAGATATCGCGCGTGAAGTAGTTAGCAAAGCCATCGATGCGAGAAGCAAATTGTTTGAATCAGAAGAGGCAATTTGGAACTATGAACAGTTTGTGCGTACCTCCATTCAAATGCTGACGCCTGATACCACGACGCTGAAGACAGATTCCGTTTCGAAAGAGGTGAAAGTGAAGAATCGTCCACTCGTATTCATGCAGTACCACTTGCAAGAGGCAGTGGCAAACGCTCATTGGAGTGCCCCTTTAAAGTTTCATGAGCGTGTTATGGGTGTCAAGGAATATTCAAAACGAAAGCCGGCATCAACATCGTCGGGAGCAAGTGTATCGTTTTCTTATGGTGAATCAGATATAACCCCACAAGAGGGTCAATACGATGATAATTACATTCTACGATCCTACACTGGATTCATGGAGTTTAACATGTATCAGCGTTTGCTCCCTGTAACTTCGATCACCGATAAGCCTTTGATGTCGCCAATAGGTGAGGGGGCGTTGTTGAGTTATCGTTACGACCTCGATGGGGTAAACGACAGCGCTGGTGTGAAATACTATACAGTTACGTTCTCAGGTATTTTCCCCGGAGAACCACTATTAAAAGGAACGATGGTCATTCGTTCATCGGATTGGGCGCTGATTCGTATGGATGCTTCGCTGGATTCACACGTGATGAAGTTTTTCAATGATTTTACGCTACATCAAACCTACTCGATTGCACCCAATGGACAAGCTATTGTAGAGCATCAATTGGTTCGATATTCTATTAAAGAAAACCGAACTATTTATTACGGGAAAATAGAGTGCGACAATGCGAAATGGGCGTTGGCCGATGACTCGTTTCGATTTACAGAAGAGGCTAGGGTATACCATGAAAGGGCATTCGATCGAGATAGTCTTTTCTGGGCACCGGTGTGCAATGTTCCGCTCGATTCGCTCGAACAGCGATATGGTTTTGTGTGTGATAGTCTGCAAAAGAGATATGCTAGTGACGATTATTATCACGAAGCTGACTCCACTTATAATGCACTTCGTTGGATAGATTTCTTCCTCTATGGCATAGGGTATCGAAATCGTGAGCGCGATTATTCATTCTACATCAATCCGCTTACCATGCAAGTTAACCCATTCGGTATTGGAGGCTATCGCCACCGCGTTGGGGGATCATTTAAAAAGGAATTCGATAACGCTTATACACTTGAGGTTGAAGGCGAGGCCGACTATGGATTTCGGAACAACGATTTGCGAGGAAGGGGAGGCGTTGGTTTAACATACGTGCCATTGAAGTTTGTGCGCACGTTTGTTCGTTTTGGTGATTATTACGACATGGTGAATAACTATGCTTCGTTGGGATCCATTTTCAGTCGTAGTAACTACGTGCGCACTCAAACATGGAGCGTGGCCCAGCGCATGGAGATCGTCAATGGATTGTTTGCGGAATTGACGTTTGACTTTTCAGATCAACAGCCCATCGTCAACCTCCTCTCGGATCGTTGGTCGCAGCAGGTGTTTGGCGACGTCAATACCCCTCTCGATTTCGAGCGCTACATAAAATCCGAGTTTAAATTGGAGATGAAGTATCGGCATAAGCAGCGTTACATGATCAAGAAGGGGCGTAAAATTCTACTGGGGTCTGTTTACCCCGATTTGAAAGTGGTTTATCGAATGGGTGTTCCCGGCTTACTCAATAGCGAAGTTGATTTCGGCTACATCGAGGTCGGGCTAAAACATAAAAAGACGTTGGGTAGGTTGGGCGATATGGATTGGTCGGTACTGGCGGGTTCTTTTGTCAATAAGCGTAATCTGCGTTTGCTGGAGCATAGGTATTTTAGGGGTTCAGACTTCTTCTTTTTCTCCGATCCGCTCAATTCATTTCAATTGTTGGGCCCCACACTTTCAACCTCCAATGCGTTTTTTCGCGCCAATTATTTTCATCATTTCAATGGAATATTGCTCAATAAAATTCCATTACTGCATCGATTGAAGATTACGGAAGCCGCGGGTGCTGCTATGCTGTCTATACCCGATGAAAATTTTCATCATCTGGAATTTTATGCGGGGCTTGAACGTGTTGTGCGCATTAAAAAGGAACTTTTTCGTTTCGGTATCTATGCTTCAACGGCAGACAGCAATTGGGAGAAGGCTAAATTTGATTTCAAGATTGGGGTGAATTTCTACAACGCGTTCACCAAAAAATGGCAGTATTGAGATTGGCAAGTGCTTCTTCATACATTGAAAAAGACGCGCTGTTTTATTTTAATTCGAAATCCCTAAAATCGAATCCGGGTGAGACCTGGCAACCCACCAAACAAAAAGAACTTCCCTCGCCGGGGCGCGCGCCAAACCATCTACCTGCCTTCACCACGTGTTGAAGTTTGCACCCTTCGTGAAGCGTTTTCCCTAGGCGCGTAACGACTTCGTTCCCGGCCTCATCAATCTCAAGGATTTCCAATATGCCGCCGTCGTGATAGTACCACAACTCGTCGCTCTTGATGCGATGAAGCGCAGAAACCTCGTTCGATTCAAGCAAAAAGAATATAGAGGTACACATGCTCCTTGGTCCATCGAACCCGCTTACTTCAACGTCCAATGAACTTCTGAACACCTCCGCATAATGCCCCCCCTCAGGATGGGGACGAAGTTGCAAGTGTTCTTTGTAGTAGGTTGCGTTTGCCATAATTTATTTGTCTTCTTGTTTGGCAAGTTCTTGCAGAATTGCTTCCACATTTCCCTCTGTTTCGCGAAGGGTCTGCTTGCAAATTTGTATGAGCTCGGCGGCACGTTTTACTTTTTGAGAAAGAACATCAACGGTTGTTTCTCCTTTTTCAATTTCTGTAACGATGTCTTGGAGCTCTTGAAAAGCTTGAGTGTAGGTCATGGGTTTTGTCATTGTTGATGGTTGAGTTGGGTTACCTGGCTTTCAAAAATTCCGTGCAAAAGCGTTGTTGCTACTCTGTCGCCGGGCATCAATTGCGTGGTGTCTCGTAGCGGCTTTCCATTGATGGTGGTTATGCTATAACCTCTTTGCAAGATCTTCTTGGGGTCTGACAAGGACACAATGTGTTCAATGTGCTCTAGGCTAGTTCGCTTTATAGACAAGGTGCTTGCACATGCCGTGGCAAGTTGGCGGGTTGATTGTTGCACGTGCTCTGCAGATGACTTCAGTTGGTGCGCGGAGCCAACAGCAATTCTTCCCGCAGAAGCTTGAAGGTGTTTGAAATTACCTTCAAGAAATCGCTTACTAAGCTTTTGCAATTGTTCCGAGTTAGTGCGCAGCTGGTGATGGTTGTGCGAAAGAATTCCGGAAGAAGTTTGGCGAATGATGCGGCTGTGAATGTGTAGTTCGCGTGTTTGGGTCGCAAGAGTTTCACGTGCAAAGCGTGTGATGGTGTGTTGAGATTGGATCACCTTGGCTTCGAAATCTTCGAATTGCTCCAGCAAGTGCTGCGCCACTTTAGAAGGCGTGATGCCGTTGTAGAATGACACCATCTCGCATACGGTTTCATTGGTTGCATGGCCTATGCCTGTATACACCGGTATTGGAAATGTGGCTATGGCATGGGCAAGGGTGAAGTTGTTGAAGCAGCTCAATCCAACATCACCGCCACCACCGCGTATGATAGCAACAGCATCAAACCGATGGGCAACCTGTCCTACGCGCTTCAGCGCAGCGAGCAGAGATTCCACTGCCTTGTCGCCTTGAAGTAACGCGGTAAAGAGCATACGGAAAATGGAAAATCTATCGCGCCTTGCATCAATTATGTCTTGGAAATCGGCAAATCCTTTGCTGCTTTCAACCGAGATGACGGCAATGCGTTTGGGCAGTAATGCATGCATTTGCTTTTTGTTCAGGATAAATGCCCCCTCACGTTTTAAGCGTTCGATGGTCTCTTTTTTCTCAGCTTCAATATCGCCCAGCGTGTAGCTGATGTCAATGTCATGTATACGCAGCGAAAGTCCGTATTGCGGGGAGTAACTCACCGAAACATCGCACAGCACCTTAATGCCGTCTTTGAGAGGCTCTCCAATTTGCGATGTAAACAGGCGGTTTATGCGCTCGTAATCGTTCTTCCAAAGAATGGATTTAAATTCAACCACGGTGGTCCCACGTTCCTTTTGAAGCAGTTCGGGATAGCAATGGCCAGATTGCGTGTAATGATTTAGTTTGTTCATCTCAGCTTTTACCCAATACCGTTGTTTGTAGTGCTCCGAAAACATTCGCTGAATGCTTTCTGCCAAATCGAGGAGGGTGTATGTTTTCTTGCCGAGATTCCTTTCTGCCATGTTTCAAAGGTGCGCCAGCCCGATGAAATGAATTCAAATGTTGAAAAAAATGTTGCTCTGTGAATATACTTTTGCGACATGAATTACGCCCAAATTTCATGTGTGTCTCTTGCCTTAGCAGTGTTGCTGGGCTCTGTAGGTGCCCACGCTATTAAACCCTACCTATCAGTCGAAGCCTTTAACTCATGGGAGACGGCGGTAAAGTATCAGTACTACCACAGTTTTGGGTTGTTGGTGCTTGCCCTTGCCCCGCGGGTTATACCCATGCAGGCAGTGTTTCACCGTATCGCTATGCACTCACTTGCGTTGGGTGTGTTGTGCTTTTGTGGTTCGTTGTACTTGCGCTCTAGTTCGCCACTTACCGGTGTCGATTTTTCATGGCTCGGGCCGGTAGCCCCTATGGGTGGACTGCTCTTTGTCGCTGGTTGGCTGCTAGCAGCACTTTCTTTTGGAAAACGACCAGCCAAGGCGGAAGAGTAGGTCCGTTTCTATTCGAGTGTTAATGTTGAAAATACATCGCTTTTTCCAATGTATGTGGTAGCTTGGGTAGCTTGCTTCTTTCGAGCATGAAGCTGTTGAGTTCGGCGAATTCGCTGAAGACGTAGTGCTTGAGCGCTGCCTCTCTCAAATAGCCCTTTCCAGTGCTTCCTCCAGTGCCCGCGCGCGTGCCAATCATTCTGTGAACCATATTCATGTGCCTCCAACGCCATGTGGCTATGAGTTCATCTACTTCCAGACAAAGATTGATGATGCGGAAAGGGTTTTGGAGCAACGGATAATCGCGATACAAAAGGATGAAAAGAGTCGCTCTGCGTGCACGGTCAGAAAGTGCACCTTCTTGGCTTACGTCGGACATGAACAATTCATCGAATCGAGTGATGTTTTGTTTTTCGCCCTCACCCAATGAAGCGCCATAGATGTCGCGATAAGTCTTCCAAAACGGTTGGTCGCTGCCATCCGCCCAAAGACTACTATCCTCGAAAAACGGCATTCTTTCTAGCCAATGGTTAAGAAGTTCTAATAGGGTAGATGCTTTTGAGAGTTCTTGGATTCTTTGCTTGTCCTCCGGACGAAGTTGACTGGTGTAATACTCTTGGCCATGCCTATGCTCCATCTTCAACCCAAGTTTGGCCTCAAGTATTTTGAACTGCATGCTTTGAAAGCCGCTCGCCGGGCGCAATAGATCTCGGAAGTCGAGAAAGTCGAGTGTGGTCATAGTTTCTAGGATATCGACCTTGTGCACCAGCACGCGCATAATTTCAACCACCCGAAAAAGCCTGCGTTCAACTTTCATCAATTCTGGCGAATTATCGTTGATACTCGGCTCGGCCATAATATCAAGAATGGAATCTACTTCGAACAGAATTTGTTTGAACCAAAGTTCGTACGATTGATGAATGAGTATGAATAGCATTTCATCATGTGCATGCCGATTAGCCTTATCGCTTTCAAGTTCTTGTGCACCAAGAATTTTGTCTAATTGCAAGTAGTCGCTGTAGTACATAGAATTATTGTAGAAAGGCGGAAAGATAAGCAAGATGGTTCCCTCGTGGATTGGCAGCATGCTTTACCTTTGAGATCATGGACAGTGGCCAACAAATCATTTTTTTCGATGGCGATTGCATCTTATGCAACAGGTCGGTCTCTTGGCTTTTGGCGCGAAATGGACGGAAGAATCTGATGTTTTCACCTCTGCAAGGAGAAACCGCAAAGAAGCTATTGCCCTTGCAGGCAATTACAGATCTTTCCACACTTGTGTATTACCGGAAAGGTAAGTTGTTGTTTCGATCTTCTGCTGTGATAGGCATTTGCAGAGACATGGCTTGGTACGGTGTTTTTTTTGTTCCGTTTTTACTCATTCCGCGCAATGTCCGAGATGCGCTATACAATTGGATTGCAAACAACCGCAAGAGTCTGTTCGCATCCAATGCTAAATGCCCAACCGTATCGCCCAACGATCGCCTAAGGTTTTTGAAATAGGGATAAAATAGAAAACCCGTCAACCGATAAGGCCGACGGGCTTTCTAATTCGACCATTTTATTGGTCTTCACCCTTTTCTTTACTGCACAATCATTTTTTTATCCATTCGCTTTGTGCCTGTCTCTAGCGTCACCACGTAGAAGCCACTGCTCAAACGGTTGTCGAAATTGACATCGAAACGTGTTGCTTCATTGCTGTTGAGCATGGTTTGTAGAACCATTTTTCCGGCAGCATCACGGACAGACAACGAAAGGATTTCATTTTGCATTCCCGCCTCTTCCCACTCAATAGTAATAGCCGTTCCGTTGTTAGGGTTTGGATACAAATTGAACTCGAAGTCGGTTGTTTGGGTCTCTGCTACAGGCAACTCAAGTGCTACAGTGAAGGTGCATGTGCTGCTCCAATCGGTGAAAACTCCCGATCCGTATGCACAACGCACGCTCACTTCATAGGTTTCTCCGGCAGTAAGTTGCATGGCATTCACAATGCTCAACACGGGCTCTGCTGTAAAGGCTGTCCAATTGTAGTTACTTCCGGTAATGTGCCATTCGTAATTGAGCACCTCATCCAAAGCAATTGCTTCAATGGTTTCTCCCCAGGTTTGAATGGTTGTTCCGCAATCAGCTGCGACAATGCCAGTAGTGGGCAAGTCCAATGTCTCAGTGACCAAAGAGCAGTAGTTTCCAAAGGGTCCCCAGTTGCCTGCTACACGAGCCTTAACACCGATAACGTAGGTAGTATTGTAGGTCAAACCAGGTACGTTTGCCATAGTGAAGTTCACGTCGTTTGTGTATGCATCCACGAGAATAGTACCCGTGGTGGTGGATACGCGCCACATGTATTGATCCGCTCCTTCTATTGCTTCACATGCAACCGAACCACCTAGCGTGAAATCAGAAGTATTGCAGTATTGCTCGATCAGTTGTGTTGCAGGCACAACGGCTTCGCAATCGTAAAATATTTCAGCTGAAACACTTAGGGTGCAGCCGTTTGCGTCGGCTATAGACGCGGTGTATGAATCCGCTGCCGCGTTCTGAAGAAATGCACCAGTGTTGCCATTGCTCCACAAAATTGCGTAGGTAGGTACACCACCTTCTATAATTAATTCGGCGCTTCCGTCATTTCCTGCGCATGTCTCGGCTCCTGTTATAATAACGTTGGCTACGAGCATAGTTGGAGACTCAATAGTTGCTGTGGTTTGTGCAACACATCCGTTTGCATCAACGATGTTTAAGGTGAGTACACCTGCGCCCAAACCTTCGGTGAGTTCATCGCTACTTCCGTTGCTCCACCCATATTGGTAGGGCATGGTGCCTCCTTGAACTATTGCTAACCCCGATCCATTGTTCTGACCTGAACACGTCACATCATTAGCGTCGATAGATGCAATGACCTGAGCGGGTTCTTGTATGGTCGCATTGGCAGATCCGCTGCAGCCAGCTCCATCTGTTACGGTTACAGTGTATTGTCCGGCGAGCAAATTACTCATCGTAGACTGTGCAGCACCTGTGTTCCACTCGAAAGTGTAGTCTTGGTCGCCACCGCTCACGATTGCTGCAATGCTTCCGTTACCTTGACCAAAACAGCTGATGTTTTCGGTTTGAAGAAACACGCTGAGGTTGGCGCTCTGTGTGATGACAAAGTTTGCACTCAAAGCGCAGCCTTGGCTATCGGTCATGTTTACCGAGTAATTGCCAGCGGCTAGATTCACATTTTCGTATCCGCTAATACCGTTGCTCCAGTTCACGATATACGGTGCCGTTCCACCCGATGGAGAAACAATCGCTGATCCGCTTAAATCGTCGCATGCAATATCAAAGTCTGTTAGGTTAGTCTCCAATTCGTTGGGTTGATTCACGGTGAAGCTCGCACTGACACTGCAGCCGGCGAGGTCTGTAGCTGTAGCCGAATACACTCCTGCTTGAAGGTTTGTGGCTTGAAGACCCACCGCGTTGTTGCTCCAGCTAATTGATATCGCTCCTGAACCGCCGTTGGCAACCACAGTTACCGCTCCATCATTTGCACCAGCACATTGCACATGGCTCACAGTGCCAACAAGTGATAGAGCTGTTGGACCGTTTACAGAAAAGCTTTGGGTTGCACTGCAACCTGCCGCATCGCTGACTGTCACCGTATAGTTGCCTACAGAAAGGTTGCTGTTGGTAGTGCCCACAGCGCCGTTGCTCCAGCTGAATGACTTAGTGCCTGTTCCGCCTGTGGCGCTTACTTGAATGCTTCCGTTGTTGTCGCCAAAACAAACAACTGCGTTGGCAGTTCCTGTAATGAGGATTGCTTGTGGTATTGTAATCGTGTAGCTTGTGGTTGCAGTGCATCCTGCTGCATCTGTCGCAGTTACGCTGTAATTGCCGGCTGCAAGGTTGTTCACATTGCTGCCTGTAGCTCCGTTATTCCAGCTGAACGTCTTCGCACCTGTGCCACCTGTTGCCGCAACACTTATCGATCCATTGTTCAATCCAGCGCAAGTGATGGAAGTAGGTGTTCCACTTATGGCAATAGCTGCCGGTGCGGTGATGGTGTAACTCGCTGTCGCTGTGCATCCGTTCGCATCGGTTACGGTAACACTGTAGTTTCCCGGAGCCAAATTGCTTAGGTTGGAAGTGGTCGAGCCGTTGCTCCAGCTATACGTTTTGTTACCCGTTCCACCGCTCACAGTTAGATTGATACTGCCAGTTGAAGTTCCTGCGCATGCTGCATTTTGTGCAGTACCGTTTACCACCATACCGGAAGGGTTCGTCAGCGAGGCGCTTGCCTGTGCGCTGCATCCTTGAGCACTGGTTACGGTTACGTTGAAGTTTCCTGCTGCAAGGTTGCTGAGGTTTGCCGTTGTTGCACCATTGCTCCAGCTATAGGTGTAGGGCCCCGTACCGGTTACTGTGCTGGTTATGCTGCCATTCGCCTGAGCGCCGCAACCAGGGTTGGTAGTTGCAAGAGTGACAGTAGGATCGGCATACACAGTAACGCAGTTTGCGCATACATGGGTGTCGGTGCCGATGGCATTGCTCACGATAAGAGTTACATCGTATGTGCCTGCGCTTGCATACGTAACGTTCAATGGGTTTTGAAGGGTTGAGGTTGCAGGTGTGCCACCTTCAAACGACCAGCTGTAGGAAGTAGGAGCAAAGCTACTCGTGCTGGTATAATCGTTCTGCACGTTGCGGCAAAGTGTATTGTCTTGAATAGTGAACGAGGCAACCGGTGCATCTCCTTGAGGAGCAGTATCCACTATGCAGAAATCGTTGGCAGAGATATCTCCCCAGTTACCGGCACCCGCTGCGAGTACTGATCCATTGCTGGCGGTGAGTGAGAAGCTACCATTTGTAAAGCCTTGTCCATCGCCATATACGTCATTCATGGTGAGTGTATAGCATCCAACAGGCAAGCATACAGGAGTAATGTTGTGAAGACCCTGCTGACCGTTTACGTATGGGCCGCCCGACATCAAGATGGCGTCATTCGCATCGCTGATAGTCCAGCTAGTTTCTATTCCGTAGTAATCGAGAACCACATCCAATTGAGCAGCAGAACCAATTGTAACCGCAAATGCGCCTGTTGCTTGGTTGTTGGCTGCATTTTCATCGCTTCCTCCATTCGGAGAGCTTGTCCATGCGTAGAAGGTGTGCGTGCCAGCTACTGGATTGATCGAAGGTAGAGCCACGGTTACTGTAGCTCCCGCTGCAAGCGATCCACTCCAGGTAAATGACGCTGTGCCTGCACCGTTCACGTTGTATTGTATAACAGCAGAGGTAAGCGTGTTTCCTCCAAAATTACCGAGTGTAACTTCAGGTATAATGCCGCCAGCGCAATTCGTTCCGATTGGGTTTATAACCGTGGTAATACCAATGTCGTTTTGGTAAACAGGCATGCAACCCATGGAAGTAAGAATACTCGTACGTTGTGTTTCTAATGCCGTGCGCATGCGCAGTTTCTGACCATCGGTATACATGTCTTGGCAGGTCTGCGATGTATAATCCATGTAGTTTTCTACTTGTTGTGTCCCGCTGCATGCAGGGCTAGTGCAGCTGCCTGCCTGAATTGTTGGTGGGGTGTCGCACACACGATCACCTTGGGTCGAACAATTAGTTTCATCCGAGCATGCTGTGGTGGAGTTAAATGTGTGATACAATCCCAAGTAGTGACCAACCTCGTGAGTAAGTGTACGGTTTAGGTTGGTGTATGACTTTAGGTTACCAACTGTGCCGAAGGCATTAAAAAGATTTACGATTCCGTCGATTGGACTGTTTACAGGGAAGTATGCGTAACCCTGGATGCCGCTTCCTCCATCGTTGTTTTCGATTTCGCTTACTACCCAAATGTTCATGTAGGATGCACGTGGCCAGGTGGAAAGAGCTTTTACATTTTCTTCAATTGCTCCTGTGCCCCCTGATGCCTCAATACCCATGGTTGAATAGTTCGCTACTGAGCTTCCGTTCACACGAACAATACCGTTGGTTGGCTGTCCGCTTGGGTTTCGCGCAGCCAAACAAAACTCAATACCTACATCCACTCCATTACCGTAGCCATTGGTTCCAGTCATGCGGCGGAAGTCTTCATTCAATCCTGCAATTGCAGAAAAAATTTGCTCGTCAGTAATGTTGGTTCCGCTACCATACGATTCACCTTTATGAATGATGTGAACCACCACAGGAATGGTGTAAATGTCATTGGTGCGGCTCGAAGGGTGCAAGTTGCGATTCATTCCAAGCGTATGCTCCATATAGTAAAAGCTACGACTGAATTCAATGTCATGACTCATCAAGGAGTCGTTGAGCATGTCGGATGGACATGTCGCAGAATTTTGTGATTTTCCTAGTGTGACGGCTAGGAGCATCAAAATGAACAGGGTAGTTAGGTTTTTCATTTTGTTCTTTGTTCTTGTTAGGATTGCTTTGACAACACGTCCTTCTACCCTTAGCCTCCTGATTTGGTTACGTTTAGCCAATTTATTTCGATGAATGAGGGTTAATAGATGACGAAAGCACGAAAGCACTCCGCGTGAAAATCTGAGTCGCACAACCTTTCGCATACGTGTTTTTCCATATCCGCGCCCACGCTCCAACTTGTGAACACCTACCCGTTCTTCTTGTTTCTAAACCAACTTTGCAAACTCTATGGCCAAGGCAACTAAGAAAAGGAACGATGTAGAAAAAGCGTTTAGCGACTTGAACTTCAAGGACTATGTGCTCATCAAAGGTGCGCGTATGCACAATTTGAAGAATGTGAATGTGGCCATACCCCGTTCACAGTTCACCGTAATTACAGGGCTAAGCGGGTCGGGCAAGTCCTCCTTGGCGTTCGATACATTATTTGCCGAAGGCCAAAGACGCTACGTTGAGAGTCTCAGCAGCTATGCCCGACAATTTTTGGGACGGTTAGACAAGCCCGATGTGGATGCAATCATCGGCATCAGTCCGGCGGTTGCCATAGAACAAAAAGTGACTAGCCGGTCTTCGAGATCCACAGTGGGCACGAGTACTGAAATTTATGATTATCTAAAATTGTTGTTCGCCCGAATTGGAAAAACATATTCTCCTGTTAGTGGCAAGGAAGTAAAGCGACATACAGCAAATGATGTCGTTCAGTGGATCCTCTCTAGGCCGCTCGACGCCCGGTTTTACATTATGGCACCCGTAGAATCAGGCGGAGACATTAAAAAGCGACTTGAAGTGTTCGCTCAACAAGGTTTTTCAAGGGTCTATGCCGATGGCGAGGTAATGCTCATTGAAGAGTGCTTGTCTGGAGTAAAAAAATGGAAACAATGGGCTTTGATTCTGGACCGTTTGTCGGTTTCGCTCGACGATGATACCGCCGCGCGCATTGCAGATAGCACCGAAAGCGCTTTCTTCGAGGGCCGAGGAGTTTGCCAGGTCCTGCTTGCCGACGATGTGCACATAGAACAATTCAGTAATCGTTTTGAAGCAGATGGGATAGCGTTCGAAGAACCCTCAGTGAACCTATTCGCTTTCAATAACCCCGTGGGCGCATGCAAGCGCTGTGAGGGTTTTGGCAGCATCATTGGCGTCGATGAAAACTTGGTAATGCCCAATCGCAAGTTGAGCGTATACCAAGACGGAGTGGCTTGCTGGCGCGGAGAAACGATGGGCGAATGGAAAAATCAGCTCATCTACCACGCCGCAAAGTTCAATTTTCCCATACACAAGCCCTTATTCGAACTCACGGCAGAGCAATTGGAGCTGCTGTGGACAGGAAATAAGTACTTCAAGGGGTTGAATCGTTTTTTCACTCAACTAGAGTCGGAGTCATACAAGATTCAATACCGTGTTATGCTGAGCCGTTACCGCGGTAAAACGCCTTGCCCGGATTGCAAGGGCACACGATTGCGCAAAGATGCCACGTACGTCAAAATTGGTGGGAAGAGTATTTCCGACCTAGTCAGCCTTCCCATCGAGGAGTGTCAACACTTCTTTAACCAACTGGAGCTCAACGATCACGACTATCAGGTCGCACGAAGGTTAGTCACCGAGATAACCAACAGGTTGGGCTATCTCAATGAAGTGGGGTTGGAATACCTAACCTTGAATCGACTTTCGAATTCACTCAGCGGCGGTGAATCGCAGCGTATCAACCTAGCTACTAGCCTGGGCAGTGCGCTTGTAGGTTCGCTGTATATCTTGGATGAACCCAGTATTGGGCTTCACTCTCGCGACACACACCGGTTGATTGGTGTATTGCAGAATCTGAAAAACCAAGGCAATACGGTCATTGTGGTAGAGCACGACGAGGAAATTATGAAGGCTGCCGACTATATAATCGACATGGGGCCAGAAGCAGGGGCCCAAGGTGGTCAGGTGGTTTTCAATGGTTCATATAAGGAGTTGCTGCAAACAGGCTCCACACTTACGGCCGATTATTTACGCGGCACGAAAAAGATTACCCGTCAACCCCTAAAGAAGTTGGGGAAAGACAAAATCATCATACAAGGAGCGCGCGAGCATACGTTGAAAAATATCGATGTGACCTTTCCTCTGCGTTGCTTTACCGTGGTGAGTGGTGTGAGCGGAAGTGGTAAATCAACACTGATAAAAAATATTCTTTACCCAGCACTTCAAAAGGAGCTCGGTGGTTTTCCTTCGGTTACAGTTGGGGAATATGATGCAATAATGGGCGACTGCAAAACCATTGGAGCAGTAGAGTTTGTGGATCAGAACCCAATCGGTAAATCATCTAGGTCCAATCCTGTTACCTACATCAAAGCGTACGATGAAATCCGTTCACTGTTTTGCCAGCAGCCTCTGGCAAAACAACGCGGATTCAAACCTTCGCATTTCAGTTTCAACGTGGAAGGTGGTCGATGCGAGTCATGCCAAGGCGAGGGTTTGCAAACCATCTCGATGCAGTTTATGGCCGACATACAACTGGTTTGCGAAGCGTGTAAGGGCAAGCGCTTCAAAGACGAGGTGATCGAAGTTCAATACAAAGGAGCTTCCATTTCTGATGTGCTAAACATGACCATCGATCAGGCTGTCGAATTCTTTGGTGAAGATGTAGCTAAAACAGTCAACCGAAATATTGTAGATCGACTTCGTCCGTTGCAACAAGTTGGCTTGGGATACGTCGGCCTGGGGCAAAGTTCGTCTTCTCTTTCAGGTGGTGAGGCACAGCGCATCAAGCTCGCTTCCTTTCTCTCGAAGGGAGCAAATGCCGCGCACACCTTATTCATTTTTGATGAGCCTACCACCGGTCTTCATTTTCACGACGTGAAGAAGTTGATCGACTCGTTTCAGGCGTTGCTCAACAACGGGCATTCGATTATCGCAATTGAACACAACCTCGATGTAATTCGATGTGCTGATTGGCTTATCGATATGGGGCCTGAAGGTGGTCATGGTGGCGGAAACGTTGTTTACACGGGCCCCCCAAATGATATTTCAGCCTCATCGTATACCGGGCATTTCTTGAATATCCAAACCCATTAAGGAGCCACGTAACCGTCGGTAAGGCAAAGTAAAAAGGCAACTAGCGCGTCTTCTTCTGTGTCGCTCAGATGAAGGCTCCCTGTGATTTGATATGCAACGTTCTCTTTGATTTCTGCCTCTGTGTTGCGCTCTGCATCTCTTCGGTTGATGAAGTGGACAACCTCTTTTAGGGTAGCGAAATAACCATTGTGAAAATAGGGACCCGTGTATTGGACGTTGCGCAAGGTCGGTACGCGAAACTTACCATGGTCAGATACTTCCCCAGTAACTCCGCCTAAGCCGTAATCGACCGCCTCAGTGCCGTGTGGGTTGATGTCTTTCGTTGTTGTATAAAACGGGTTGCTTGGGTTTTTGGGAATACCCAAGTTGTAGTAACCGTAATCGGTAAAAAGAATTTTACCGTCTACAGCAGAAGCGCTCATGCTGTGGCACTGGGCACATTGTCCCTTTCCTTGGAAGAGCTCTAACCCTTTTTTTTCTTGATCAGTAAAGTTCGCCTTGCCTTCCGTAATGTAATCGAACTTCGAGGTGAACTCATGAAACACGGGTCCTCGCTCAAACGCTGCAAGTGCTTCACATAAATTTATGTAGGCTTCGTTGGCATTGCGCATTCTTCCATAAAGCTTTTTATACAACGGATAATACGCGGCATTCAAGACCTCATCGACGAGTGCAACGGTATCCTCATTGTTCATTTCGGCTTTGTTGAAAAAAGGCCCTGCCAGTTGATGCTCTAGCGAGTTACTGCGACCATCCCAAAACAATCCACCCCGATAGTTACCTAGCGAATCGCGATGCAATGGCGGTATATAGCCCGCGTATGCCAACGATTGCGCGTTACGATTAACAAATGTTCCTTCTACCATTCCTTCGGAAACGATTGCATGGTTGGGGTCAGCAAATGCCGTTTTGGGTGCATGGCAAACAGTGCACGATTGCCCATTCGGTTGGCTCAAAGCTTTATCGAAAAAGAGCTGTCTGCCAAGTTCTATTTTTAGGTTTTCTCGTTCTTCTTTCTTCGGCTTCGTCCGAAACGCCAGCACAGTAAGAAGCACAAGGAATGCACTCAATACCCAAAACAGATGGCTGCTAGTAAACTTGCTCACCAAACAAAAGTAGGCATTAGAAAAAGTTGCAACAATGGCTACATGATTTTTATCTACATTCGATGCTATGTGCTATACGATACAGCAACTCGAAGAAAGAATAGTAAAGCAAGGTCAACGCAAGAACTCTACACCGGCAGAGATCGAAGAGTTGTTGCGCATTTTTCGCGAGCAACTGAAGGGCAAGCCACTGTTTGCCATTAGTGGATTTGAACATCCTGCGATCCCGATACTCATTAGCCATGGCGGACTTCATTGGCAACCTATGCATTGGGGACTCATTCCGCTGTGGTGCAAAGACTGGAGTGCGGCGTTGGAGCTGAGCAATATGACCCTCAATGCCCGAGCAGAAACACTCTTCGAAAAGCCCGCTTTCAAACATGCTGCCTCTACCACGCGTGGTCTTTTACCGATCACAGGTTTCTATGAATACAAGCACGTAAAGGGAAAGAAATACCCGCATTTCATTGATTGGAACGAAGAAGACGTGCATTGGCTTGCATGTGTTTGCGATGAATGGAAGGACCGCGATAGGGGAGAGACTTTACTCACCTTCGCAATTGTCACAACGCGTGGCAATGAACTAATGGCACAAATTCACAACAATCCGGAGTTGGATGAACCTCGTATGCCGGTCTTTCTTAAAGGCGACGATATGCTTACTTGGTTGAACAAAGACACGCCAATTGAAAACCTCAAGCAATTATTGAGTCCAATTGAATCATCCAACATGCGAGCGTGCCCAGTGAAACCGCTGCGTGGGAAGTTGTCTCCGGGAAATACCGCGGAGGCATTCAAGCCACATGTATATGCCGAACTCTTTGAGCCGCCAACGCTTTTTTAGCGCGTAATGATAAACGAACCGTTGAGTTCTTTTTTAGCGCCGGTCGACTCGGAGACAATAATTGCTGTCCAGTTGTAAGCGCCATTCGGAGCGTAGTGTTCGCCTCCACGAATGTTGCCCGTCCAAGGGATAGAAGGGTCTGTGCTTTCAAACAACAATTCACCGTATCGGCTGAAAATTTGCAACCTGAAACGCGTCGGATCTATATCGGCTCCTTCAAAACGCAGCACATCATTTAGTCCGTCGTTGTTGGGGGTGAAAGCCGATGGAACATAGAATTGCAAGAGGTCATCGATTGTGACAATGCTTGGAGTGATAACATCTGTGCAATTGTGTATGTCGGTTACCTGCAGATTCACAATGTAATCGCCTCCATAACCACTTGGAAAATCAAAGACAGGGTTAGCTGCCGCGGAGCCTCCTAAGGGCTCACCTGCAAGGGTAGAGAATGTCCAGAGATAGTTGGTAATCGGATAGCCTTCGGTCATGTCAGTGAAGGTAATTTCAGTATCTAGCACATCGGCTGGTTGCGGAGTGGCTATGTATCCGGCGGTTGGCGGGGCATAGCTATTCAGCGTAATGGGTTGAATCGAGGTGTAATCACAACCGGCCGCATTCGTAAGTATAAGGCTCGCGGAGTAGCTTCCAGGATATTGGAACAGCAGGTTTAAATTATCTTGGTTGAGGATGGTGTTGCCATCTGAAATTGACCATGTACTCGATGCATACGTTGCGGGGTCGCTGTCAATACTTAAGTTGAAAGCGGTTGGCCAACAACCGGCAGAAGTGTCGGCAGAGAAAAGTACTTCAACAGGCGGTAATACGTCGGACTGAAAGCACTGGTTTGCTGTGTAGGCGCATCCATCGATAGCAGTCAAACAGACTTGTCCGCTTTGCGAAGGTGAGTAAACACCGTTGGCGGTTGTGGCTACCGAAACTCCGTCGTAGGTCCAGGTGTATTGATATGGAGCCTTGCCATAGAGTAATTCATACAGGTCCATGTTTACCAAACCACCGTCACAAATCATAGTGTCGTTTGGAGTAGAAATTTCTATTGGCTCTATGATGTTGATGATGAGCTCTGCGGTATCACAACCTGCCGGTATGAAGTGGTAATAAACACCTCCAACAGCACTAGCAGGGTCAAAATCGCCAGTGGCCAGTGGGGTTCCAAGCACATCCATCCACTCTCCAAGTGCATAAGGAGTGCCCATCAAGCTGTCGCGCATTTCGAAAGTTGCCGCTGTTGTGCAAACAAAGATTTCAGCGTCATCACCGGCATCTTCATTCTGATTTAAAAAGACGGTGACATCGTCTGTGCTCGCGCAATCAGGATGTCCAACCGGAAACCCTGTAACAGTAAAAGTGGTTTGACCATTTAGATTCACAATGGTTGGTGCCTGAAGCCATGGGTTATCGAGCGGAGCTGTGGGTGTCCATGACCAGTCGTACCCTTCGGGCGTCCATTCCAGCACATCTGCCGGTGGTGCAGGTTGCACAGAATAAATCCAATTCGTAAACGCCCCGCTATTGCACGACACACTGCCGTCGGATGTGAAGGTGAATGTGATGCAACCGCTAGAAGCTGCCCACGACATTCCGGAAGCATTGCCACCTGTCCAAGAAGCAAGCAGTGGAGAAGCGGTTGAAGGCCCGTCATAAATAGTAAGTGTCTCGAAAAACCCTTCCATAAGTCCACTTTCAAATGAAAGCGCTATCGAAGTGCCATCGCCTGGGTTATCTGTGCAGTATGTCCAGGTTTGATTGTCGTTTTCAACGTAACAATACGTCTCGTCTTCTATACAATCTGAACAAGCCGGTGAAGGGAATCCTTCGTACCAACCTTGCAATACCAACTCGTTGCAACCCACTCCGAAGTCGGCGGGTGCAGTTACGTCAATTGCATCAAATACGGTAAGCACAAAGGAGGTGTCGTTGCTGCAACCGAAGTCATCTATTACAGTGTATTCATAGGCGAACTCTCCGGGAGCAGTAGGGGTAATGGTTATTGCATCGAGGTTGCTGTCGTTGATGGTGGAAAACGGAGCGCTGCTCCAATATGAAGTTGCTGGTCCGGGCAAAATCTGCGGGGTATATTCTACAATCTCAGGGTAGAGCGATTCGTCGAGAACGAGTGAAAAACCTACCAATTGGCCATCATCGGCGGCCCAGTTGTCAACCACGGTAAGCGTCCAAATACCATTGGTTGGGCAGCCCACAAATCCGTCAAGTGGAGCTATGGGTTCATAGTCGCCTTCGGGCAAGGTGCCGCCGAAACCGCTGGCTGTTACCCATTCTACCCATGTTTGCGTGGCCGTTGGCGTGAAGCAGTATTGCCAAGGTTCACCTTGTGTAGTTGGATCGTCGCAGTTGATGTTGTCCATTGGGTTGGGCACGCCAAGTTGTGTTCCACCTCCCCCTTGCTGGTGCAGCATAACTTGCTGACCGTTGGGGCAGGTAACATAGATAACCAAATCTCCCATGAAGCTATGCTCCATTTGAAGACAAACACTTTCAATGTCGCCTATGCTTTCAATATTCGTCCCCGATAAGAAACCCATTTGAAAAATTTCAATGTTCTGAGAGATACCTAGCAATGTGTCTGGCAAACAACCATTTTCGATTTCAACATTTCCGATGAATCCACTCCATGTAACCTCATACAATTCTGGGGTTGCTTCAAACGTGATTTCCTCGCCAATGCAAAGCGTTTCATTTTCTTGGAATCCGGAAAAACTGGGAATCGTTGCAACAAGAATATCCAATGAGAGGAAATTGGAATTGAGGCATTCGTTGTCAGGGTTGTTATCGTCTACAAAAAGTTGTACGAGGAAGTTACCGGCCTGGGTAAAGGCATGTTGCACTTGAGTCCCTGGAGTTGTCGTTATTTCTTGGCTGCCGTCCATAAAGTCCCAAGTGTAGCTTTCAAGACTGAATCCGGTCTGAGCAAATGAACCCTGCTCTAGGAACGTGACCATTTCTCCAACACAAACCCGAATACTATCCGTAGTAATTCCTCCTACGATTACACCACCTGCTTGGGGCGTTGCACACGGCGTGTTGCACGATGCCGATGCGGTGAAACTACCTGTGCCGCTATCGTTTGAAACAAATTGAAACGTGAGACATCCTGATGTGTTCTGCGGGGTTGCTTGAATTACTACTCCTTGCAAGCCGGTTCCTCCATAATTACCCAATGAATTTCCGGCGGTTGTAGGTCCATCGAAAACATACATCTGGTCCGAGTTATTGGCATTACCGGGTGCCGTATCGACCGTGCTTAACGCAAACAGATTGAATGTAACTGTAACCTGGTCACCGGGGTTGTCGGAACAAATAGTGAAGGTGACGTTTTCACCGTCGCTGTAGCCTGGGCCACCCTGGCCGCCAGAGTCAATGATAAACTCATTGCATGTGCTGATGGTTGTGTTGTTGATTCCCGCATTCACCGTAACCTGCGCAGCCAAGTCGAAACTGAAAGCCGAAACACACACAAAGCAAAGCGAAATGCCAAAAACTTGGAGTGATTTCATTTTAAAAGACTGGATTTCGTGAAATAATTGAGCAGTACAAATATAACCTACTAAAGCCCTCTTTAGCCTGCTGTATCTGCTCGTTTCGACGAGTATTCCATAAGCGAATGTTGATGAAGTTCTATCGCACAATCAACACGGAGCCATTTAATTCTTTTCTAGTACCTGTTGATTTAGAAGCAACTTTGGTTTTCCAGTTATAGGGTCCATTAGGAGCGAAGTAATTACCCCCTCGAATCTCTCCAGTCCACGCATCATTTGGGTCATTCGTTTCGAAAACCATTTCTCCGTAGCGATCGAAAATTTGAAAAGAAAAGCGCTCAGTGTCGATGTCTGCGCCTTCTATTCGGAGCACATCGTTCAGGCCGTCATTGTTGGGAGTGAATCCGGTAGGGATATAAACCTGAAGCAAATCATTAATGAGCACCGTTGCGGTGGGCACCACGTCTGTGCAACCGTGTATATCGGTTACCTGCAGGTTCACAAGGTACACACCACCATAATCATTAGGAAATGAGAACACTGGATTAGCGGCTGCGGAGCCACCGAGCGTTTCACCTGCAAGTGTGGTGAAGGTCCATAAATAGTCGGCAATTGGATACCCCGAGGTTTCATCCGTAAAAGTTATCTCCGTATCAAAAATGTCTGTTGGCTGGGGGCCGTAGCTGAAATTGCTGCTTGGAGGAGAATAACTCGTAAGATAGTTCGTGGTCCCAACAGAATACGAACAGCCGGCAGCATTGGTCAGGATGAGCTCAACACCATAGTTTCCGGGGTACTCGAATGACACTGTAACGTTATTCTGGTTAATAAACTGCGAACCATCTGTGAGTAGCCATCTCGATTGAGCGAACTGAGACGGGTCGTTCAATACAGCGAGTTCAAACGCTCCTGGCCAACATCCTGCTGTCGTATCGGATGTAAACGCCGGTGAAATTGTGGGCAGTACCTCTATTTGAAAACAGTTATCAATCGCGTAAGCGCATGCATCAGTTACTGTAAGACAAGCTTCTCCGCTCTCACTTGGAAGCAATACGGTGTTGGCAGAAGTGCTCACTGCCTGGCCGTTGAATGTCCATGAGTATTGATAGGGGGCTAATCCTTCAGCCAGAGAAATCAAGTTCAAGTTTATTTCTCCTGCACTGCAAATAGTGGTGTCGTCGGATGTGATTATTTCAGTTGGAAGAGGCATTTCAATCGATACTGTTGCCGAATTTTGACAATCAGCATTAATGGCTATAACGTAGTCGTAATCCCCTGGCACATCGTTCATGGGGTCAAACGCGTCATCGGCTAAGGCCTCAAGGGGCAATCCTCCACCGGGATTGTAATACCAAATCCCACCTGTCACTGGGTTACCTCCAAGCTCAGAGAAAAGACTGAAGGGATTGGCTGTAGGACAAATTTCAAGGTTCGAGCTAGTTCCAGGATCACCCAACGGATCTAATCCAACGACGACTTGATCCGACGATGAACATCCAGGGTAGCCAAAAGGATAGCCTGTGACTGTGAAGGTCGTGGTTTGGTTCAAGTCAAGAACCGTAGGGGCAGAAATGTTAGTGAAGTCGAGCGGATTATTGGGGGTCCAGTTCCACACAAACGAGGCTGAAGCTGCGCTTCCGGCACTAACCGAGTAGAGAAACTCCTGCGCTCCACCATCGGTGCAGTTGCCTACACCGTCCCATTCAGAGATGTAAAAAGTTAAACAACCGCTAGGGTCTGTCGAGGTCCAACTCAAACCGGTTAAATCACCATTGTACATGCCAAGTTGAGGGGAAGGCCAAGTATTCGGGCCGTCGAAAACAAAGAGGTTATCGTTTACTGCTGACGATCCTTCAAAGAAGGTAATCGAAACAAATCCATCACCGGCATTGTCGGGGCAATAGGTTTGCTGATAGAAATCAAATGCGGTGTAGCAATAGGAGTAAACACCGCACGAAGCGCATGCAACCACAGGGTCGTTCTCTAGCCCTCCATCCAATTGAACGGTGCCACACGCGATGAGTTGATCAGGACCTGCTGTTACATTGGGGGCCTCTGCTACGGTTACTTGAATGGTTGTATCAAATTCACAACCGAAACTATTCACAACATAGTAGGTGAAATCGAAAGTGCCGGTTGCACC
>CAMBPD010000013.1 GCA_945869405.1 Chryseobacterium gleum | reverse complement strand
ATTGCCTAGGTGGCGGAATTGGTAGACGCGCACGACTCAAAATCGTGTGTCTTCGGGCATGTGGGTTCGATTCCCACCCTGGGTACTCAAATAATAATGCCGTTAAGGCAGTTCATTAACCAAAAAACACCGTTTACACTTAAACCATCGGAACACCGGTGGTTTTTGTTTTTTAGAGGTAAACACAGGAAATCATTGCACACGCAAGGAGAGCAAGAATAATTTTTTTCATAGCGGCGCGAAAATAATCTGCTAACCACGCAGAGTGGCCTCATTGGGGCTTTTGATTAACTTGCGCATTCAAAACACACCTCAATGGCAAAAACAACCAAGGCACCTTCCCAACTGAAATTCGCATTTCAGAGAAAGAATTATCAACTTCTGCTCATCGGAATTGGCATTGTGCTCTCAGGGTATTTGCTCATGTCGGGCGGTGGCAGTGCAGACCCCAACGTTTTTGATCCATCCATCTTTTCATTTCAACGCATTACCCTTGCTCCCATCGTAGTGCTTTTTGGATATGCCTTCATTGGATACGCCATCATGCATAGGCCCAAGACAAAGACCGAAGCATAATCTCCCACAGTGTCTACCATTCAAGCCATTATCATTGCCATCATTGAGGGAATTACAGAGTTTCTTCCTGTAAGTAGTACCGGTCACATGATCATCACCCAGCATTTGCTGGGCATAGGCGACGACCCGTTTGTAAAAGCATTCATCGTAAACATTCAATTCGGTGCGATTCTTAGCGTTGTGGTATTGTATTGGAAAAGGTTCTTTCAAAGCGTCGACTTTTATTTCAAGCTCTTTGCCGCCTTCATTCCCTCTGCCATTCTAGGAGTTTTGTTGAACGATCTCATCGATTCATTGCTAGAAAGCCCTCAAACTGTTGCCATAAGTTTGTTGCTCGGCGGGGTAGTATTGGTGTTTATAGACAAGCTATTGAATCCATCCAAAGAAGTCGCCGTAACATTTCCGAAGGCCTTTGTAATCGGATTGTCTCAATGCGTGAGTATGATCCCCGGTGTTTCGCGCTCAGCGGCAACCATTATCGGAGGAATGACGCAAGGACTCACGCGCAAGCAAGCAGCTGAGTTTTCGTTTTTCCTTGCTGTTCCCACCATGTTTGGCGCATCCGTTTTGAAGCTTTACAAAGGATACGAGTCACATCCCGACATCTTTCAAGGCAACAACATCTTTCTCTTGTTGCTCGGCAACGCAGTTGCGTTCGTGGTGGCCATGCTCGCTATTCGTTTCTTTGTGAACTTTCTTACGAAACATGGCTTCCGTGTATTTGGTTGGTACCGCATCATCCTAGGAGGAGTGCTCTTGATACTTATGGCCTTGGGCGTAAATCTTCAGGTACTTTAGGAGTATCGCAGTGAGCATTACCTTTCGCTCATGAAACTTTCGGTGGTTATCATTACCTTCAATGAAGAACGTAATTTACCTCGGTGCCTTGAATCGCTAAAGGGTGTTGCTGACGAAATCGTGGTGGTAGATTCTTCTTCAACCGACACTACTCGTGCCATTGCGGAGGCGAATGGTGTGCGTTTCATAGAACATCCATTTGAGGGGCATATTCAACAAAAGAATTATGCCATGAGCTGCGCCTCGCACCCTTTGATCCTGTCTCTTGATGCGGACGAAGCGCTAAACAGCACCCTACGCGACTCTATTCTCGGTATAAAGGAGAACAACCCAGAGCAGGGATACTCGATGAATAGGCTTACGAATTATTGTGGTCATTGGGTGAGGCACTGCGGTTGGTACCCCGACACAAAAGTGAGGCTAATTCGAAAGGGCTGCGGCACATGGGCGGGAGTCAACCCACACGACCGCCTCGACTTGCCTCACGGAGTTAGGCCGTTGCACTTATTAGGTGATATTCTTCATTACTCCTATTACACATTGGACGATCATCGAAAACAGATTGAGTACTTCGGCGATATTGCAGCGCATGAGTTGCGTGCGGCAGGCAAAGGCATTTCATGGCCAATGATTGTGTTGAAAGTAGCAGCGCAATTCATCAAAAGTTACATTCTCAAATTGGGTATTTTCGACGGTGCTACCGGCTGGACAATATCACGAATGTCGGCCTACGCCACATGGCGGAAATACTCCAAACTAAAGGCGCTAAACCGACACCAATGAAGGTCAACCCCTGTATAATCATTTCCCGAACCGATAGTATAGGTGATGTGATACTGACACTACCTATGTGTGGGTGGCTGAAACAGCATCTTCCAGAATGTCGTCTGGTTTTTTTAGGCCGATCCTATACGCGAGATGTGGTATCGGCATGCACACACATCGACGACTTCATAGATTGGGATGCTATTAAAATGCGCAGCCCATCGGAACAAGTCGATGCGCTTTCGTCTTATTCCGCTGATTGTATTCTTCATGTTTTTCCCCGAAAGGAAATTTTATGGATAGCAAAACGCGCAGGCATTCCTTCACGTATTTGCAGTGGCCATCGTTTGCACGCCCTCACCAAATGCAACAAGCTTGTTTTCTTTTCACGCAAAAACTCTGCTCTGCATGAGTCGCAGCTCAACTTCAAGCTCTTGCGACCTCTTGGAATACCTGACAGTATTGAATTAGCGGAGATACCACCCCTGTATGGTTTTCACATGACAAGGCCAAGCGGACCGGAGCATGAAATTTTGCATGCATTTGCGGGTCATCGAAAAAAGATCATTCTTCATCCGCTTTCAAAAGGCAGTGCGGTGGAATGGTCATTGGAAAAATACCAAGAATTGGCGCTATTGCTAGACCCTTCCCGATATGCAGTCTTCATTACAGGCACGTTGGAGGAAGGCGTGCGTTTACGCGCTCAAGGAGGCATTGTTGGCGATCATGTATTCGATGCCACAGGCAAGTTCGACTTATCGGGGTTGATCTCATTTATAGACAGCTGCGACGCACTCATAGCGGCTAGCACAGGGCCGTTGCATATAGCGTCAGCGCTAGGCAAACATGCGATTGGGTTGTATTCACCCAAACGTCCCATACACGCTGGGCGTTGGAGTCCGGTGGGTAAAAACGCGCATGTTATTTGTGCAAGGGAGCATCCCCAGAAAGGCGCTTCACTTTCGATTTCGGCGAACGAAGTTCTTCAAGTGATAGAGCTCGCTTTGCCGTAAACAGCGTGTAAAAAAATGCCATAAACATTACCCCTGCCTGCGACTCTAGGGTGTCCTCCGTAATAAACGAAAGTGACACGAGGAGAACAATCATCACCGTAAGCGAGTCGCGGCGTTGACTCTTCATAACCGGAAAAAACACAACGAGCAAAAACAGGATCAATCCACCAATTCCATAGGTAAGCCACATGGTGAGGTATTGATTGTGTGCGCGTAACCTGTATGCATTGTTCAGCGGTGATTCATTTTCGGCATAGGCATCACGAAAGGCTTCCTTCACGTCACCGGTCCCAACACCGATCCAAAAATTATTTCGAATAATGTGGGCGGCCGTCTTCCAAAACTCCCATCGCTGAATAATACTGTGGCCATCGGGGTCGCCGCCCGCCCTGTAATTGGACCACTCAAAAAAGATGCGGTTGAGTCGCTTCCTTAACCCTTGCTCACGCGCATCGGTGCACGTGGGCACTCCGAGCTCGATTGCGCGCACCTCACTTGCGTCGAGCGCAGCAACTCCATCGGCATCCTTCCGCAACTCCTTCGAAGCAAGGTATCGGATGAGCGTACCCTTCAACGGGTGCCCTCTGCCATCGAGACTATCTAGGTGAACAGTACTTATGTCGTACCACGCATCATACATTTCACCCCATGCCACATAAGTCATCACATAATGCCCCTCTTCCACAAAAAGAAAATCAGGATGATGGTCGTAGAGTTCTCCTCTGGGTGTAGCCTTTTCAATCGTGTTCCAGTTGATTGGCTCCACTGAAAAATAATGGGTGTAAGACTTCGTCACGTACACACCTACAACTGTCATTGCCGCAATAAGTAGAGCGAGCATAGCGAATCGCATCCATACCGTTTTCTGCTGTATTGCCAGACGTAAAATCATCCAAAAACAAAGCGCTGCTAATACTACAGCCCCTGTTATACTCCCGATAATGTAGATGAAATAAATACATGGCAAGGCATATAAGACAATGAAAACCCTTCCCTTGGCGGAGTCGTATGCAAAGCGCACAGCGAGACCCAAAGCAAGGGCGATAAGCAGTGAGAACCGCACATGTGATATAAAGACAGAGATTTTTCTCACATCACGGTCTATTTCCGGAGAGCCCATCCAATACACTTGCAGACACCACACAACAGCCAAAACAACAGCCAAGACATACAGACCGACCAAGGCGCGAAACTGACCTTGCGTAATGGGGTGTGACAAGGATATAAGCAGTGGTAACACAAGCAACGGCAACTTCATGCGCACATCCCATAGGGCATACTCATAGTGAGTCGTCCAAAGCAGACCCACCAATGGCAACAAAAACAGAATCGTGAGTGCAACGGCTGTAGAATTGGATGTGAACTGTTTCCAACGAGGAGCCAGCGATTGCCCTCGCACAACATCTGTCGACACTTGTAGCATTACCACTCCCGCTAACCAAAACATGCCAAATGACATGAAAAAATTACTAAACGGAATAGCAACAGCAATGATTGCAAATCCGGTGAATTGCAAGTAACGAAGTAAGGTATTCCAAGTGGTTACGCTCATAACAACTGAACGCCGCTAAAAGTCGAACGGCGGGTCTGGGTGGGATCATTTCTTTGCTGCCACAGGCGCAAGCAGTTGTACATAGGTTGAAGCGAAGATTTCTTGTGATTTTCTAATACACGGATCTTCACGTAATGCATTCTTTGAGCGACCTGTTTGGTAGTAATACCGGCCGACTATTTCGTTCTCCAAAAACTCTTTTATCTGCGGTTTGAACTTGATTAAATCACTGTCGCGTTTCGGTTCAATTTTTACAAACAGTTCATCAAATTGCTTTTCTGATCCATCGAAATATTTTTCCTCCTTCGCTGTTTTTTTCAATTCCTCAAAGAGCTTTTCTGTTTGGGTATCGTAGTGAAACTCCTTCCCTATTGCGAAGTCAATAAAACGATTGTATTCAGCGTCGGTTAGACGAAACACATCGGCAGAGTCGATGGATGGATGAGCGGAATAATACTCTGTTGCCCAATGAAAAATGACCCAATTTTCCATTAGGGAGCGGAGGATGTGGGCAACTTCTTCGTCTTTGATTTCAATGTCGGGATTGATGCCTCGTCCATCAAAAACCGGTCGCCCACCTCTTGTTTTGAAATTGCGGATGAGTGAATCGGCTTTGGCCACTACTTCGCCGGTGCTTTCATCACGATGGGCATAATCCAAACGTTGTATGCAACGGCCACTCGGTGTGTAGTACTTCGCGACAGTCAGTTTTATTTTTGTGTTGTATGCAAGGTCTTTTGTCTGCTGTACCAATCCCTTTCCATAAGATTCTGAGCCTATCACCACTGCTCTGTCTAAATCCTGCAAACTACCACTCACAATTTCCGATGCCGAAGCAGAACCTCCGTCTACCAATACCACAATGGGTATTTGTGTGTCTATCGGGTCATTCATAGCCGTGTACGTCTTGTTCCACTCTTCAATTTTCCCTTTTGTTTTTACTATTTCTGTTCCCTTCGGCACAAAGAAATTCACGATTGTAATTGCTTCTCTCAACAAGCCGCCACCATTGCCTCTTAAGTCGAGGATAAGCTTCGTCATGTTGCGCTTCTTGAGGGTTTGGAAAGCAGACTTTACCTCGCTACCGGCAGATTGTGTAAAGCCTGTGAGCTGAATGTATCCTGTGGCCGAATCTGATAGTAGGGCGAAATACGGCACATCCTTTATTTTGATTTCCTCACGTGTAATTTTGATTGCACGCGGTTGGGCCTCACCGGGGCGTTGAATGGTGAGCTCCACCTCGCTGCTTGGTTGGCCGGTGAGTTGGTCGGTCACCTCATCGTGTCTCTTTCCTTCCACCGATTTACCATTGATTTTTAGCACCACATCACCAGCCAACAAGCCAGACTTCACAGCGGCATACCCTTCATAGGGCTCGGTGATGGTGATTTTACCTTCGATGGTGTTTACCAGGGTGCCAATGCCGCCATACTGACCCGTTTGCATAAACATGGCCTCCTCAATTCTCGACTCCGGGTAGTAGACCGTGTAGGGGTCGAGCGATTTGAGCATCGCATCAATTCCTGTTTTCATGAGCGCCCCTGGCTTTGTCCCATCCACGTAGTAGATGTTCAGTTCTTTGTAGACCGACGTAAAAATTTCCATGTTTTTAGAAATTTCAAAAAACTCATCGGAATATGTTGCAGATAGCAGCGTGCCCGCAACAAGTATGATGGCTAGGGCCCGACGTAGGCGAGATTGAAAAAAGCGTTTAATCATTCTAGTTTGGTTTATTCCTTCACCGCTGAAGCGTTTGAAGCCTCATTGCAAAAGCGAAGAATCAGGTCATTCATTTTCCCAAAAACGTATGCATAGTTGGGAAGTTGTTTTCCGGTAAAAATAAAATGAAGAGCGTATTGCTGATTGCGAGACGCCAGCGAAGTATAAACAACGTTCTTTTGCTTTCGATAGGCCTCTCGCAGTAGCCTCTTCACCCTATTTCTGTCGTGTGCACGTTTGAAAAGTCTCTTGCTTGCGCTGAACATGGCTTGCACGGGGAAGTCAACGGGCAACTCGCAAGGGAGATACACCAAAATAATCGCCGGAGACTTAACGCTTGCGCCTTGTGCGTGCAACGCCTCTATGATTTTCCTGCGGGAAAGACGCTCGTCTTTGCAAAGTGTATGTCGTGCCTTCAATAGCTCCACGGTGCGAAGTTAAGGCCTGAAGCATTTGTCGAATCAGGTTCGTTCGCTTATTCTTGCATAGAACCAATAGCCAATCACCATGCGCTTACTTATTGTCATTCTTCTCTTCATGCCTACACTAGTCGTAGCGCAAGCATTTACATTGGATGCTGAGTTTTCCGACGCAAAGACCGGTGAAAAACTCGTAGGTGTAGTTATTAAAAATGAAAGAACAGGTAATGGAACGGTGAGTGACCTATCGGGGCATTTTGAGTTGGGGGTTTCATCAGGCGACACCCTTGAATGCTCCTTTCTGGGATATAAGAAATTGAAGTATGAGGTTCAAGATAAAGACCGAGGCGTGGCTATTGATCTTAAGCTACAAAGCAGCGCCAACGAATTCAGTGTGGTTGTTGTTTCAGCCGGAAAATTCGAGCAGCAGGTCAGTGAAGTAACCGTGAGTATGGAAGTGCTAACACCACAATTGCTCCATGACAAAAACGTAGTATCAGCAGACGAAGCGCTTCAGCAAACACCCGGTGTGAGCATTGTAGATAAAGAGCCGCAAATACGCAGTGGCAGCGGATATTCGTTTGGGGCAGGCAGCCGCGTACAAATTCTGGTTGATGATATGCCCTCCTTGAGCGGCGATGCCGGCCGACCCGCGTGGGACTACCTGCCTATTGAAAACGTATCGCAAGTAGAGGTTATCAAAGGAGCCAGCAGTGTATTGTATGGAAGTGCTGCGTTGAGTGGTGTTATCAACCTACGCACTGCAACACCTTCAGATACTGCACGAACGGTAGTTACCGCATACCACGGGCTGTATAGCAGACCGCAAAATGTACGTTCAACCTATTGGAGCGGCAACCTACAGCGCAGTGGATTAAGTTTTTTGCACCTGCAAAAGTTCGGAGCACTCGACGTAACACTCGCGGCCAATTTAGTGGGCGATGATGGGCATCTTGGACCTTTGCGTGACACACTGACGGGGTCATTCGAAAATCGATACAATCCTTTTACTGCAGACCGATATAGCGCAAACTCGCGCGCGCGTTTGAATGCCAATCTGCGGTATCGATCCAAGAAACACGAAGGACTAAGTGTGGGTTTAAATACAAATTGGAACATCAGCAACTCACTGGCTACTCTTGTATGGGCCAATGCCGACACTGCATTGTATGCCGCTTATGAAGGCAGTGCCACTCGCACGGTGCAGTTGTTGGGCACCGTTGATCCATACATCACCTATTTCACGCCTGGCGGACAAAAGCACAGCTTGCGCACGAGGTGGCAATCGCTCGACAACAACAACGACAATAACCAAGGCAACTTCAGTGACCAGTTCTATGGAGAGTACCAATACCAACATCACTGGAATGAAACCAAAAACTCTTCCCTTACGACCACTTTTGGAGCGGTGGGTATGTACACTCTTGCTAGCGGGCAACTCTTTACCGGCGGGAACCCAGATGGTGAAAACACGGCCGAGAATTACGCCGCCTTTTTTCAGGCGGACAAGAAATTTTTCAATCGCCTGAACGTGTCAGCGGGGGTTCGCTATGAATATTTCCGCATCAACCAAGAGAGCGATTCAAAGCCTGTCTTTCGTGCAGGAGCAAACTATCAAATTGGAAAGGCCACGTATGCTCGCGCATCGTATGGTCAGGGGTTTCGCTTTCCTAGTATCGCCGAAAAATTCATTGTCACAGGTGTTGGATCCATCAACATTTTCGCAAATCCGTCGCTCATAGCCGAGACTTCAGATAATGCGGAGGTTGGCATTAAGCAAGGGTTTAAAATTGGTGACTTCATGGGCTATGCCGACGTGGCGGTGTTCCAGCAGAACTATGAGAACTTTATAGAGTTCACGTTTGGTCAATGGCGCGAAGTGCCGGCTGGTACTCCATTCACAGAATACTTCAATGAATTAAGTAAAACCTTTGGGTTTAAAAGTCTTAACACCGGTAAAGCCCGTATTCGCGGTGCAGAGTTTTCGATAATGGGTGCAGGATCAATTGGACGCCATGAATTTCAATTGTTGGCCGGCTACACCTACACGAAACCCGTAGCGCTAACACCCGAACTGGACTATGCTGTTCTCGACGAAGCGAGCACCCTCGATGCGAGTGTGACCTACCAAAGCACCAGCAGCGATGCGCAAAACAATATTCTTAAATACCGCATGCAGCATTTGGTGCGCGGTGACTTATTCTGGAAGCACAGGCAATTCAGCGCGGGCGTGAGCGTGCGCTACAATAGTCACATGCAAAACATCGACAAGGCATTTACGGATTTAGAATCAATTGAATTTGCTAATTTCCAGCCAGGGCTTACCAACTGGCGCGCAGAACACACTTCCGGCGACTACGTAATTGACCTCCGCGTTGGCTATGAAATAAAAGGTCGCCACCGATTGGCCATCATCATCAACAATGTGTTGAATCGTGAATACGCTATACGGCCTCTTGCGGTCGAAGAGCCGCGCATGACCATGTTACAGTACACCTTAACCTTGTAGTATTGCATCATGAGAATTGTAGCTATCATCCCTGCCCGTTTCGCAAGCACTCGTTTTCCGGGAAAACCGCTCATCGACATTGGCGGAAAGAGCATGATTCAGCGCGTGATTGAACAAGTTCAATTATGCCCATCTATTTCTGAGATTCTCGTAGCTACCGACGATGAACGCATAGCGAAGCATGTGAATGCACTCGGAGTGAAATGCGTTATGACGCGCGCTGATCATCCGAGCGGAACCGACCGATGCCTCGAAGCACTGCAGCTTTGTGGTATCGCTGCGGATGGCATCATCAATGTGCAAGGGGATGAACCTTTTGTAGATCCTGCTCAACTGGAACAACTAACACGATTGATATCAGAACCAGAAGTTTCCATCGCCACTTTGGCAAAAGAAATTACTGAATCTTCGACACTGTTCGACCCATCGAAAGTAAAAGTGATATTCGACGCGCATGGAAGGGCTCTTTATTTCAGCCGACAAGCCATTCCTTATCAACGCGACAGGAGACAAGAAGATTGGCTGAAGCATCATACGTATTTCAAGCATATTGGACTATATGCATACAAGGCGGATACACTTCGGGCGATTTGCCAGTTACGGCCATCAGAGTTGGAAAAAGCCGAATCGCTCGAACAACTGCGTTGGCTAGAAAATGGTCACTCCATTGCCGTTGCGCTGACTGATATTGAAACACCTTCAGTAGATACTCCGGCAGACCTTGAGGCAATTCTCAATAACTTATCGTGATGTCTTAGCGACCAATTGCCTAAGATTCTCAATGTGTGTTTCCATACGAAAGGACACTTGCATTTTTTTCTTTCCCTTTGTACCCATTTCGATTCCCTCTGCGGGATTCGTGAGTAGACGAATGATATTGGTTGCCATGGCATCGGCGTCGAACTCCGGTGACAGCAGGCCCGTCAAACCATCCTCCACCGCTTCGGGAATGCCACTGTGCAAAGTAGAAACGATGGGCATTCCCATTGCTGATGCTTCCATAATGGCTAAAGGCAAACCTTCAGAATCGCCATCGGGACCGACCACAGAATGCTGAATAAAAATTGCAGCACGCTGCATGCACTCGCGTTGTTGCTCTGGATTTAAACGACCTGTAAACTCTATAGATTCTGCAATACCCAGCATAACGGACATTTGGCTGCATGAAAAGAACAACGGGCCATCGCCAATCATAATCAATTTTGCAGAAGGCACATGAGCAAGCACACGCTGGAACGCAAGCAACACTGCAAAAGGAGCCTTCTTGTTTACAAAACGACCCACTGCAATGAGCGTGTTTGAATTCGGATTGGCGGCAAGCTGAAAAAATGCATCGTTGGGGGGAACCGGGTTAATTACAATCTTCTCCGGCTTGCATCCCATCGCAATCAATTCAAGCTTGATGGAGTTGGATTGCGCGCACACGAATGCAGCATAGTCGAACACTTTTTTATACGCCACCTTATGCTTCGAAACCACATCGCGATTGAAAGCATCGTATCCATAAAAATTGACGATCAGAGGAATGTTTAAGTCTTGAACAACGTCAATAATTGCAGCAGCGGATACTCCATATTCCGCAATAAAAACAGAAGGCCGTGCCTGAAGAAGACTTTCGCGGAAAGCTTCTAAAGGATTAATCGCTTTTCCTGCAATCCTTCGTTTTATTGCCGAGAACAGTGTGTCCGTTTCCAGCGGATTGCCATTGATTGTTTTTGGATAAGGACTTCCCGAAAAAACATAGTCCGGTTTTAATTGCTCGAGATGAGCCTTGGTAAAGGTTTCAATGAACCCATTATCACAATAGATGGCTAGTTTTACTTTGGGCATTACAAGTATTTTGAAATGAGTTGGTCGAGATAGTCCTGATCAAAACGAATATCATTTTCCGCATAGAAGCGAAGCGTTTCGTCTGACAAAGGATTGAAGCAAGTACCTTGTTCCAATTCATCATAGGCCGCTTTCTTACCAAGCGCATCTTCAATTTTATTTACAATCGTCATCACCGGATAGCTTTCGGGATTGGCAACCGTCAACGTTCTTCCAAAGTCATTTTTTTGAATGAGTTGCATCGTTATGGAAACCAAATCCTCAATGTCGATGAAGTTTCTGCACGCCTGTGTCCACAAGCTGAAACGAATGTCTTGCTGTATGCAGTGCTTGAAAAAATTAAATACCGTGGCAGGGTTTCCAGAATTTCCAACCACGTTAGTTACCCTCAAAATGAGAGGTGATAAGGTGTGATTCTTAAGCCAGTCTTCACACTTCAGTTTATGAATCACATAGGGTTCCCCGATCAACTCAGGATCCATTACGCTTGCCGTACTGAAGTAAATAATTCGTCTTTCAGGATTGGTTTCTGCTGTTTGTCGAATCAAATTCAATTCGCGTTCGAAAGGTTCAGTGCGCTTTTCCTTCGAGTTGGAAACACCCGATGCAAATAGCAACACATCACCGGGCAAACTGCTCGACGAGAAAGCATTGGCGATGAGTCCAGTCCCTACTATCATTTCATTCGTTTAAGTTGCCGCAAAAAGCCAATGGCAAAAGTAATCCTTGAAAATCCCTTCGCCCTGAATTTCCAGAAGTCGCGTCGAAGGATATTGCGGGGTGAATGCATGGCAAAAACCTTTCTGTTCAGTATCTCAATTTCTTGGGTCTGATTAACCATTGGCATCAATTCATGCAGCTCACTTCGCACACATCGTTCCTCCATGAGGCGCTGTAATTGCTTTTGTCGCGAATCATGATGACGCGTGGTTGCGCCATGCGATCGAAAATAATTAAGTGGTGTAGACAAAAATGCAATTCGCGTTGACGCTGCTAGCCTGATCCAGAACATCCAGTCCGCGGCCATTCTAAGCGAGCAAATACTATCATCAAACGTATGGCGATCGATGAGGTCTTTTCGAAACAGCACAGCCCCTGCATTTGGAATTACGTTCTTTCGCTTGAGATACTTTGCGATGAACTCCTTTCCATCTACACTGAAATTTTCGGCCCAGATGTTTGGTTGAAACAAGTCTGTATAATTCAATCGCGTGGAGAGAATCGTTCCCACCTCGTCTGTGTCGAACGATTGACAATACACAACTCCGCACGTTGGATTTTGCTGTGCATACTGCATCATGGATTCCAAAAACCGGAGGTCAGAAAAGTCATCACTTTCGGCAATCCATATCCAATCACCCTTAGCAAGTGAAATTCCCTTCTGCCATTGCATCACAGGAAAACCGGTGTTCTGGGAGTTGATAACTACGTGCGGCACCTTCGGGTGCTTCGCATACTCATGAAGAATGTCTTTACTTCCATCGGTCGAACAGTCATCGAGTAAGATGATTTCTGTGTCCGCAAACGATTGATTGAAAACCGAATCGAGGCGTTGTTTCAGGAACCGCGCGTGGTTGTAGTTGGGAACGATAATCGATATGTGCACCGTGCCTGATTCCATTTCAACAACCTATTTATTGCCTCTGAGTTTATGGGTAATTCTTCTCGATAGCTCAGTCACCATTTTCTTTATCGATGAAGTTTGAAGCTGGCTTGATTTCAGGCGTTCTACTGCATCACTTTTCTTTTTCAGATCCTTGTTCATTGCTTGCACTACAGGGACGGCTGTTTCGGAATTCGGAATAAGATACTCAATGTGCTGGTTCTCTATTTCTGCTGAGAAACGTTGCATAAAACCCGCAATTCGTCGCGCAAATATTTCAGCAATCACATGATTTTTTGCTTGAGTAAAATAGGCCATCAACAGCGCGTGTGTTTTGGCGGTGCGCAGCGACCTAGTGAATTGTTCCTCGTTACTCCAAACGCCAACACCATAGCGATATACTGCCATCACATAGGGCAATTGATGAAACTCACCGTGCGTAGCAAAAAGCATTTGCAGGAAGTAATCGCCGATTGGAGTTTCGTGAATCATGTCAGGAAATTGACGAATCACATTTCGAAAGACTACCGATGGGGTATGCAGGAAATTACCCTGTGCTGCTATCACCTCTATTCGATTGTAATTATCCGGAACCTTCGTTAAGAAATCATCTCTCAGCAGGCCATCCGGCATGAGCATTTGAACAGGGTGAAAGCATAGAACTACGTCTTGATTCTCATTCAAATAATCCACTTGCTTTTGCAACTTTAATGGATCTGTCCAATAGTCATCGCCTTCACACAGTGCTATGTATTTACCCTTTACCATTGGGAATAAGATATTCACCAAAGCATTTTGCTTCAAGAATTGGTTTTCCGCTTGGTAAACATTTCTAAATAATTGCGGATATTTCTTTTCATACGCTTTTACAATTTCGGCTGTACCGTCTGTAGATGCGTCGTCATGAACCAATATTTCAAATTGAAATGTTGTTTTTTGATTAACAAAACCATCTAAACATTGAGCAATAAAATTCACGTGGTTATATGTTGCGCAACATATACTCACGATTTGCTCATTATTTTTCATTCTTTTATTGCATATGCGCAAGGCATCCAACCAAATGGGAACTGTTTCCATTTAACATTCGGTAATACTTCTCTAATTGCTCTCATCTCTCCTGGGGCAAGCTCGAATGAATAGTGGTCTATTAACAGGATTCCGCCAGGTGTAAGTCTTTCCCAAAAGTGAATTAATGATTCTCTAACAACCTCATAAATGCCACAGTCTAAAAAAACAAGTTTAAATTGAAGATGGTTATTCTTGTTGAAAAATACCGGTAGATCTTTTGTTGCGTCTAAATTGTGTAAATGAATTATATTATCCAAACCTTGAACCTTAATTAGCTTTCGCACCATCACCTCAGGTGTGCAATAAGCTCCTTTATCAATAAAATCTTCCTCTTCAGCAGTTGGGTCAGCACCTTCACACCAATCAAATCCATGTACCAATGTTAATGAATTGGGTTCGAATATTTTAGTTAGTTTACCGAATAAAAGCGAACCAAAGCCCATGTTAACGCCTATTTCGGCAATATGACCTGCTACATCAAGAGTCATTTTATATGCTTCATATAATGCAATTTCTCTTGCCAATGTTTGATGACCAATGAAAACTGGGAATTGGTGTATTAAGTCTTGTTTACTTATGTCCATTTCAAGGATCGCATTAAGCCCAGATTCGTACTGTGGTCTTAAATTATGATGCTTAAGGTATTCGTATTTCAATTTTTCAGGATCGTGTTGCATATTATTCCAGATTATAATTTTATTTATTAAGCTATCTATACTTCTAGTTCAGCATAACCAAAACCACTTTTTCCAAAACCATTACCATTATAAAACATTAAATACTTTTCGCCGACTTTTACGATATGTGGATAGCAAATCATTTCTGAATCCCAGCCGGCTGAGGAAACATCAATACCTGCTTTAGAATCATCCCTTTCCCAATTAATTAAATCTCTTGAAGAAGCATATCCTATTCTATAGCTATCACTACCGCTACTTCTAAAATCATAACTCCCTCTAGTGGAGAACCACATATGGTAGATTCCCTCTAAGAATATTATTGTTGGTTTGCAATGAGCCATAAATTCACGTTCTGGCTCTATTATAATCTCACCTGAACTTTTCCATTCAATCGCGTCCAACGACGTTGCGTAGGTTAATAAATATGTATGTTCTAATTTACCATTAACCTCAATCCAATCTTTACCAGTAGAATAGATTGCTATATAATCATTCTCTCTCTTTATTATGCAAGGCCCTGTAGCAGACAGAGGGTTGTGTATATCAAGAGTCAAAACCGGTGATTCAGAATGTTTCTTGAATGTCAATCCCTTATCCTTACTTATAGCCAGCCCCGTGTAGTTTTTATACGGAACATTTTTGCATTGACTCCAACCAGCATAATAAAAATATAAGTCACTATCTATTTCTATAAAGTAACTAGGAATAATACCGTTTTCATCAAATGTTCCCTTTCTACCAAAATCTAAAATTGGCTGAAGCCTTTCTTTCAATACAATATTTGGATTATTAATATCTAAATCAATAGATACTGGAAGACTCTGTTGATTATTAAACCTAACCGAAAAATAAACTCTGATAGCATTTTCTAGAACTATTGCTGTTGGGCATTGTGTGTGTGAATTCATCCAACCTCTAGGTTGTTCAACATTGAATATTAGCCCTCTCTTTTTCCATTTCATAAATTAGGATTTACTTTAATATTTCTTCTGCTTCTTTTTTAATCAAACCTTCCAACCACTGATGCATTGAAATTCCTAATTTTTCTCTAGCTTTCATTGCCAACTCCTTGGTTTCATTTGTAACTCCCTCTAGTTTACCAAAATATCTTGTGTTAAAAGTTCCACCTCTAGGTCCTGGGATTTCCAAATCAAAACTCCCTATAGGCTCTCCTTCACCTACCGTATAATCAAACACATAATGAACATTTCCATTTATCCAACGCACCCCTACATTTCTAGCTTCAACAGGAATATGTTCTAAAGGAACATGATCAGCAAACATTGGATTATTATTAATGCAAATTTTTCCATATTCAGTGCTTCTCAACCAATAAGGAACATTTTTCTCACAAAAAACAACTTTACCCCCAGGCTTAACAACGCGTGCCATTTCTTTTAGTCCTTTGGGTAAATCAGGAAAATGTCCAACTCCAGCAAAACAATACAATGCATCAAAACTGTTGTCTTTAAAAGGCAAAGAACAAGCACTGGCGATAATATGTTCAACTGGAATTTCGGCACTTTTCATTCTTTCCATATTAAATGCCATCATATCTTTTGATATATCCAAAATCCATAAGCCACCATCCTTCCCTAATCTTTTTGAGATTAATTCAGAATCTTTACCTGTACCTGCAGAAACTTCCAACACTTTGTAATCAGATTTCAATTCTAACAAATCAATCATTTTGTTTCTGATCTCCAATTCATTTTCATTATACAATTGAAATGTAATATGAACATTCTCATCATATGTTTTCGCAATTTCTGAATAATATTGCCTTGCAAAAGAAGCTCCTTTGATATCTTGTTCAGGTGTTATAAAATCTATACAACCATTAATTATTGAATAATTTCTATTGGCCTCTTTTGAAAACAAAACGCCATTATGAACCTTACCATTGTCTATTGTTTTGATTTCAGCAATTTCTAGGTCTTTTCCAGTTAAAGGACACTGATAAATATTGATATTATTCTGTTTCATTTTTTTTGTTTTTTAATAATTCATACCAAATCAAATCATGCCATCTTCCTTCCTTCATAAAAGCATGGTGTTCTTGGGCATAAACTTGAAAGCCCAATTTATGACATATTTTTTTTGACTCAGTATTTTCCAAAGCATGCGCAATAACTATTTTATGAAGAGCCAAATGACTGAATCCAAAGGAGACAATTGCACTTGCGGCTTCAGTAGCAAATCCTTTACCGATGAATGGTTTACCAATCCAATAGGAAAGTTCGGATCGATTGATTGTCCATGAACGAATCGTTCTTCGCACATCTATTAATGACACAATACCAATAATTTCATTATTGAAGTGTACACACCAATGATAACCCTTGTCATTCTTTTGCGCTTCCTGGAGGCTTTGAATAAGATTGAAAGTGGTTTCAATCGTGGAATGTGGTTCCCAACTCAAATAAGTGGTATCAACCTGATTTTGCATTAATATAAATAGTGATTCCGCGTTTTCTGAAACGACAGGCCGTAGTATCAAGCGATCAGTGTTTATTACAAGTATCATGATGGCTATCTATAGATTCAATCCTCCATTTACGTGAATTACCGTTCCATTCACAAAATCATTTTCTATGACAAAGCGAGCCGCAGATACAACCTCCTCGGCTCTTCCGGTTCTTTTCAATGGGGTTTGTTCAATCCAACGGCTCAACATTTTTTCTTCCAATGCATCATTCGTGCCCGCCGTATCCATGAACCCGGGAGCAATGGCTACTGATCTGATGCCAAAAACACCCATTTCCTTTGCCCATACTTTGGTCATAGATTCAACTGCTGCCTTGGAGGCGGCATAAGCTGTTTGACCCGCGTTACCGGCAGCCGCGATTGAACTGATGTTCACAATAACTCCCTTGTTTCGATTAGCTATCATTTGATCGGCAAAAGCGCGAGTAGTATAAAAAACCGCGTGTTGATTCACCTCTATCACCCGATGCCATAAGTCCAGTTTATGCTTTCTGTCGGGCCGCTGTAGCACGTTAATCAGAGGAGAATTCTTCATAATACCTGCATTATTTATCAGGATATTCGTCCTTTTTTCTATTTGAAAAATCTCATTTATGGTTGATTCCACGCGGTTATTATCAGCCACATCAGCCACCATGGTGTGAATGGTCTGGTATTCGTCCTTTAGCCGGCTTAGGGCATTCTGATCGATATCTATTGCAAAGACCTGAGCTCCATGCTCAGAGAAATGCATGGCCATACTTTTCCCAAACCCGGAGCCTGCTCCGGTGATAATTATTTTAGCATCGGTAAGCCTCATATCAGGTATACCTTTTAAGGATTTCTCTGATTTTATCAAACGTAATCATTTCGGCTATATCATCCCCTGAGAGTTCAATACCAAAATCATTTTCAATTGTCACAATCAAGTTCATGTGCGAAAGAGAATCCCAATTGCGTGCATCATCCATCCCCAAATTCGACGCAGCCTCTTCAGGGCTTACTTTAAGAGTTTCAATAAATATTTGATTTAATTTATTCATAATTGTATAGGTGTTTAGATGCGAAAACAAGATGACATTCGCGTAAATTGAGTAGAGTTCAAGCGATGGATGGGTGTTTGCTCTGCAATAACGACTGTTTTATCTCCAATACTTTTTACTGTGAGCGAACCAGCTCCGAGCATACACTCGACACCAGTTTTAACTTCTTGACCAACAATGGCCCCCATTCCAATGAAGGTTGAACTCCCCAAATGAACCGCTCCACCTATTAAACAGCCTCCTGTAAGCCAACAATGGTCATAGATTACAGCATGGTGCCCAACCATAGCGCCGCCCCAGACAAATACATCGTTGCCGAAGTTTGCTTTGGGTTGTATGACCGCACCATCCATTACGATGGTGTTTTCACCTACAGTGAAGTCGCCTTCAACAAAAGGACTTCTGTATGAAGCGAATGAGTAGCCGGCACTTTTAAAAAAATGATATTTGTCTGACCGAATTTTGTTCATTCCCTGATAACCTATAGCTACAAATACAAGGAAATCCGTTGCCGGATAAGTTACAGACACCTCTGATAACTTAACCACCGGTTTCTCCAGAAAACTCTCTGATTGATAAAACAAGTCATCCACCACATAGCCTGCAATATGATATTTTGCATCACGATTGAAATAATAAGATACCGCTTCTGCAATTTTCCCGGTGCCAAATAGGATGAGTGATATTTTTTTCTGCTCCATGATTTTAACTATTGAACATTTTCTTCAACTGTATTCTGTCTATTTTTCCATTCTGGTTCTTGGGCAAATCATCGTAAAACTCCATGATGTCAGGCATCATATACTTGGGTAAATGATTTTCCAACTCTGAGCGAATTTTTTCAATTTCTACCTCTTTGCTCTTCAAACATGCGATAATTTTAGAAGAAAATGTATGGTTGTCAACATAGATGACCGCAGACTCTTCAATAAATCCAAGGGTGTTTAATGCATTTTCAATTTCTTCCAGTTCAATACGATACCCCATTCTTTTTATCTGATTGTCTTTCCTTCCTTTAAATAAAAAGATGTCCTTCGCTTTTTCATAAACTGCTAAATCTCCCGTTTTATAAATTTTTTCTTTATGCGATTTTACTAGAGGATTGTCTATGAACACTTCCGAGGTTTTTTCAGGATTATTGAAATACCCCAAGCCTACATTCGGACCTCCTAAACAAAGCTCGCCTATTTCACCATTTTCCATGAGGTTTCCGTCCTCAGTCATAATGAAAGCGGTAAAGTTAGGTGCAACAGGGCCCAAAGGCAACAGGTCATCATTGTTCAAGTCACTTTCCGTTACAGGATATGATGAGCAAATGCATGTGCACTCCGTCGGTCCGTATACATTAATAAATCGGACACGATGCCCCCAAAATTTCCAGAGTTCACGTAATTTATTTTTGGGGAATCCCTCACCACCAAAGGTCACGACCCTAAGGTCGGGCAAATCATCAGGCTTGAGGGCACGCGTATTCAATACATACACAAGCATAGAAGGCACGCTAAACCAAATGGTGGGCTGCAACCTATTCAATTCATTCAATAATTTACGGGGCTGAATCGTTACGCTTTCCCTTATGGGCAAAATGGAGGCGCCGGTAAAAAGTGAGGCATAGAAGTCGAACACCGAATTATCGAAATGCATCGGATTGAGATTAGTAAACACATCACTTTCAGAGGTACCATAGGTGAGCTTGCTCCAATTTATAAAATGGATAACACTTGCATGCGAAATCAGCACTCCTTTAGGGAATCCAGTTGAACCAGAAGTAAACATGATATAGGCCGGATTGTTGGAGGCCACAAGATGGTTACACTCAGGAAGAGCAACGGGCAGTTGCATTAGTTTTTGCAAAAAAGATTCCGATGTATAATCAACGACGTCTACTGTTCCCGGCTCCTGCGCGGCGGGAAAGCGCTCATCGTCGGGATAAAATAACAGAGATGGGTTACAAACACCCAACATTTTTCGGAAGCGTTCCGGCGGACTATTGGGGTCCAGATTTGTATAAATAATTCCTGATTTAATACAAGCTAGCATCAAGCCGAACGACAAAGATGATTTGTTGTTCAGGATAGCCACTACATCTCCTTTCCGAAGATTCCTTTCACATAAGAAATGAGCAATTTGGTTCGATAGCCGATCGAGTTCACCATACGTGGTTGTATGGCCATTCATGCTTTTAACGGCAACAGAACTTTGGTTTTTCAGGGCAATTGTTTCAAATAACTGTCCCAAATTGTAGATATAGGTTTTTCCAGTCATATCAATTCAAATTTCTTCAACAGCAAAGAAGTACTTTCCTTAGTGTTAAACATCAACACATCCAGGATGGAAAGCCAAGGGACAAATTCCTGGTTAAACTGCTTGTAAGCAGCGGGAAGAGGTCTTAAAAAATGAATTGAAATTGAATCCTTTTTGAAAAACTGTGAGTCATACAATTCCGTGCCACCGATTGGATTGATGTATTGAGTAGCTTTTTCTTTCAAGCAGATATCTAATATTCTCTCCTGTCCTTTCAGGGCAGTATTGTCGTAGATGCTAGAACTAGGAATTAATTGAGTCTGGATTGAAAGGTATTCGCAAACCTTTTGAATTGCACACAGATTGATTTTAGCAATGTCCGTTTGAGTATCGTTGAGTGTACTTTCCAGGATACTGAATGCCTCATGAAAAAAAGGAGCTTGTCTATAGTTGTGTTCAATTGTTTTCAGCAGCGTCTTTACCCACTTACTTTCCGCAACGGGATAAATATCATTTATTCGCTTGTTTTGACTAGCTCCAGACAACGGCACACTTATCAATGAAGGCTGGCCGGCTATCAGAATATTGTTACGATTTATCCAGCCCCTATTTATAAAACTCACATCATCATACAGCACAAACTTATCTACTGCTGCTATTAGCTGAAAGTATCCCACATAGGGGAAAAAATATGGTTGCATAACGGCAACTTTCATCGTGCTTTTTTTATGATACTCATTACTTTCTCGACCTGATTGAAATGCGGAAATATTGGTAAACACAAAACCCTTTTACTAATACTTTCCGCTAATGGGCAAAAACTATTGAGGGATTTTGTGTGAGGAAGGGTATTGAGTGCAGGATAAAAATAACGCCTCGCATTTATCTCCGCGTCCTGTAGTGCTTGTTTGACTCTTACTAGCTCTTCTTCCGTTTCAAAGAGAACGGGGTAATACGCATAGTTGTGCGTGAATGATGTTGCGCGAGCAGTTGGCTTCGTTAAAAAAGAAGGCAAAAGAAAATCATACTCTTCACTAATCCTTTTCCTATCATCAATTATTGTGCTGAGGTAAGGAAACACGGCAAGCCCCATCGCAGCATGAAACTCGGAGTTTTTTGCATTGATACCTTGACTAAAATAATCATCACCACTATGACCAAAGGATCTGAAAAGATAGAGTTTGTCGTAAATACGCTTATCACGAGCCATTACAGCGCCTCCTTCAACAGTGTGAAAGAGCTTGGTCGCATGAAAACTACAAGTGGATACATCACCATATTCAAGTAATGATTTCCCATTGTATTTGCATCCAAACGCATGGGCAGCATCATAAATAACTTTCAAATTATGCTTGTGGGCTATTGCTTCGATTGCCTCTATGTTGCAGGGCAAGCCGTATACATGCGTGGCCAAGATGGCTTGTGTATCTTTTGTAATTGATGCCTCGATTTTCGTTTCATCAATACAGAAAGAATCCTCTCTGATATCTACAAACACAGGCTTACAACCTTCCCAAAGTATAGCATTGGTTGTAGCCACGTAAGAAAATGGTGTGGTAATGACTTCCTTGGTTATATCAAGCGCCTTAAGCGCCATTTGCAAAACAATGGTTCCGTTGGAGCAGAATAGAAAATGGTCAACGTTGAGATACGTTTTGAGCTTTTCCTCCAACTCCAGCAACAATTCACCATTATTGGTTAACCAGGCTTTGTCCCAAGCTCTTTTCAGAATCGTTATATATTCTTCAAAGGGAGGTAAGTATGTTTTCGTTACGTTTATCACGACACTCTATTTAACATTCATAAAATCTCATTGTACTATACCCAATCGATTTTGCTGATGGGGCCATTCGCTCTTACGAAGAGCAATTCAACGAGCCAAAGCACTCGTTTTTCAAACGGTCTATTCAAGTCGGTTATCTCGAACAGTGAATACCCATTTTCTCGCATGAAGGCCACTACAGCCAGCACATCGTTCTTAAAAACGGGGTTGACCACCGAAGCTTCCACTAAGATAACCTCGGTTTTTCCGAATATCGATTTGGCCCCGCGCAACACGTCTAAATCAAGGCCTTCAGCATCGATTTTTATTAGATCAGGCACACCAAACTTGGAGTCCATCACTATGTTATCAATAGTGTTCACTTCTACCTGAACCTGCGTTAAGCCCCTTGATTGGGCCTCTTCTGGCGACATCCGAAACGTGCTGCTGTCGTCCCGTGTTGCAATTGTAAAACTGAAATGCCCCGGCTTCTCGCCCACTCCAATGGGAAGGTAAATAAATGTATCGCTCTTCAAGAGGTCATCGAAATACGATTTCAAGTTCGATTGTGGCTCTACCAGTGTGAAGCGAGCATCCGTAAATATCTTCTTCACTTCTCTCGACCATGTTCCGCGGTTAGCTCCAATATCCAAGATATGCTTGGGAGCAAAACCCGCAGTCTTTAGAATGGCAAACACATTGGCGATGAGATCATTCTTTTCCTCAGACACCCCCTCAGCCCCTGCATGTTTCTTTCGGTTCATTTCTCTCAAGAAGTCGGTTTTCACTAGCGTGTAACCAAGCGTTGAGACTGCTTTTTTCAACAGATTTTTCATAGTCACTTATTTATTTTCCAACTCGGATTTATTTGTACTGGCACCCAACCGTGGAAGCCACCCTTTACATCAAAATAAATGGCAGATTGATGCCTGAACAAGATGTTTTTTTCGCCGTCTCTTTCTATCATCGCTATAGTAATGGAATATTTTCCTTGCGTAAAAAAGAGCTCATGTATTGTGGCTTGAAAATCCATAACTCCGCTGGCCTGCTGTAGCTCCAACTGATCACTGAAATTGAAGATTTCCGCAAATCCACGTTGTTCCTTGTCGTAGAATACTACGTAGATATCTGGGCTTACTATTGTTTCGTTAAAACGCACCTTTATATGCAACTCCATTGAGGCGCCGTATTCAATTTCTATTTCATCTTCTACAGAATAGACATTGCCATTCGATACCAGTTTGACCTCAACCAAATCGGCCCGATCAGAGCCTTTGTAATCGCCAATCTGCATCTTGAATTTGCTGTAGTACTTGGCAAGGCCTTCGGTGATATTGGTTGAATATTCCACTGGCTTTCCCTTGTCCATCACCAAAATTTTTGTGCACATCCTCGCCACTTGTGGCATCGAGTGCGACACAAAAATCATCGCGGTATTCTGAAGCAACTTGTCCATGCGGTTAAAGCACTTCAGCACAAAACCCATATCGCCCACCGCCAGCACTTCGTCAATAAGAAGAATGTCGGGCTCTAGCTGAGCAGCCACAGCAAACCCCAGTCGCACCTTCATTCCACTGCTGTAATTTTGCAAAGGTGTGTCGATGAAATCATTCAGCTCGGCGAACTCCAATATGGCATCAAATTTCCGATCGATTTCCTCTTTGGTAAATCCCAACACAGCACCATTGTTGTAGATGTTTTCTCGTCCGGTAAGCAAAGGGCTAAAACCAGCTCCGAGTTCGATTAATGCGCTCACCTTGCCACGCATTTCAATGCGACCGCAGTCTATGCTTATAAGGCCGTTGAGCATTTTGAGCAGCGTGCTTTTTCCAGCCCCATTATGTCCTATCAAGCCCAAACACTCGCCTCTTTTCAGCTCAAAACTCACATTATCGATAGCCCAGAACTCATCCTTGCGCAATTTGGTTGTGCGCTCTCTCCCAACAAATCCGTTGATGATATCCGCGCCGCCATACACCAAGCTGCGCTTGAGATTGCGACAGAATTTCTTTGAAACTCCTTCCACTTTTACCAAAACATCATTTTCCATGGTGGCCATTTCGTGTTTTAACTTCCTGAGCGTTCAACAATAATAGGCAATGCGATACGCATCATGATAAGTCCCGCACACAACATGAATAAAGAGACCAACAACCACAAAAGTAGAGGAGTCTGCATGTCGAATGCATAGTTCCCAATGAATGACCGGCAGTATTCAATCCAAGGCGTAACGGGGTTGTAGATCTGTGCTCGAGCAAGAAAAGAGTCCTTGGGTAGGGCATACACCACGGGTGTCAGATACATGATAAAGGGCAAAATCAAATTGATGGCTCTAGAAAGATCGTTGAACAAGATACCAAAAGGGGCTATAAAAATTCCGATTGCTATCCCTGTAAACACCACGCCCAACGCTATGAGTATGGACATACTCCACGAAAATGATGGCGACATTCCAAGAAAAACCAACAAGGGCAAGAGCACAATCATTTTTATAAAAACGCTAAAAAGCATGTCATAGATTGCCGCCAATAAAAGGGCTTCGCGAGGAAAGTTAAGCTTCGTCATCATCGACATTGCAGCTTTGTACCGTTGGATAGGTTTGTTGATAGACTCCGTGAAAATGGTCCACAGCGTAGTTCCAATAAGCACATAGGCAGGGTAAGCCATCTGTCCAGAACTCACATTGATAACGCGCTGTTGATTTAAGAGAATCCAAATGCCTGCCGCAGCCAATGCGGGCAAAAACAACCAAACAAAACCAAGTAAGGAACCTTCAACACTCGCCTTCATATCCCGTCGAAAGAGTCGATAGCCCAATGAATGTCCCTCGGCCAGCCCTTTGGCTACAGACCACAACATCTGGAGCGGGTTTTCACTGTTTGAAGGAGTATAAATTTTCACATTCATTTTCTCTGTCCCTGTTGTTGCGTTTCAGTGCTGAATCGCCGGTAATCAACTCACGTTTTTCTACTCATTTGCTCCAAAGCAGCAGCGGGTGCATACTTGGCTCTTCAATTTTTGGTAATGAAAACTCACTTGTGGTAAAATTAACATAGCGAATTTTCTTTCCAATCTTATGTTCAGCTTTTTCTATTTGCTCAATTAAAAATGTCTTGTTGATGCCGTCGCCCACGAGCACTATGTCTATTATCCCCGTGTCTTGACCCTGCGCCAATTTACCCACCAAGTACACTTTGTCCAAATCGCCGATGCGAGCCAACATGTAATCCACCACATGGTTTAGCCCTGTCATTTTCATGAGAATAGAATTGAGGTCGTTAAACAACGGATGTTCTGTGTTGACTTTAAACATCTTCTTGTTGCCTTCAATCCTTGAATCTAAAAAGCCCGCCTTTTCAAATTTGTTCAGCTCTATTCGAATGCCATTGGTCGACTCGCCGAACTCCTCCTCCAAGTTGCGCAAGTAGGAACTGTTGCTACTGTTGAGGAAAAACTTCATCAACAATTTCAATCGTGTCTTGGAAGAAAGGAGTGTTTCAATCATAATTGAGTAACAAAATTACTCAAAATCGTGTGCAAACCAAATTTTCAATCAGAAGCAATTCAGCAAACGCAACCACAGGAGTGGCTACTCAACGCTTCCTGTTGACAACTCAGAGGGAACGGATATGCTTGGTTGCATGCGAAACTTAAATTCGTTTCCATGGTTAGCTATCTCGACCTCTTTTTACTCATACCCATCGGTCTTGCCATTTGGCGCGGGTGGCGCAATGGGTTTGTAATGGAAGTTTTCTCAATGCTATCGCTCTTTGTGGGCTTGTATGCAGGAGTGCATTTGAGCGATTGGATGGCCAATTTTCTTCGCACCAAGTTCGAAATGGACTCCGAGAGTCTTCCCATAATTTCTTTTGTAGTGGTGCTCGTGTTAGTCTTTGTAGCGCTGTTTTTCATGGGCAAGCTCATCACAAAAACAGTGAGTGCCGGCGGGGCAGAACGCTGGAACCAAGTCGGTGGAGCCTTTTTCTCACTCACCAAAACACTTCTTTTCCTGAGCATTCTATTTGTTCTCTTCAACGCGCTCGATAGCAAGTATGGTTGGCTTCCAAACAAGCAAAAACAACATTCGTATTTCTACGAGCCCATCTACAATTTCTCATTGTTTCTATTGCCTTCGATGGAAGAGAGTGAATTTTTCAAGAAGCTCGAGGCACAACAACTAGCACCGCTCCAAGTGGCCCAAGAGGAACTGAAGAAAGAACTCGAAAAATAACACCCTCCTTTTCTGTCATTTATCAGTTCCTGTTAGTTTGAACGCCGCTGCTTGCAACCTTTCCTCTTTCGAGTTGTTATAGAGTTATGATTGGCTTCGAGTTTCATCGCTATATACCAGAAGAGGATTTGAGCACTCCCTTTGACCGCTTGTTGCCTCTGTTTATTGAACTGCTCAACTACACCAGTGGTGATCCCGCGGAAGCTCTGGATTTCATGGAAGAAATTGACCGACAACGTCCCATTTTTTCCGACACCTACACGAGAGATGATTTCGAGCAAGAGTTGAAACGCAAAGGATACCTGCGGGAAAAGTATGAAGCCGGGCAAAAAGGAGGAAAAGGCAAAGGCAGCAGCATTACAGCCAAAAGCGAACAAGCCATGCGTCAGAAAAATCTTGACCAGCTTTTTGGCAAGATGAAAAAGGCACAGTCGGGCTCTCACAAAACCAAGCAATCAGGGATGGGTGACGAAGCCACGGAACTGCGCAGGCCCTTTGTGTTTGGTGACAAAGCCGATCAAATTCTCATGAGTGAATCGCTTCGTAACGCTCAGATTGCTCATGGGGTAAGCGACTTCATACTCACCGAAAATGACCTAGAGGTTTTCGAAACAGAGCATCTCTCTCAAGCATCAACCGTGCTCATGATTGACATTTCGCACAGCATGATCTTGTATGGCGAAGACCGCATTACCCCTGCTAAAAAAGTAGCAATGGCCTTGTCGGAATTCATTATGACGCGCTACCCAAAAGACTCCCTCGACATAGTTGTTTTTGGCGACGATGCTTGGCCCGTCAGCGTGCGCGACTTGCCTTATCTACAGGTTGGGCCCTACCACACCAATACGGTTGCGGGCTTGGAGCTTGCCATGGAAATACTGCGCCGCAAACGCTCGGGAAACAAGCAAATATTCATGATCACCGACGGCAAACCGTCTTGCTTAAAGGAAAACGGCCAATACTACAAAAACTCTTTCGGCCTTGACCCTTACATAACCGGAAAATGCCTCAACCTTGCCAGAGCATGCAGGAAGAAAAAAATTCCGATCACAACCTTCATGATTGCTCGCGACAACTATTTGCAACAATTCATTGAAGAGTTCACAGAGGCGAATGGAGGCAAAGCTCTTTTCACAGGGCTGAACGCACTTGGAGACAGTATCCTCAGCGACTATGAGCGCAATAGAAAGAAGCGCATGTAACAACCAACCATCTGAATGAAAAAACAACCCAGCATACAAACCCTAGGAGAACTAAAACAGTCGGGGTACGCACCTAAAAGCTTAAAGACAGAATTAAGAACGAACTTAATTCATCACATGGAACGGGGAACCAATCCATTTAGCGGAATTATTGGTTACGACGAAACGGTGTTGCCCGATGTGCAGCGAGCCATTTTAAGTGGGCACAGCATCAATTTGCTCGGGTTGCGTGGCCAAGCGAAAACACGCATTGCGCGCACATTAACAGCATTACTCGATGAGTGGATTCCTTGCATCGACGGCAGCGAACTCAACGACGACCCTCTGCAACCCATCAGTCATGCAGCGCATGATGCGCTGGCGCTGCACGGTGACTTAACCCCCATACGCTGGATGCATCGCGCTGATCGCTACGTGGAGAAACTAGCCACCCCCGATGTGAGCGTTGCCGATCTTATTGGGGATATAGACCCCATAAAAGCAGCCAACTTAAAACTACCATACAGCGACGAACGCGTTATCCATTTCGGGCTCATACCCCGAAGTCATCGCTGCATTTTTGTCATCAACGAGCTACCCGATCTTCAGGCGCGCATTCAAGTTTCGCTTTTCAATATTCTTCAAGAGGGCGATATTCAGATACGTGGGTTTCAATTGCGACTGCCTTTGGATATTCAATTTGTATTTACAGCGAACCCCGAAGACTACACAAATCGCGGGAGCATCATAACGCCGCTCAAAGACCGCATTCAAAGTCAAATCATCACCCACTACCCGAAAAGCATTGCGTTGGGAATGGAGATTACAGAATTGGAAGCCCGACACACCAAAGAGCAATTAAAGCGCGTGACTGTAGCGCCATTCCTGCGTGAGTTGATAGAGATGGTGGCTTTTGAAGCACGTGAAAGCGAATATGTCGATCAGAAAAGTGGCGTCTCCGCTCGTCTAACCATCAGTGCCATGGAAAATCTAGTAAGCTGCGCTGAGCGAAGGGCCATCATCAACAAAGAGAAGAAAACCAATGCACGCATCGGAGATTTGATGTCGATTGTTCCTGCCATTAC
>CAMBPD010000012.1 GCA_945869405.1 Chryseobacterium gleum | reverse complement strand
CGATGCACATTCGAGCACAAAGTCTCTAGCTATGCGGTTATCGTGGGTAGTGATACTGCACACCAACGAGCCCTTGCCCATTTTTGTAAGGGCAACTGCGTCTTCTAATGTGTCATAGGGCATAAGCGTTGTGATGGGACCAAATGCCTCCACTTCAGGTGTCGATCTCTTCTTGAATGGATCATTATTTACCAGTAAAATGGGTGAAATGAATGCTCCCTTTTCAAAACTGGCATCAATTACCTCGATGCTGGTGGGATCGCCATAGACCAATTCCGACTCTTGGCGCAAAATCGCCAATTTCTCTAGCACGTCCGTCCTTTGTGACTGCGCTGCCAGTGAGCCCATTCGCACCGACTCATTGCGTGGATTGCCGACCGTAGTTTTTGCGAACGCCTTGCCTAATGCAATCTGTACATCTTCCAAAAATTCCTGAGGAACAATAACCCTGCGTATCGCCGTGCATTTCTGACCACACTTCACCGTGACCTCTTTGCGCACTTCCTTGATGAACAATTCAAACTCTTCTGTACCAGGCGCAGCGTCTTTGCCGAGCACAGCAGCATTGAGCGAGTCGGCCTCCATATTGAAATGAACCGATTCCTGTATAATGCGAGGGTGTGCCTTTAGCTTGCGACCAGTAGTGGCGCTTCCTGTAAACGTTACAACGTCTTGGGAAACCACATGATCGAGCAGGCCCTCGACATTGCCGCATAAAAGTTGCAGAGCACCCTCTGGTAAAATTCCGGATGAAATGATATCACGAACCACAATTTCGGTGAGGTATGAGGTAATTGTTGCTGGCTTAACAACAGCTGGCATGCCTGCGAGCAAATTCACCGCAACCTTTTCCAACATACCCCAAATAGGAAAGTTGAATGCGTTGATGTGAATGGCAACCCCTTCTCTTGGCACCATGATGTGATGCCCGATGAAAGTGCCGTGCTTCGAAAGCTTGGCCGTATCGCCATCCACATAATAGCGTTCGTTGGGGAACTGGCGACGTAATGAGGCGTAGGCGAACAGATTCCCGATACCCCCATCTATGTCGATCCAACTGTCAATTTTAGTAGCCCCAGTAGCGTAACTCAAGTCATAATATGCCGCCTTGCGCTCATTCAAAAACATAGCTAACGCCTTGAGCATTCGGCCACGCTCATGAAAGGTCATGCGTCGCAGCGTGGAACCTCCGGTGGTTCTGGCATAGTGAAGGACATCGCCAAAATCCAACCCTTGTGTGGAGGCAATGCCAACCACATCTCCATTTACAGCGTTAAACAACTGCTTTTCATTGCCTGAGCCAAAGGCCCAACCACCGAGCACATAATTCTCTATTCGCGTCATACTGTTTCCCTTGAGTTTGTTGGCGAATTTGCGGAAAAAACTCGCTCCAACACGAGTTTACCCTCGGTTGTTTACCAACAATTCACAGAAAAAACGAAGACTTCTCTTTTCGGTTAGCCTTTTTACTATTCGTTCGCCGTTAGCCAATCTCGCGGTTTTTCCTACTATCCATATCATCGCGGATTTCGAGCTTCGCTTTGTGCGGCAATCTCGTCTGTTTGCTTTGTAAGCTGCTTGTGCTTTCACTTGTTTTCATGGTATTGGGTTTTGAATTAAATCGCCGCCCATCGCAAGGCGCTCCGCCTGAGCAAACTCGCCCCAACGGCTGTAGACAAGCCTCTTTGTAAAGCTACCAATCGTGTATATTTGTTTATCAATACTTTTTATTTCATGAGAACACTTTGTATCGTTTTGGGATTATTGATACCCTCACTGTCCTTCGCTCAAGGAGACAAAGAATTTATCTATGGGCAATTCAACAAAATGACCGGCAACTGGGAAGGCTTCATGGAATACACCGATGAAAGCGACAACGTCACCAAATACAGCCTCCCGGCTAAGTGCCAATCTACCTTTGATGGGGCCAAGTGGGAATATGCCGTGCAGTACGATCATGGCCGAGGCGATATCACTGGCGGAAAAGGCGAATGCACAGTAAACGGCGAGGGAAACAAGATGAACTACGATGGAGTGCTTTGGGATATCACCTCAGTTGAGGAGCATGGCGACACTACAGATATTGTTATCGAGACTAAAGGAAAAGAAAAACGTCGACCCACCGATTTGAGAAGGACAATCACCATCACAGCCGTTGGATTCTTCATCACAGAAGAAGTGAAAAACGCTGAGTTAGGTCCCAACTACATCATTCGTAATCGCCACAGCTTCAGAAGACCCGCGCGATCGAAAGATTGAACTCACTACCACAAAACGGGATTTTGACTTTGCTTTGCGACCTTTGCTTCTAGTTTTCCTTTTTCGATGATCGAATCCGTACGTCAAACATTTCTTGGATATTATCGAGCGCATCCTCTTCGGACCGTGCTTTTTGTAGCGCTTTTTGTGCGCCTGCTTGCCGCCCTTTTTGCGCCAGGCTACATGATGCACGACGACCATTTCCTTACCATTGAACCCGCAGGCAGCTGGGCCGATGGCAAGAACTTCAATCACTGGTTGCCAGGCATTGGAAATACCAATGACCATCCAGAACCGATCAGCTTTTTCTACCTCGGCTTCTTATACGTCTTTTTCAAAATTGCACACTGGTTAGGAATAGAACAGCCAGAAATTCAGATGCTCCTTTTGCGAATGGCGCATGCGGTATACTCCACTCTTACGGTCTATTTTGCCTTTCGCATCACATCGCTTTTAAGCACTCTTAAAAATGCCACCACCGTGGCTTGGCTGCTCGCCTGCATAGCCATCTTACCCAACTTTTCCGTGCGTAATCTGGTTGAACTCGTATGCATGCCGCCTTTACTTGCCGGTATGTGGCTCGTATTAAAACATATCCCTTTAAAGTCGGTTAAGGTTGGGGGTATACACTTGGAATCTCCTGTAAATACCCCTTCATCAACGAACACTTTTACAATGCTCGCCTGTGCCGCTTTCCTAATGGGATTGGCCGTTGGCTTTCGATACCAAACAGGACTATTCGTTGCCCTGGTGGGACTTGTACTGCTTCTCCAACACAGCTTCCGTTACTTTCTTGTATTTGGTTTTATATCATTCTGCGCATTTTTCATCACGCAGTTGGATGATGTTTTGCTCTGGGGTGGAGAGCCTTTTCAGCATCTACGAGGGTACTTTGAGTACAACAAAAAAAACGCGCTCAACTACCCTGGCTCACCCTGGGCATACCTCAGTTTCATTGGTGTTTTCATGTTGCCTCCTGTGAGCCTTTTTCTTACAGCAGGTTTCTTCGCTCGCTGGCGAAAACTCTTTATCCTAGTGCTTCCTACCCTGGGGTTTATTGTATTTCACCTGCTGTACCCAAACAAGCAAGAACGTTTTATTCTACCTGCACTTCCATTTTTTGTAATGGCCGGTGTTATTGGCTGGAGCCACCTCTCTTCCAAATGGACAGAAGCTCCGTGGCATCGTCGCAGTTGGCAATTCTTTTGGGTAATAAACACGATAGCAATGCTTGTGCTGTGCTTCACCTACTCAAAGAAGAGCCGAGTTGAAGCAATGAATTACCTCTATGAAGCGGGCGACTGCTCCAACTTCATCTTGGAATTTACACACTCCTCTCAAGGAGCCATGATGCCGCAATTCTACAGTGGATGCTGGACAACCTATTACTATTTCAAAAAAGAAGATCCCGTGGAGGGCATACTTCGCAATGCGGCCTTTGAAGCTGAGGCCACTGCAAACGACATCTTGCCACGTGCCTTGCCCAATTACATTCTGTTTTATGATGATGACCAGCTTCAACAGCGCGTGGATAAAATGCGTGAGCACTATCCTACACTAGCCTTTCGCACCACCATAGAGTCGGGTTGGTTCGATGAGCTACTGCACACCCTCAACCCAAAAAACAGCCTGGAAAAAATCCATATTTATAGCACAGGAGCTGCGGTTGAGCCCATTTTTAGACAAAACTAAAAATTCTAATCTTACGTTGAAACACGCTTGTAGCCCCATCGGCTATCAGAAAAAGAATCAAGTATACCTCCTGTATTTTCGCTATGCACCAAGGGTTTTAAGTGGAACAACAACGTATCGACATCCGCACATTCTTCGCTGAGAAATGTATATCCTTTCAGCAATCCACGTTCTACCATCACATAAGCACGCTCGTTCGCTGAGCGACCATTGCTCTCAATGATATAGGAAGGATCGCGTGACAACATTTGTCCCAAAGCCTCGCCAAGTAGACGATTGTGGCTACTTGCATCTGTAATCGATTGGGCAGCATCAAACATCGACAGACCAAGTAAACGCTGATCAATCTCGAACTCGGAAGCCAATGCATATAACCATTTGCTCGCTTCAGAGGGCGACGCAAACGATTTGAGCGAACTACTCACCCTTGCAGCAGCATTGAGAGCGAGCCGATCATAGCCCCCCTGATCGGTGTAGCGGATAATGTGTGTGCGGCGCACTTTACGCTTTTGCGCACGGTTGAAGGGCGGCCAATGCTTTCTTATTTCGGCATCTTCCAAAAGCAAGGCAATGAGCTCGTTGCCTGTTAATTCAAACCCTATGTCGGTCACTTCGCGCATAAAAGATTGCACACGTGCACTCTCAGTCTGCGTGGTAAAATGCTGACGAACACGTTTCTTTATGTTGTTGGCTTTGCCAATGTAGAGAGGCTTGCCTTTGTCGTTGAACATATAATAGACCCCCGGCAACTCGGGCAATCGCTCAAACACTTTCTCGTGCAGATTGGGTGGTAAAAACACCGTTCCACTGTGCTTCGCCAGCATCTTCTTAAACTCTAAAGGCTCAATCAATGGCAGTGACTTCGACAGAATTTGCGCTGCCACTCTAGCATCGCTCAGGGCCCTGTGCGCGCTTTCATTAACCAAATTGAGCCAGGTGCATATCGCGTTCAATCCGTAAGACTTCTGTTCAGGAAAAGCTCTGCGCGCCAAGCGCATGGTGCACAATCTTGGCGGATTCCAATTGCGGCCTATAGCAGCAAACTCAGCGCAAATGAACGAGTGATCAAAGCTCACGTTGTGCGCCACAAAAACAACCCCTTCGAAGAGCTCCTCCAATCGATCAGCAACCTGTGAAAAGGTTGGGGCACCAACCAACATCTCATCCGTTATGCCCGTCAGAGCAACTATATAGCTGGGCAGCGACACACCCGGGTCGATTAGCGTACTGAATTCTTCAATGACAGAAATCCCGTCACTTAAGATTACACCAATCTCGATAATACTATTCCCCGCAGCTTGGCTTCCCGTTGTTTCAATATCTGTGATGGCATAAATCATGGGGCCGCAAATTCGGACATCCATGCAGAACAATTGCGCTAATTAGCAACTTTTACCTCGTGAGCGTGTCACATTGACAGCCGCCAACGGTTGGCACCGCTATTGACAATCGCGCGTCCAACTTCGTTATATTCGTAACTCAAAAAAACCAAATGAATAAAGTAACCATCGCAGCACTCATTCTCTTAGGAAGTATCGTGCTCGGATTAGTAACCTTCTATTTTTATGCTGCGAGCGTTCGCGACACAGCAGTCAAAAACCAAGAAACAGTAAAGGAGTCGTGGGGCAATGTGCAAAGCGCTTACCAGCGTCGTGCCGACCTCATAGGCAACCTCGTTGAAACAGTGCGAGCAGCAGCTGAAAACGAACGCCAAATACTCTTGGGTGTTACTGAAGCGCGCGGAGGAATAGGTCATTATACAGACAGCGTTGGCAATCTCGTTGCGGAGCAAAGTGCTCGCGTAAAAAGCGCAACAAGCCCAGCAGAACTTCAGCAAAGCGATATGGTCTTGATGAATACCTACCGAGGATTCCGTGGCTTTATGTCTGAGAACTACCCCACGGTGCAGTCTACTCAAAACTTCGCAAACCTCCAAGCACAACTTGAGGGCACTGAGAATCGCATAAATACGGAACGCAACCGCTACAATGAATCCGTGAAAACGTATAACGCACACATCCGCGGCACATTCAAAAAAATGGGCCTCAGCATGGTTGCATCCGAAGAAGACAACTTCAAAGTGCGCGAAACGTTTGAAGCGAAAGAAGGCGCTGACGAGGCACCGAAGGTTAAGTTTTAATTCTATCCATGAGCATCAACACCCCTGAGCTTCATCACAAAATTGAGGAAGCCATCGCTGAAGCAGAGCGCAACACCTCTGCAGAACTTCGTGTACATCTAGAAGAAAAATGCAGCGTAGAGCCTCTCGATCGTGCGTGTTTCATTTTCGAAAAACTCGAGATGCACAAAACCGACGCGCGCAACGGAGTGCTCATCTATGTGGCTTTTAACGATAGAAAAATGGCTATCGTTGGTGATGCAGGCATAAACGCGCACCTTGCGCCAAACACTTGGGAAAACATCAAGGATCAAATGACTTCCGATTTTTCAAACGGTAATTACGACGCAGGTCTGTGCACAGCTATTCTCACCATTGGCGAGCAGCTCAAACACTTCTTCCCTTATCAAAACGAAGATCAAAACGAACTGCCCAACAGCGTATCCACACACCCTTTCTGATGCTGACTAAACGCTGCCTAAGTAAAACCGCGCTTCTCGCCGTTCTCGTATTGTTTAGTGCGACCCATGCACTAGCTCAACTTTCCGGACAAGAGTGCTTCCCCAAAAAGGAAAACAAACTCGTTTATGACGAGGCTAACCTGATAAACGAAAACGACGAAAGAATTCTTGAAAGTATGCTGTCCGCGTTTGCCGACAGCACAAGCAACCAACTTACTATCGTGCTCGTGCCCGACCTGTGCGGCATGGAAAAAGCCCAGTTTGCAATTGAGTTAGGAGAGCAATGGGGCGTGGGACAATCAGGCGAAGACAATGGAATAGTCTTTCTAGTGAAACCGAAAACGGCTGAAAGTAATGGTCAGGTATTTATTGCTGTAGGTCGCGGACTAGAAGGTGCCATACCCGACATCACAGCAAAACAAATCGCAGACAACGAGGTCATCCCGGAATGCAAAAAAAACAGATACTTCCACGGAGTGTTGGCAGGTTGCGAGACCTTAATGGAATTGGCTCGGGGCGAATACAATTCAGACGCTTATGCAGCAAAGCATAAAGCAGGAAAAAAGAAATCAGGCAAGGGTGTCATCATTATTCTTGCTCTTTTACTCTTTGCTGCAGTATTCGCCGGCAAAGCCATTCAAACGAGGAGATACGCACAAACCAATGGCATAGCCTTTTGGGCTGCATGGGCACTTCTCAGTGCCGCAGCGCAGTCGCATCGAGGATACTACTCCAACTTCAGCAGCGGAAGAGGCGGGTTTGGGGGAGGTGGTGGTGGCTTCGGAGGTTTTGGTGGCGGCAGTTTTGGTGGCGGCGGTTCCGGAGGAAGCTGGTAATTGCGTGAACAGAAATGCCGACGCACTAAATACAAGAGTAGTTTCACCACGTTAATAATAATCAAGAAAACATGAGTTTTGGAAAATGGATAGGCGGTGCGTTGGGCTGGGCAATGGGAGGCCCAATCGGCGGCATGATTGGTTTCGCTATTGGCGCAATGGCCGACGATAAGTCATTCAAAGGAGTGCGCACAGGCGAGCAACAACAAACACAAACGAACTACCGTCAATACCGACACCAAACACAATCGGGAGACTTTGCCTCTGCGCTCATCGTGCTTTCTGCCGCTGTAATGAGAGCAGACAATCGCCTACTCAAATCGGAATTGGACTTCATCCGTGAATTCTACACAAAACAATTCGGCAGCGCTGCAGCAGCCCAACATATCGGAGTGCTGAAAGAGTTGCTGCAAAAAGAAATTCCTCTTCGCGAAGTGTGCGAACAAATACGCCACTTCATGGAGCACCCCATGCGCTTGCAACTGCTGTATTATTTGTTTGGAATTGCCAAAGCCGACGGAAATGTCGACAAGGCTGAAATGCAAATCATAGAGACCATAGCAAATTACCTCGGATTGAATGCAAAAGATTACGAATCGCTCAAAGCCATGCATTACAAAGACTCTGAGAGCGCATACAAAATTTTGGAGATAGAACCCTCCGCAGCCGACGACGAAGTGAAGAAGGCCCACAGGAAAATGGCCATGAAATACCACCCCGATAAAGTGCGTGGGTTGGGGGAACAACATGAAAAATCGGCTCAGGAAAAATTCATTAAGGTTCAAGATGCGTATGAGCAAATTAAAAAAGAACGCGGCATGAAGTGAGTAACTTGTTGAAAACCCGTTTGCACAACAATCGTCAGGAATCCTATTTTAGCAACGTAAGTTTCAACTTACAAATAGTTTTTAGTTTTTCAGTTTAAGCCTAAAAGCCCCGCTAGCGAGTGGGGCTTTTTGGTTATTAGAATTGAGCGATGTGCAAAACGTGCTACATTCGTTGGAAAGCAGCACCGCATGAAAAACGTCATACTCTTTGCTTCTCTCATAATTTACACGGGCAACCTTTCAGCGCAAACCAACACCGGTGATTGTGAAGGTGCCATTCCCTTGTGCGGAGGAATCTACACCGAAGAAACCTCACCACCCGGAACAGGAAACCTTCTGGAATATACCGGCGCTTGCAACAACGGCACAGAAACAATGAGTCTATGGTACACCTTCACTGTCCAACAACCAGGCGATCTTAGCTTTATCATAACTCCCAGCAACGAACTCGACGATTACGATTGGGGGCTTTTCAATATAACCGAAGGAGGCTGCGTTGGCATCAACGCGCAAGATGGCACATCGCCAGAAGTGAGCTGTAACTCGTATGGCAGTTTTACCTCCAATGGTCCCTCGGGCATATCCACAGCCAACGGTGGAACAGGTAACAGCAATGGCCCAGGCGACTTAAACGGCCCGCCATTCAATGGCAATCTATTGGTGGAGGTAGGCCAAACGTTTGCACTGGTTGTGATGAACTGGTCGAACAGTCCCGATGGATACACCATAGACTTCAATGAAAGTACAGCAATCCTTTACGACGACCAGCAACCGCAAATTTCTGCAGCTGTTTCCACCTGCACCAACAATCAAATCGAACTGCTCTTCTCTGAACTTATCGTAAACAGCACGGTAGAGGCAGTCGACTTCTCTCTTACTGGCCCCGGCGGCACATTCTCTATAGCGACAGTGCTACCTGCCGATGCCGGTGCCAACTATGAAGATCTATTTTTGCTTACGCTCTCTGAATCCGTGTTGCAGGCGGGCACCTACACCCTCTCCATTCAAGACGTCAGCGGCAACGTGGAAGACATTTGCGGCAATGAGGCTATTGCAGCTAGCTTCGAGCTGACCTTCAACGAACCCCTCACCTACACCACCTCCATTTCCTCTGCGTGCAACGGTGAAGAAGGTGGAATAGTAGTGAGTGAAATCTCTGGCGGTACGGCACCTTATATTGTTCTATTAAACGGGGCCACGCTGCTCGACTTCAGTGCGACAGCACTCACTCCCGGCAACTATCAACTCACGGTAGACGATCAAGAAGGTTGTGGCGCAGTGAACACTATCGAAATACTGAATTACACCATTGGCATTTTCCTGCCTGAACAAGATTCAATCTCCTGCTCAAATCTCTCAGTGCAAATAGAAGGTGTGCTTGTGACACCGAATCAAGCCACCAACACTACTTGGGAATACTTTGAAGACGACATAAACTGGCTACCTCTTGTGTACACCGAGCTCAATCCAACGGTGTTCGAGAGCGGCACATACCGTATCACAGCAACCAACGACAGCACCGGCTGCAGCGCGTCTGCCACGATTGACATTGCAGCCTCCGAAGCTGGATTCATCGACCTATCCGAAATTCGTTTCCCTAATGTGATAACACCCAATGGAGACTCCGACAATGAGGTGTGGATGCCTTACCTTAAAAACAATAACTCACTGGTTTTACCCTCTGTGATGGATACTTACGAATTGGCCGTTTTCAATCGTTGGGGTGAACTCGTTTTTGATAGCACAACAGGAAGCGGACGTTACTGGAATACGGATGGTTTTTCGGACGGAGTTTACTATTACGAATTGTATTATCGCATCGAATGCGGAGGAGTTCAACAAGGCACACGCAGCGGGCATTTCCAACTCATCCGTTAATCAGCGGCTTACCACAAATCGCTGCTGCCCTAGCACCTCTCCATTGGCCAAAACAATTTGCATAATGTAGTCTCCGTTGCTCAAAGCAGAAGTGTCTATACTCTTGCTGAATGTGTCTGATATGCGCGCTGAAGACCGCTGAAGGAAACGCCCATTAGAAGCATACACATCAAATAAGGCAACTTCATTTCCGGAATAATTTCCAGCAACACGAAGCTCATTCATGGTTGGATTTGGAAAACAGGTCATACTCAACGCAAGGTCTAAATCAACAGGCTTCAATCCGGCAAAGACATCTCCATTGGCAAAGGCATACTGTCCGCGTCGTAAAACATCGATTACAAAATTGCCATCGCCATTCGTTAATGAACCCGAGCCTATGGTGAAGTCCGCGTAAATCTCCCACGGATCAGATGAATTGGCGCGGTATATCAAAATCGCTTGCTGCTCTCCATTGGAATAGAGGGTGTAATCCAAATCTGTTTCCTGCGATCCGTTGTAGTTCACTCTGCCGCTATATACATCGCTCTCATCCCATAGGCCATCTATCACGAAATAATGGGTAGTTGAAATTTCAAACACGCCATTCCCCAGGGGCTGTTGGTCGGGCGATGCCCACACGTGCTCCACGCGAACCAGTGTTGAATCAACAACATTTTCGCGTGAAAAACGGAAGTCCACAAAAGGCAACACCGGATACAACGTCTGATCCGTATATACCATAAACTCATGGTCCATGCGCGCTTGGTTAAGCCGGTTATGTCCGTTCAAAACTACCATTGCCGGCTGAAAACTGCAGGGTATCTGCACAGTGGTAAATTGTCCATTGGCATCTATCTGAAATTCTTCGCGCTCATTATTGGAAGAAATGAATGTAACATCAAGGGGTACGTGCTGGTAAAACTGAGCGCATTCGCGCAACTTTTGCTGCACGTTTACGCTTACCAAGTAGTTACCACCCTCTGAAACAGATGCAAATGAATCCACAACGAAAACACTAAATCCCGGTTGAAAAACTTGATCATCAAAAAAGTCGTCAAGCTCAACGCCCGAAGCATCTTCCAAGTAATCACGAAATTGCTCTGGAGTTACATTCTGAAAAACATGCTCGGCTTGAACTCCCGTCATTGCAATGCGAAATAACTCATCGCCCAAGTATCCTCTCAGATTGTGCATTACCGACGCCCCCTTGTAGTAGGTGTGGGTGCCGTAAATAACTGTATCGGGCATGGGTGAAAGCGGCTGAAACCCGTCGTCATCTATATGCGCATTGCGCAACACATCAAGGTGATTCGTCTTCACCTGATCCACAAACTCTTCTTCTCCATAGAGCCATTCTGTGAGCAAGTGTGAACTGTATTCTGCCGGACCTTCCTTGAGCCACATGTCATTGTGAATACGCGGAGTAACCACATCACCCCACCAGAGATGCCCCATTTCATGCGACAGCAAATTATTGTTACTGATGACCGACTCCCCCACCATGAACTGCGGATAGGCGATATTGGTGGGAATCTCTAGCGCTCCATCCGTGGTAAGCACGAAGCCAACACGTTCCCAGATGTGCGGCCCATACCAATACTGCAGCGCATCGATGGCAGCACCTACGTTCACCAATCCGCTTTGCATGGCTCCGATAGCACTCGCTTTGGCCGTAAGTCGCACGGGCACATCACCGAAAGCACCCGCATGCAAATAGTCGACATCTTCATAAGCCGCCACTGCAATTGCACTCAAATGGGTGGGTATGGGTTGGTTAAAAGCAAAGGAGCGAATGACCGTGTCGCCTGCAACAACAGTTTCACCCAAAAATGTTCCCTGGCAGTGAGCTCTATATGTACCTGCACTTTTCACGTGGTATTCATACGTAGCTCGCTCAACAAATGAGTCGAAGCAAGGATACCACACACGACCAAAGTTTGGAGGTATGGTACTCAAGCCAATTCCCAGATTGTAGATGTAGTTGCCTTGAAAATAAAACCCTCCCCAAACAGGATCTTGGTATGGCTGCCCGTGATAATAAACAGTTACCGATGCACTGTCGTTTTTATTTAGCAATGCCGGCGATTGAACCTCCAAAATAGATCCATCGTAAGTGTAAGGTGTAGATGTTTGAGCCCATTTCACAGAATCAACAACAAGACTGTACAAATCAAACCGAATCGCTGAGAGTTCGTTCATACGCGCTGCAAAGTGTATTGTTGTTGCCGCCGAAAGACTATACGACGCATAATTCGAAACGTCGAGGTTAATGGTATAGCTGAGAATATCAAACGTATCGCTTCGCGCAATGCTCTCGTTCATCACCTGCAACTCACGTTGGGTTAGCGGCTCCATGCGGTGTGTTCTATTGTGCGTATGATGACATCCGTTGAAGGTCCGTTGATTAGGCTGCGCATGAAGAACAGACAAGAAAAAAATAGAAATACCGAGGGTAAGTAGTTGCTTCATAGACGGCAATTGTTTGTCGAAAAATACGAATAGCAGAAAGCAAAATGACCGCAAAAATCAACAAAAGCAATGGTCCACTAAATCCTTAACTGTTGAGGGCCATTCGAAATTTTCCTGAACAAAAAGACGACTCCCTTTGGCGAGCTCATCGGCTTGCTTTGGGTTGTCGAGCAAATACAAAATGTGTTGTGCGATTTCCTCATCACTATCTCCTATCAATACCTGCGAACCATGCAATGCGCTCAGGGGAGCAGCCGCCAACGAAGTTGTTACACAAGGAAGCTCCATGCACATAGCCTCCAACAATTTATTCTGCATCCCACTACCCGATCGCATCGGGGCCACGAACACTTTCGCTTCGCTGTAGGCCGTTCGCATATCGTCTAGCCAACCGCTCACCGTGACAGCCACGCTAGCGAGCGAGCGCACGGCCGCGGTTGGATTGGCACCCGCTAGCAATAGAGTGACGTTGGGCTTCACTTGATGCACCAATGGCAACACATCGTTCACCAAACGTTGAGCACCTTCTACATTGGGCGGATAGCTCATGTTGCCGGTGAAAAGCAAATCATACATTTTCAATTGGCCTGTATTCGGCGAAAAATAACTCGCGTCAATACCATTGGGCACCACATGAATACGATCGCTCTGCGGATGGTAAATCAAACGTCGGTCTTGCTCGCTGATAATGCAATGGTGCTCAAAATAATCGAACACCAAATGCTCATAAGCTGTTAGCCGCTTCGCTTCCTCGCGCACAAAAGGAGCGATATACCAAGGTGCTCGCATAGCTCTGCGTTGCTGACCAGAACTCAGCGCATCCATATAATCAAGTGTTTTCGAGTAATGATGCAAATGCTTCACATATTCACTGCAACGGATAAGTTGGCAATACACTATATCGGGATGGAAGGCATCAATCGATCGACGCAATCGAGCAGCGATTGAACGCTGATAGAAATAATGGACCTGAAAAGGCTTTCTGGAGAAGAAAGCCGCTAGCATTCGAAAAACAATTTTCAATGGATTCAACCGAAAAACTGTGACATGTGGTGTTATGGTTTTCAAATGAGCCACAGCTCCGTGGTCTACAGGACCGTCCGACAAACAGAATAAATGAACATCATGATCTCGGGCGAGAAAGCGCAATTGATGATAGGCCCTTAGCTTATCGCCTTTCTCTAAAGGCCAAGGCACACGGCTAACCAACATGCAAATCTTCATCCCTTGCGTATTTCCTTGTAAAAACTAACCAATTGGTTTGTCACTGCAACAAGGTCAAAATGAGACGCGACATGATTTCGTCCTTCAGTGGCAAATTTCCGGCGTAAAATTTCGTCGTGCAACAACACTTCCAAAGCCTCAATCCAATCTTCCTTGCGGTCGGCGAGCATGAGGTGCTTGCCGTGCTCGCATTGCAAGCCCTCAGCACCAAGCGTAGTAGAAATAACTGATCGTCCGAGAGCAAGGCCCTCTATAATTTTCACGCGCACCCCGCCCGCACTCAGCAAAGGCACAATCATTATGGCCTTCGACTGCATAAAGGCAGCCGCATCCTCCACCTCACCAACAACAATCACATTAGGCAAATTCAATGCGGTTATTTCAGCCGACATATTTCGACCTGCTAGGTAGAATTTCAATTGCGGGAAACGCTCATGAATAGATGGCCATATAGCTTTTAAAAACCAAAGTATTCCCTCCAAATTGGGGCCCCAATCCATTGCACCCAAATGGAAGATGGCAAGCTCTGTTGGTAATTCCGATTGAATTGGGTAGTTCCTCAAATCGATTCCAAATGGAATGGTGCGAATACGCTTCTTGACTCCCCAAGAGAGCATTCGGTTCTTGTCTTCGTCGCTGATAGAGGCAATAGCACTAACTTCATTTAACACACTCAACTCATATTGCCTGAGTTTTGAAGTGAGATACGCCAGGTACTTTCGCTTCAAAATATTCTTCGTTCCAGCAGTAATCTTTTCCCAAATAACATATTCCAAGTTGTGCGACCGGAGAATAACAGGAGCCACACTCAATCGCTTAATCGTTGCCAAATATGGCGTCATGAACAAGCTCTCCAGGTGAATCACATCAAAGTTTTCGTTGTGCAAGAGTTTTGTTAGACGTATGTCGAAATCAGTGCTGAAAAAACGAGAGATGTTGTAAGAATCTGCGGTAAGGATACTCGAAAAGGCATCGACTGCATTTACGCGCGTATCAATGAAAACACCTTCCATATCGGTCTGCTTGAGGTATTCATCCGACATTAACTCAGGATTGAAATCGTGCTTGCGCGTAAAGATGGTGAGGATCTTTACCTTATGCCCTGCTTGAAGCAAGCCTTGGGTAATGTTGTTCATCGCAATGCAGCCACCATCGCGGGCAGGAAGAGGGGGCTTCAAACACAACTGCAAAATCTTCATACCGTGTACTCCTTCGTTTTCATTCGATAAAGCCGTCTAACTTTCGTAATCAATCGTGCTAAAGGTGATCGATCAAGCAACGCTGACTCATTCATTGCCTTTCGGGTAATCCAAATGCTCAGAGGCAATAATAACACTGTGCTTATCCACATGCCAAGCCATGGCTCAATAAACTGGTTCTTCGCCATGCGCTCACCAGCCATAGTCAATAGCTGATAGACCACAAACAAACCGAGCGCAATAAGCGTTGGCACTCCGATGCCACCCTTTCGAATGATGGCACCCAAAGAGGCCCCAATAAAAAACAAGACCAGACAAACAACAGCCAAGAAGAACTTTCGGTGCCACTCTATCTTATGCCTATTCACATTTTTTTGCCGCGACTTCAACTCGTCTTGCTGGCGCTGGAGCAAATCCTTTGATTTACGCGTATTCTCCTTGGCCCACATTACGGCTTGCTGCTGCGACTTCTCTGATGCAGAGTCGTAAAGCGAAGTGGTTGCAAACTGCGCCTGCTCCACATCACCCTCCAACCTCTTACGCACAAGTCGCATGGTGTTGTGAGCGTACTGCTGCTCCACTGTATCTATCAATAGGTTCAAACTATCAATGGCTTTGTCGAGTTGACTCACACTCATCATCTCTGCCGGATTCTTCATCACCTCTTCATTATCAGCACTAAACACCAAAGAGCTCAAATCCATGCGCAACTCCATTCTACCAAACTGCCCCTCGATGAGTGCATGCGTTGGCTCACGAATCTTCTTCTCCTTTTGGTCGTCGTAAGTATAGCCCTCAAAAAGGGTCAAGATAAGGTAGCGCTTGTCAGACGTTTGCTCCATCGTTCCACGTTTGGCTCGAATGACCGTTCGATTTGCTTTTTCACCTCCGCGATGGTCGTAAATCAACACATCTGTCAACTCGCCCGTATCCGTATTGTTGCGACCCGCACGAATACTCACTCCTTCAATACCACTGTAGAAAACACCATCGGTAAGGTTAAGTGCAGGCCTTTGCTTTAGCACACTAAACAACATGGTTCGAAACTTCAAGTTAGCCACAGGCCATATGTTGTTTGCAAATACAAACGCCAACATGGATAGGCCAACACTGAAAAAAATTAACGGACGCATGATGTGCAATAACGAAACTCCCGCACTCTTCATGGCAGTCATTTCATTGTTTTCGGCTAGAGCCCCCATGGTCATAATCGAACTCATGAGAATGGCCAACGGCAATGCCATGTTCACCAAGCGCGCAGAGGCAAACACCAACAACTTCACTATTACCCAACCACTCAATCCCTTGCCCAACAATTCATCGAGGTAAACCCATATAAATTGCATCTCAAAGATGAACATGGCCACCATCAAGGTAACGATGAAGGGACCGATGTAGCTGCGGAGCAGGAGTACCGACAATTTATTCACTCAACAAAATTAATCCGTTACCTCCTACAACCGTGAATGCAATACTGTGCGGCCATTGTTCAAACACGTCTGAAAACCCATTGCAAGTGCATGAATCAACATACTCTTGAGAACATTACTTTTACAACCCTGTAACACATCCAAAACCACGAACTTTGTTATACAATCTTTCCATCGTAGCCATTTTTCTATACGGCTGTTTTTTGATCTTCCTTTTCATCTACAGTCTTGTACAACTCAACCTGGCCATCAAGTACACGAAGTTCAAGCATGCTCGGAAGCAAATACCCAAGCTGACCGACGACCAATGGCCGGTGGTGACTGTGCAGCTCCCGGTATTTAATGAGCTCTATGTGGTTGAGCGGCTCATCGAGGCCATTTGCCAATTTGAATATCCCGCTGGAAAACTTGAGATACAGGTACTCGACGATAGTACCGACGAGAGCTTTGAGGTAGCCGCCAAAAAAATAGCAGAAATGCAAAAGGCGGGTATAGACATTAAGCACGTAAAACGTCCCAAGCGCGAAGGCTACAAGGCAGGCGCATTAGGATACGGCCTAGACATCTGCCGCGGTGAGTTCGTTGCCATTTTCGATGCCGACTTTATTCCAAGGAAAGACTTCTTGCTTCAAACCATCCCGCACTTCTTTCATAGCGACCGCATAGGCGTGGTGCAAACCAAATGGGAACACCTCAACGAAGAATATTCGCTCCTAACCCGTTTGCAAGCCTTCGGACTCGATGCGCATTTTACCGTAGAACAAGTGGGTCGAAATAGCGGTGAACACTTCATCAACTTCAACGGAACCGCAGGTGTGTGGCGTAAATCAACCATTTATGACGCTGGCGGTTGGGAAAGCGACACCATCACTGAAGATTTAGACCTAAGCTACCGCGCCCAATTGCGCGGCTGGGAATTCTTGTACCTCCCTATGATAGGGGCACCTTCGGAGTTACCCGCCGAAATGAATTCCCTAAAAGCACAACAATTCCGCTGGACAAAAGGCGCCGCAGAATGCACCGTAAAAAACCTCTCGAAGGTCCTCAACGCTAAGCAGCTTACGTTGGGTCAGAAAATACATGGTGCATTCCACCTTATGAACTCGGTGGTGTTTCTCTGTATCCTCGGCACATCGTTGCTGAGCGTGCCCATGCTCATCATCAAAAACACATACGGTGATTTAGAGATACTCTTCAAAATAGCCACCGTGTTCATGGTGAGCTTTTTCTTTCTCGGATTTTTCTACTGGATTTCACGCCCTGAAAAAAACTTCTTCAAACGGTTACTCAACTTCCTGTGGGAATACCCCACCTTCCTCTCGGTAAGCATGGGTCTATCGCTTCACAATGCAGTAGCCGTTATGGAAGGGTTCACGGGCAAGAAGTCTTCTTTTGTGCGCACACCAAAATTCGCTATCAGCGGAAAATCGGCCGGCACCTGGAAAGACAAGAAATACCGCGCCATCAAAGTATCGCCGCTTACTCTCTTAGAATTCACTCTTTTCTTGTATTTCAGTTTTGGTATCTACTACGCGTTTACCATGACCGGTCGTCGCGAAATGCCGCTTACACAGCTTGCGAGCGCCACCACCGCTGCTTCAGGAGAAGAGTTTTGGTTTACCTACTTCAGTGGCGACGATAAACCGGGGAAACCTGGGCATACATTGCGCATCACTTCATCGAATAAGGGGAGCGGTAAAATAGAATCGAAACTTACGGGCTGGTCAAAAACAGTGACCTGGAACGCAAATGAAACCGCGTTTGTTGAGCTACCTGTCGATTCTGTTGCTACGCAAAACAACAACATCTTCTTCGTTGGAACGATGCATTGGGAAAGCTCGACCCCCGTTACGCTCGATCTTTTGCAAGAGCCCGACGCACAAGACCAAGCGCAATCCATTCGTCCGGAAACCGCATTTGAAAAAGCGTACACTGTGCCTGAAGGAGAAAGCAAAAACGAGTCGATTACGGAGGTTTCACTCTTAGCGACAGAAGACAGCACCTTGGTAACCGTTACACCTACCACGGAACTCTTCAATGGTTCGCCTGCCAACACGCCTTACACTGTGCTTCTCAACAAAGGAGACATTCACAATATTTTGGCGAAAGACGACCAAAGCCTATCGGGCACGTCCATTGCCAACGCCAAGGGGACATCGACAGAAAAAAGCTACGGTTGTTATGGAGGTGCGGCACCACGTGCACGCGATTTTGGTCTGCTACCGTTTCACATCATGCTTGCCCTGGGCTATGCATTTGTGACGTTCTATTCGCTGAAACATGCGAAAGGATGAAAGGGGTGAAATGGTGAGAGGGTGAGAGGGTGAAGGGGTGAACGACCTCACTCTCTCACTCTCTCACCCTCTCACCCTTTCACTATTTCACTATTTACCAAAAACATTGTACTTCACAATGCAGTAAATCGCACGGAAACCGTCTTTCCAACCGATTTTCTTGCCTTCTTCGTACGTGCGTCCGTAATAAGAAATACCAACTTCGTAGATGCGGATTTTTGGAATGCGCGAAACTCTTGCAGTAACCTCTGGTTCAAACCCAAATCGCTTCTCGCGCAGCGGCAACGACTGAATAGTCTCTCGCTTGAAAACCTTGTAGCACGTCTCCATGTCGGTAAGGTTCAAGTTGGTCATAGCATTACTCAAAAACGTGAGGAACTTGTTGCCTAACGTATGCCAGAAAAACAGAATGCGGTGTGGACGTCCGCCCATAAACCTGCTTCCATATACCACATCAGCAAAATCATCGAGGATTGGCTTCACTAAAATGTTGTATTCCTCTGGGTCGTACTCCAAATCAGCATCTTGAATGATCACCATATCGCCCGTGGCGATGCGAATACCTGTGTGTAAAGCCGCACCTTTCCCCTGATTCACTTCATGCTTGAAATACTGTATGTGCAGGTCTGGGTTGCTCGCTTGATAGCGCTTGATGGCTTCCTCTGTATCGTCTTTCGAGCAGTCATTTACAATAATGACCTCCTTTTCCAGACCTCCAATCAACTTCACGGCTTTCACCTTATCTAAAATGAAGTGAATGGTTCTTCCTTCGTTGTAGGCTGGAATAACAATAGAGAGGGTTTTCATAGCAAGTTCTTTCGGCCGGCAAAGGTAATCGGTCGGTGGCTTATGCCGTCACTCCTTTTCCAGCTTGCGGTAAATACGAATTTCGTAGAGGTAGCTATTGAGCGTGTAAAATAAAGTCTCAGGCTCAATGACCTGCAACAGCTCTAAGGTTGGATCGCCCTCCAACTCCTCCTTGGGGAGTTTCATTTCGTTCGGACCAAAATGTCCGTCCCACACAATGACATCACCCGCTAGGGCATTCTCAACCTTGTCGAGGTTCTCGATCTTTTTTGTGTCAAAAGGATCTACATCGAGCAATAAATTCAAGTAGGGATGCGCTGTGAAAAACTTGGTCTCGTTCAACACGAAGTGGTCTTTCAAATAACGAGCAGCAATGGCGTTCTGCTTTTCTTCTTCGCCCAAAGAAGGAAACACCATTATCTCCTGAAATGAAAAAAGGCGCACAACAAAAGGCCCGGCAAGTGTGAGCACGACCACCGTGGCAAGCACAACTCTCTGCCCTGTAGCCTTCAATTGCCCCAAGCCCCAATCGACAGTCTTAGCAGCCATAAGAGCAATAGGCACTGCTATCACAAACATAACACGACCAAGTCCCAACGAAGCCCACATGCCTTGCCACCACAAAACAGTATGTGCCAAAAAATAACCCCAGGCCGAACCTGCCACCAACCATATCCACACTTGATCGCGCAACTCCCAATTTCTGCTTCCCGCAAGCTTGATGGCCATAGGCACCTCGCGCACGGTTTGAACCAACCACAAGAGGTAGGTGAAGCCAAAAAGCGGCACTGCGTATAGGAAGAAGTGAAAAAACGTTCCATGACCGTACATATCGAATGTAGTGTTCACGTAAGGGTTTGACTGGAAAATCCAGAGGGCCTTGTCGGTTATAAAATAACCTAGCGTGTTAAATACCACGCTTCCCACCAACAGCCAAGGGATAAAGCGCGAGCGCCGTGTAAATGCATAAAAAAACAGTATCAGGGCAACAATTACAAAGCCTTCACTTCGAGCAAAAGGCATGAACCCGACAACCATTCCAGCCAAAGCAAAACGCTCTTTAAGCGCAAGCCTGATGTACACAATCAAGAACAATGAACAGATCATTTCCGTCAAGGCCGATATACCATTGCCCGCAACTACCGGCAACCAAAGCACCAAAAGAGCTACCAACCACGGGCGCTTCAACTGCAAATCTCGGGCGATGCCCATCGCCCAATACGCTCCCAAAAAAACAAGCGCAATATTGACCAATACAACGGCATCAAATCCAAATTGAGCAATTGGCGAAAAGAGAATGGTGAATACCGGTTTCCCCCACTGATCCATGAACAAATAATCATGCACCCAGGAATAACGAGAAATCTGGTAATGGGTAATGCTGTCGGCGCCTCCATTGAAGCCGTCACTCATCAAAAAATTAATAAGATAAAAAATTGCTGATACAACAAACACCCCAATTGCCTGTCGACTCCAAATTGCTTTCATGCGGCAAAAGTAGGCTTGGTGAATCAAAGATGTAGCTTTGCAGCGCATTCCATGCCAACACAACATTCCAAAAGTTCATCAAGAATGCGTCCTCTCGACGCACTGCGGGGTATTGCCGCAATGAGTGTCGTTTTCTTTCACTTCACTCTGCAACAAGAAAGCTATAACCACATCTTTCGCTTTGGTGCCACTGGCGTCGATCTATTTTTTATCATCAGTGGCTTTGTCATTTTTATGAGCCTGCAAAAGGCCGATTCACTGGGTACTTTTTTTATAAACCGTTTCTCTCGATTGTATCCGACCTATTGGATGGGCGTGCTTTTCTCATTTGCCATCATTAGCATACACTTTCATTTTTCCCAGAAATACCCCATCGACGGTCCCTGGGTATCGTTGGCTGGAAACCTCACCATGTTCCAATACTACTTGGGAATTCCAGATTTAGAAGGCCCCTATTGGACCATGAATATTGAAATGCTGTTTTACATTTTAATGGGAATCATTTTAACCATGAAGAGCCAGAGGATAATTGTTCCACTCGGAATTGCGATTTGCTCAGTGTTGGTTATTGCCGCTTTCAACGTGGACCAAAACTTCTCCGTAAAGGAAGTATTTATGAAAGCTCCCCTGCTCTACCATTTTCCTCTCTTCTTCGCCGGCATTGTTTTTTTCAAGAAGTTCGAAGGCTCCTTGTCGACTCGCTATTTTTTATTTGCTCTGACCCTGGCCTTTGTTGCTCAAATGGCTCTATTTCCCCACACTTGGCGGGCCTGCAAGCACATTACGCAGGGTGAATATGTTTTTGTCCTAGCGCTGTTTTTTGGTGCATTCCTTCTTTTTCTAGAAGGAAAACTAGAGTGGATTTCCAACCCCATCACCCTGTTTTTGGGTAAAATATCCTTCCCCCTTTACCTCACGCATCAATACTTGAGCATAAACCTCATCATCCCGTATTTCATGTGGAAGCACGAGTTGTCTCTCTGGCAAGCAGCACTTTTCATTGCACTACCTGCATCAGTAGCCATTGCCACACTCATTCACTACACAGCAGAAATACACCTGAGTAAATGGATAAAAACGAGATTGCTCAGCCTGCGATCAACTTGGCCATCGCCTGCTGCATAGCGCGTGCTTCAAGCGCTGCCGCTTGAGCAAAGTCAGGCCCTGAAGAAGCATAAAGGATGCTACGCGAGGCGTTAATCAGCAATCCCACATCGTCGTTCATCCCATGCCTCATGACCTCTTCAAGGCTTCCCCCTTGCGCTCCGACGCCAGGCACCAGAAGAAAGTGATTGGGCACCACCCGACGAATTTCCTTGAGCAGTTCCGCTCTGGTTGCCCCAACAACATACATCGTGTTTTCAGCACTTCCCCACGACGAGGACTTCTCCAGCACATGCTCAAACACAGGTTTGCCATCTGCCTGAAGAGTCTCAAAGTCATACGCTCCAGCGTTGGAAGTAAGCGCCAGGATAATGGCCCACTTCCCCGGATGACCAAGAAAAGGCTCCACGGAATCCTTGCCCATGTAGGGAGCCACGGTCACGCTATCAAAGCCATAGGTATCAAAAAAAGTTTGAGCGTAATAGTTGGATGTGTTGCCAATGTCGCCACGCTTCGCATCGGCTATTGTGAAATGATCGTTGCCAATGTAGGAGACTGTTTCTTGGAGAATTTCCCAACCCCGGACACCCATCACCTCATAAAAGGCTAAATTGGGCTTGTAGGCCACACAGTAATCTTTGGTGGCATCAATAATCGCCTTATTGAAAGTCAAAACATCCATGCCAGCAGGCAATTTCTTGGGGTCGGTATCCAAGCCCACACACAAGCACGAACGACGGCTTTGAATGTGACGCACAAGAGTCTTTCTATCCATGGCGCAAATATGACGGCTACACCCTATTTTTGCATCCCGAATTTTTACACAAGTCATGAAGATTCTAGTCTGCATAAGCAAAGCCCCCGACACCACTTCAAAAATTGCTTTTACCGACGGCGGAAGCAAATTCGATGAAAACGGTGTACAATACATAGTCAATCCCTACGACGAGTGGTATGCCCTTGTGCGCGCCCTAGAATTGAAAGAAACCCTGGGAGGTAACGTTACGATTTTGTCGGTAGGCGGAACCGATTATGAACCCATCATCCGCAAGGCACTCGCTATTGGCGCCGACGATGCCGCGCGCATCGATGCTGCCGAAAGCGACTCCCTCTACGTAGCAAAACAAATTGCTTCCTACGCCCAAGGCAAGGGGTTCGATATTATTTTCTTCGGTAAAGAGACCATCAACTACAACGGCTCTATAGTGCCGGGAATGGTGGCCGAATTGCTCGAACTGCCTTTTGTAAGCCTCGCCATGAAACTTAATATGAACGGCGAAGTGGCCACTATTGAACGTGAGGTAAACGGAGGCGAAGAAGTTCTGGAAGTAAACACTCCTTTTGTGGTTAGCGCTGCAAAAGGAATGGCCGAGCAACGCATCCCCAACATGCGCGGCATCATGGCTGCCCGAACGAAGCCACTAGAAGTCGTTGCTGCCGCAACTGCACAACCCTCCACATCGGTGAAAGGCTATTCCCTTCCACCGGCAAAGAGCGGCTGCAAATACATCGATGTAGAAAATGCAGGAAGCCTCATCCAATTGCTGCACGACGAAGCGAAAGCCATCTAAAAAGTTCAACCCTTTAGACCACGTATCCTATGTCAGTCCTTATATACGCAGAAAATCACAACGGCAAATTCCCTAAGAGTGCGCTAGAAGCCGTGAGCTACGGCGCCGATGTTGCGGCGATGCTCGGCACGGAGGCTATTGCCATCACGTGCGGCACCATCAACGGCGACGGTGGTTTGGGCAACGCTGGTGCATCGAAAGTATTGGTTGCCAACGCGCCCACAAGCGATTCTCAACAAATGAGTAAACTTGTTGTCGCTGCTGCTGCTCAAACAGGTGCCACGGTTGTTATTTTCTCGCATGACATTGCCGGCAAGATGATCGCACCGCGCGTAGCGGCTCGTCTAGACGCAGGCCTAGTGCCCGGAGCGACAGCATTGCCAACAGCAGATTTCGTGGTACGCAAAAACGTTTTCAGTGGCAAAGCAATCGCCGATGTGGCTATCCATACCGAATCGAAAGTAATTACAGTGCTTCCCAATTCTTTGGGGATAAAAAACACGGGAAACAACGCCGCTACTTCAACCTTTGCATTCGAAGCCGGTGTTTCACGTATTACCGTGAAAGAAGTAAAAACAGAGAACAAAGACGGAGAAATACCCCTTCCCGAAGCCGAACTCGTAGTAAGCGCTGGCCGAGGCATGAAAGGTCCAGAGCACTGGGGGCCTATTGAAGAACTTGCCAAAGTACTTGGCGCTGCCACAGCCTGCTCACGCCCTGTTTCTGATATCGGCTGGAGACCTCACCATGAGCACGTAGGTCAAACTGGCGTTACCATTCGTCCCAACCTCTATATAGCCGTAGGCATCAGCGGAGCTATACAACACTTAGCGGGTGTAAATGGTAGTAAGACCATCGTGGTCATCAACAAAGATCCCGAGGCACCCTTTTTCAAAGCCGCTGACTATGGTATTGTTGGTGATGCATTTGAGGTGCTGCCTAAAATCATTGAAGCAGCAAAGGCATTCAGGGCCGCTCAGTGATGCAGAATATCAGTTGTATTTATACAAGCCATTGATTACATTCGTTGAATAGACACTTGGAAGTGTAAAAGCGCAAGCGCTGCTTTATGAACAAAAACAAAATCGAGCTTCAAATAGCCAACATACAACCCAGTGGGAGTACCAGTGGAGCATATACTATGGTGCTTGCTGAAATGGAAGGATTACGCCGATTACCCATTGTTATTGGCAGTGTAGAAGCCCAAGCCATAGCGATCGAACTGGAAAAAATGACACCGAGTCGTCCGCTCACTCACGACCTTTTCCGCAGCCTGTCACACTCCTTCAATATTGAGGTACAAGAAGTACTCATCTACAACCTCGTTGAGGGCATCTTTTTCGCCAAGCTCATTGCAAGTATGAATGGCAAAACCGCAGAAATAGACGCCCGCACCAGCGATGCAGTTGCAATCGCTGTGCGCTTCAACTGTCCAATTTACAGCTATGAATTCATCATTGAAACGGCGGGCGTAAGCGGTGAAGAAGAAGCCGGTTTGGAACTCGACGAGCCAGACCACGAAACGGAAAGCATCGAGACAGGACCCGACGAAAGCACCGACATTGAAGAACTGAAACGCCAACTCGACGCAGCGCTGGCCAACGAAGAATACGAAAAGGCATCGCATATACGCGATGAGATCAATAAACGGGAAGGCGGGGAGTAATGGTTTAACGTTGTAATTGTAAATGACCACGAGTCAGTTTCAGTTGCATCTTAACCCTTATCCACATGAAAATCCCCTTTTTACTTGCGCTGACGTGCATTTCATCAATCCTCCCATCGCAAAACATTCCTAATAGTGGTTTTGAAGAATGGACGGATTGCGTCGCATGGTCAACGCCGGAAGGCTTCGTCTCCGACAATTCCCTTAATTACACCTGGAATCAAACCCTATCGGTGGAAAAAAGCACCCAGTCGCACAGCGGAAATTACGCTGCCTATTTGCATTGCACGACAAGTTCGCCGGGAGTAGGCTCGCTGCAATGGAGTGCGGATTCGGCGATCGCTTTTTTTATAGCCGGCACTCCGGCTGCCTTTCAAGGCACCCCGGACTCGCTCGTATTTTGGGCCAAAACCAATGCTACAGGAGGTAACGAGTCATTGGTATCCGCTTATTTATTCAACCAGGAATCTTATTCAGCCATAGCCGAAATCTATTTCTCTCAAAATGGCCTCGGATATACGCGCTATTCTGTTCCTTTTACGTACACAGGAGATGACCCGGATGGCATCTTTCTGAATATATCATCATCATACTTGTCAACCACTACTACAGAAATGTGGATTGATGACATTGAACTGATCTACAACAATGGTACAGGCGATCAAATTCCCAATGGTGGTTTCGAAAATTGGAGCGATTACCTCATGCCATGTTTGGATTCTTGGACCGGAAGCAATTGGCGCACGTTGCCAACTTTATCGGTAACTCCGGGCGAGCCAAGAACAGGCAACTACAGCGCACGTATCACCAACGAAACCACGCAGTACTATGCTGATTCACTGGGCTACATTCTTTTGGGAAGTATCTGGGCTAATGATCTATGCAGCGGTCCAAGTCTTCAAATGTCGCTAGGACAGGCGCTAACAGAGCTTCAAGGATACTACAAATACACACCAAGCTATCGTTTGGACACAGCCGCCGCCGTCATCTTTTACTACGCTATGGACGAACTCAGCGGAGCCTGTGTTGAATTATTCCGACTCAGGTCATACTTGCCTGCCTCTGCTGAATGGACCCCCTTCACGTTGAGTGTGCCTGCGGATACCATCCAATCCTGGGAATCCGACAACAACCCGCAATTTGCAATGATTGGTTTCTATTCTTTTAAAAACCAGGGCGGAGGTTACAACGGTAGCGTGCTATTGATTGATGATTTAGAATGGAGCTACACCACAGTGGATGTCGAAGAAATTGACATGCAGAAAACTTCTCTTTACCCTGTTCCCGTCGGTGACGAATTGAGTGTGTCGTGGCCAAGCGAAACGAATATGAACATTCAACTCATTGACATGCTGGGTAAATGCTGGGTATTCGAAAACACACAGGGAATGGCCGCAAAGCTGAACACTTCAAGTTTACCTGATGGTATTTATATATTGAATTGTTCCGCCGGAAAGTCATCTTCATCGAATCGCATTGTCGTGCAGCATTAACAAGTGGCTATCTGTTTTTCCTTTGCTTGAATCTTTATAAACCAGACATTGGTCAATAATTCTTCAGCCGCGATAAAAGGAACGGAATAACTCCCCTAGTTTTAGATGAAATTAATCTACATGAAAAAAATCTTGCCTTTTCTTTTTACCTGTGTCGCTCAACTCGCAGCGGCTCAATCCATCCCCAACAGCGGGTTTGAAAACTGGTCGGATTGCCCTTACCTAGAAGAACCGATTCCATTTCAAACATCCAATGAAATTGCCAGCAGCATCTCCGGATCGTTTAACGTAGAACAAAGCACCAACGCACATGGCGGCAATTATTCCGCCTATCTGCATGAAGATGCTTCCGGGCAAATTCAAGGAATGCTCAACTTGGGTATTGATTTCAACACGGGCGAAACCATCCCACTTCCATTTACAGGATCGCCCGACTCGATTGGATTATGGGCAATCTACAACATCAGCGATATCGACTACGCAACGATAATGCTTACACTCTATCAAGATGGTCTTAATGTGGGCTACGCCACCTTCACATTGAATGGCACAACAACAGAATACACTTACTATTCAGCAGCCGTAACGATAGATGCCGGGGCTGTCCCCAATGGAATGACGCTGATGATTTCATCGGGCAATGATGGATCACTCGCCAGTGAAATGTATATCGACGATATCCATCTCATCTACAATACAGGCACAGGCACCGACATTCCCGGCGGAGATTTCGAAAACTGGAACATCGCTTCTACGTCTTGTTTGGATAGCTGGTACACAACAAACCTCTACACGATGCCCAACCCCAGTGTTGGTCAGGGTGAACCGCACAACGGGAATCATAGCGCGCGCATCACCAACCTACCTACCTCATTCGGTGGCGGATCGCTGGGATACATCCTATTGGGTAATCCGGTAACAGACTTTTGCGATGGTGCCAGCTTGCCCATGGCACAAGGCCAGGCCGTGACAACATTCAGCGGTTACTACAAATACACGGCAGGCAATGCCTCTGAATTGGCTACGCTGTTTATGCACTATTCCGCATTCAACCTTGTGGGTGTATGCGACAGCATTTACGAATACTATCAATACTTGCCGGCAACAGCCGACTGGACACAATTCACTGTGAATGTTCCCGCCGATGTCATCGCAGAATGGCAAGCAGGAAATGCACCGAATAGCCTCACCGTGGGTTTTGTTTCGACCATTGTATCAGATACTAGTGAACCCAACGGCGACCCCAACAGCGTGCTCCTCGTAGATGACCTCAACGTGAGCTACACAACTGTTGGTGTAAAAGAAAACTTGTCGAGCAGCGTGTCGGTATATCCCAATCCAGCCGCTGATGAGCTACACATCCAATGGCCGACTTACACTCAAGCGAACATCCAACTCATCGATGCCGTTGGAAAAACGATGATTACGACCAATGTATTCGGAGTAAACACCACCCTAAGCACAAGCGATGTGCCTGCCGGTGTTTATGTGTTGCGCGTGAATGATGGCCAGTCCATCACCACCCAGCAAATCGTGGTTCAGCACTAAGCCATAACAAAAAGAAAGAGGCGCAGCGTTTCGCAGTTCAGACCTGCAAAACTCGGCGCCCCTTTTTTTTGGAGCAATCTATTTCCTTCTTTCCGCCTCGAGCAAGATCTCGCGCGGCTTCTCCCCTGCTATGTGCACATACACTTCCTTTATGTCTTTGCCTTGGCGGGTAAGCGGGTCAAAACCTACTACCAACGTGGCAAATTCCCCGGGTAATACAAGGTTCTTGTCTAGCGTGGGTGTAGTACAACCGCATTCGGTGCTAACGCTATCAATTACCATTGGAGCGTTTCCGCTATTGCACAATAGAAACTCATGCTCAACACCTCCCGTTCGGGGTATGATGCCAAAGTCAATGCATGGCTCGCTTAATTCCAATACCGCTTTGCGGACGGTTGGCACTATCGTTACAACTTCTTCAATCTCGATTCGTCGCTCCATGCAGGCCGCTCTATTGTAAATCGAACTACGCTCATCACCCAAATTATCGCTCACGGTTTGATTGGACTTCACCTCGCCAAAAGGCAACAACACCACTTCCAACTTAGCTCCATTGGGTGCCTCGTCATTCAGATAGGGAAGGAAAATGCCACTGCTATCAGCCTTTAGGAAGTTTAC
>CAMBPD010000011.1 GCA_945869405.1 Chryseobacterium gleum | reverse complement strand
GAGTATTAAATGCCGGGATAATGGGGTCTTCCTCATCGGTTTTAGACAGCCTGTTCCAGCTATAGTTTCCATTTAGACTCCAGTTATCGCTTAGGTAATAGTTTAGGCCAAAATTTACACCTTGCGTTGTGACTGTGTTGCGTGAGTTTGCGGCATAGCGAAAAGCCTTAACGGAGCTAGGAAGACCGACCATCGACTGATCGAATTGAACATCTAGTCCGATGATGAATCCAATAAAGCTTTCGTACTGACTGAAATAATATCCCGCGTCGGCAAAGAGCTTGGAGCCTAAACTTGCTCGATATCCAACCTCCAAGGTTCGAACTTGTTCGGGGCGAATGGGATCTGCAGAGATATACCGCAGTGTGTCGCGGTTTAGTGTTCCTCGAAAATCTAACCAACTATCTAACGTGACCAAGCTATCGACTCCCGTAAGATTCCCGCTCAATGTGGCGGGGCCAACGTTCAGAAAAAGGTATTGATCGGCCAACGTTGGGTTTCGCAATGCAGATGAGAAAGACAAGCGCGCGTAATGATTCTTTTTTGGGCTGAATACCAAGCTAGCCGCAGGAGAAAAGACGAAGTCAAAGTTTTGATTTTTGTCGAGCCTCATGGTTGCCGAAGCCGTAAGTCTGTCTTCCATCAGTTTTTTCTCCGCCCCACCATAAAGACCGTATTCAACATTGCGAATGCGCGTGCCAGCGGTATCGCTGAAAATAGTACCGTCGGTATTGGGAGTGTACAAACGTGCATTTCCACCTACCCGAATTCGGCTGAAACCTTCAACCGCTAGTTGTTTCTCGGCGTGAAGGTGATAGAGAGAGGACTTATCGAAGAACAATGTGCCCCCCTCGCCTTCGTTGTTTTTGAGAGCAGTAATTCGAGTAAATGCTTCCACAAATTCTGGCGAACCGGGCTGAAGAAAACCGACTGAATCTATCCCCACAATTCCAGCGTTTCCGGCATTCGTCCATTGCTCTACTGCACTATGCCAGCGCGAAAGTGAGTCGCTATACTGGTTGAGCCATTCACCTTGAGACTCATAATCGTAGGGCAGCCAGAAGGTAGCAGGATCGCCATTCCAGTTGGGGTTCATAACGAGACCGGGATATCCTAAACCGTCAATTTTGGTGTTGATACTATCTTGCCAATACCGTATGTATACTTTGGTCCAGTCCTCATCGCTTCTACCCTCGTCCAATAAGCGCAACGAGGTGGCATAGGGGTCATAGCTATCTCCTGCATCTTCACGGGTAGTGTAAACCCTAATAAAAAAGTCATCAGCCTTCTTGAACTCCAATCGATTTTGCATGAAGAATATATTCTTCAAACGAAAACGATTGTCGCCTTGATAGACCGTGGTACCCGTTCCGACATTGGTAGCCAAAATGATCTCCGGCGAATCCATTTCACGCTCAGGGCGCAAACGCACATGCAGAGCTGCGCTGGCCTTTAGATTTTCTGTGTTATAATCAAGCACATCAGATTCGCGATACCCTGTTCTGTAGAACGTCCCAATTCCACGATAGGTCCAAGGAGTTGCATCACTTAAATCCATTGCCGGGTAATATTCATCGCCATAGATGTTCACCGCATCAAAGCGTCCTGGATTCTCTGCGCTTTCTCCGCTCCCGTATATGGGGCTATAGTTTTCTGCTTTCCAATCTTGGGCTGTGAGGTAATAACCGCTCAACTTATATGCGAAGACATCGTGCCCATTTCCGTTTTTTATACTTTCCGCGAAACGAAACTGGGGTTCAATGAGCGATCTCTCCCCCACCTTCAATTGGGCGGCCAGTCCTTGAAAGTTCCATGGATCCTTCGTTTCCATGTTTATCACTCCATTGAAAGCACCAGGGCCAAAAAATGCACTACTCGCACCTTGCACGATCTCAACTTTCTTGACGTCAAGATCTGTTGCTCCCAAAAAATTCCCAAGAGAAAAATTAAGCCCGGGGCTTTGGTTGTCGACACCGTCAATCAGTTGGAGGGTGCGCACAGGTGAGGTGCTATTAAAACCACGTGTATTGATTATTCGAAATCCCAGACTTGCCGAAGTCATGTCGACGCCCTTCAAAGTGGCCAAACTCTCATAAAAATTTCCAGAAGCCGCCTCTTTTATACCGATGGCATCTAACGTCTCCACGGTGAGTGGATTCATTTTCTGCTTCTCCGAGATGCGATCTGAGACTATGTTCACATCATTCAACAACTCATCATTCACCAGCAGCTTAACCGTAATGCGTTGCTCAGTCGACTCGATCTGCTGTTCGATTGTTTGATAACCCACCAACCCAATGGAGAGGGTAGCTGGAAGTCCCGAAAGTTTAAGTTCAAACGAACCTTCAAAATCAGTAGACACTCCGTTGCCTGACTTCATCTCGCCCACTGTTGCGCCAAAAAGAGGTTCACCATTCGATGCGTCCACCACTTTTCCTCTCAGCACTTGTGCGTTGAGGGTTGCAGCAAGCAAAAAGACAAGTATAAACAACCAAAGTTTCATCATCGTAACAAGCGGAAAAAAGCTAAAGTAGAGGAATAGCGCTAACTGTGCGCAAGGGCGCGTCAAGTTTGTCTATGCTCAGTTGTGAATAGACTAATGCATGATCAACCTTGTCACTTCATCATACACCTCTTCCGCCGATGGCTTGCTGAAGTAGTCGCCGTCACTTCCGTAGGCAGGCATATGTGGCTTGGCCGATAGTGTGAGCGGTGCAGCATCCAAATAGCGATAGCCACCTTGCACATTAATGACTTCATTGAGCATATAGGCTGTTGCACCTCCTGGCACGTCTTCGTCGACAAACAGGATGCGGCTGGTTTTCTTCAATGATTCCACGATGCTGTGGTTTCGATCAAAAGGCAACAGGGTGCACACATCAATGACCTCGGCTTGCATGCCGGCTTCAGCCAGCATTTGAGCGGCCTGCAGACAAATATGCAGAGTTGAGCCATAGGACACAATGGTAACATCGTTGCCCTCTCGCACAACCTCAGGAATACCCAAAGGAATTCTGAACTCACCGATATTGCTCGGCATAGGTTCTTTGGAGCGATATCCATTCAAACATTCAACAACCAATGCAGGTTCTTGTGCCGCCAGCAGTGTATTGTACATTCCAGCGGCCTGCGTCATGTTGCGCGGCACACACACGTGCATTCCTCGCACACTGTGTATAATAGCCGCCATTGGGCTGCCTGCGTGCCACACGCCTTCCAATCTATGCCCGCGTGTTGAAATAATAAGCGGTGCGCGTTGCCCTCCATGTGTGCGCCAATGCACGGTAGCCAAATCATCGCGCATGATCTGAAGCGCGTAGTAGATATAATCGAGGTATTGAATTTCAGCTATTGGACGCAGCCCGCGCATAGACATGCCAATTCCCTGACCGATGATACTCGCTTCACGAATACCGGTATCGCTTACACGCAGTTCACCAAACTTCTCTTGCAACCCTTCCGCGGTTTGATTCACTCCGCCAATTTTCCCCACATCCTCTCCAAAAATAAGAGTCGTAGGCTGGTTACGTAAAATGTATTCCCAATTGTCGCGAATGATTACGCGGCCATCAACTAGTTCTGGTTGATCAGGATAGACAGGGCTAACCGGCGTCACAGCCAACGCAGAGTTATCCGACTCATCGTAGAGTTTACCTGAATAGCGATCGTAGCACTTTTCACGAAGTGCATTCATGCCTTGCGAGAGTGCCGCGAAGTGAGGACTCTGCTCATGGGATCTCATAGCGCGTTTCCCAGCCACGAAGGCATCCTTGCGAATGGGCTCTATCGTTTTACGCAGTTCGTTTGCAATTTCGGTAGCCTCCTTGGTGCCGAGTGCATCAATCCATGAAATACACTGCGCTATATCGGCGTCTACATCGGCGCGGTAGGAAGTCCAAGCCTTTTTTTGTTCATCGCGAACCAACTTTCGTGAAGATTCCCGGATTTCATCGAGCTCTCTTTCGTTGGCCGAACCATCGGTGATGATGAACTTTTTAAATTGCTCAATGCAATCATACTGCTCATACCAAGCTAGCAACTCTTTGCTTTTGTATCGTTCGTGTGAGCCGCTCGTGCTGTGTCCTTGCGGTTGAGTGACTTCCTCAATATGAACAAGCACTGGAATGTGATTTTCTCTGCAATAGCTCACTGCCTTTTCATAGGTCATGAGTAACTCAGGATAGTTCCACCCCTTTGCTTTAAATATTTTTATTCCGTTGGTAGTCGTTGTCTTTTCAAATCCTTTTAGTGCCTCGGAGATACTCTCCTTGACTGTCTGCAATTTCTTAGGAACAGATATTCCCCAAGCATCGTCCCACACGCTCATACACATTGGTATGCCCAACACTGCAGCAGCATTCATACTCTCCCAAAACAACCCTTCGCTGGTAGACGCATCGCCAATGGTACCAAAAGCGACCTCGTTTCCCCCGTTGCTGAACTGAGTATGACCAGAGAGCTCTGGCACATTGCGAAAAATCTTTGATGCCTGCGCCAACCCAACCAATCGAGGCATTTGGCCCGCCGTTGGGGATATGTCGGCCGATGAGTTTTTGAGTGAAGCGATGTTCTTCCAACTACCGTCTTCGTTTAGGAAGCGAGTAGCATAGTGGCCTCCCATTTGTCTGCCACCACTTGACGGTTCATGCTCCACATTGGTGTGAGCGTAAAGCGCTGAGAAATAATGCTGAACAGTAAGTTCTTCAATGGCCATCATGAGGGTTTGGTCGCGGTAGTATCCGCTTCTCCAATCGCCAGGCTTGAACTGTTTGGCCAGGGCAATTTGGGCCAACTCCTTGCCATCGCCAAAAATGCCAAACTTTGCTTTGCCGGTTAGCACCTCTTTGCGACCAAGCAACGATGCCTCGCGCGACATGCACGCCAGGCGGTAGTCGTCGAGTATGCGTTGGCGTATTTTCTCTTCGGTGAGAATATGATCAGGCGTATCAAACGTTTGGGACATTGGGCGAAGTTAATTGATGAGTGCTCCTTGGGGCAAAATCAGAGGGCAATGAATTTGTGTTTTTTTCGAATGGCCACTAAGTCGCACGCCAACTGAGCAGCGACTGCAGCATTGTTCAATATTAGCTGTTTGTTGGCCAACTGGCTCTTCCCTTGAGTGATTTCGTTCAATATTCTCAGTAGAAAAGGAGTTACATCTTTCCCTTTAATCCCTTCCGCTTTGGCTTGCTTAAGAGCCGCCTCAATTGCTGGTTCAATGAGTGCTTGGGGTATTTCAAACTGCGGTGGGATGGGGTTCGCAATAAGAACCCCTCCTGAGAGATCCAAACGCTTTTTCTCATGAAAAAAAGCCGCGATCTCATAGGTAGTATTTAAGACTTTAGAGAGCCGGAGGCCTGATGTTCGTGAATAAAATGCAGGGAATTGTTCCGTTTGATAGCCAATTACCGGCACTCCAGCTGTTTCAAGGTATTCAAGCGTTTTTGGCAAGTCAAGAATTGCCTTTGCACCCGCGCTTACAACAGCTACGGCTGTTTGTGAAAATTCAGGCAAATCGGCCGAAACATCCCAAGTGGTTTCAGCACCTCGGTGCACACCGCCAATGCCCCCAGTTGCAAACACATCAATGCCGGCCATAGAAGCCACTATCATTGTTGCGGCAACGGTAGTCGCGCCATTTTTACCCTGAGAAACCACAAAGGGTAAATCTCGGCGGCTGCACTTCATCACATCGGAAGCTTGTGCGAACTGCTCGAGCGCATGCCGTTCTAATCCTATGCAAATTTTACCCTTGACAATAGCGATTGTAGCGGGAACTGCACCATGCTTGCGCACCTCGGCCTCAACTTCCAATGCTACAGCAAGATTATCGGGAAAGGGCATTCCATGAGATATGATTGTACTTTCCAACGCCACCACGGGCGCATGCGCATTTAGCGCGGCGTGCACTTCCTCAGACAACAAGAATTCGTTCATCCAGCTCATAAGATCACTCGTTTGCATCAGTTTGAGCACGCTGGTAATTTAGAACGCCTGCGTATTCTGTGAGTATTTTTTTAAAATCGGCATCCTTACCTTCTGTTAAAGCACGATTCACCACAGCAATACTCTCTAGCAACTGTTCTTCAGGAATTGGATCTTCGATGCTTTCCAACAACGTCAAACATTCCAAGGTGAGCGCATAGTCACCCGATGCTGCAAGTTCGCTCAGCTGGCTAACAGCCTCTGTAGGCTGCAATCCCGCATTCCACATAAAACCAATAACATCTTTGTGAATATGTTTCCATTTCCGATTAGCCATTGCGGCAGTGAAATATGCCTCGACATTGGATACTTTGAGCGACCCAAGCATTGCGGCTGTGCGCGCGCGAAGCTCTTCTGGAGGATTTGATGCGTAGAAGGCAAGCAATGGTTCGACCATTTGCGCCGAGCCTTCCTCTTCGCAACGACTTATGGCCTTGGCGGCCAAAGTTTCGTCACCGCTTAGCAAGCCGGTTCGGATTTCTTCCAATTTGCGCTGTTGAGTAGTTGCCATGAAAACAATTTGTAGCAAATGTAGTCAGAAGAACTCGGGTTATTTTTGCCACTCAAGCAGGTATTACTTGTATTTTTTTGCTTACACTTGCTTTATAATTCATCCAAATAGGCATTCCCATGAACCGAATTCTCACCGCCCTTTTCATCTGCATAAGTTCAGCATTTTTCGCTCAAACAAATGCGAACGTTGACGTAACCATTAACGGACAAACTAGCCGTGAACAACTTGCCCAGCTCCGCAAGGACTTACAGGTGCAAGGAGTGTCGTTCAACTATGCACCTCAGTTCGATAATACTAGACGGCTAACTGCGATCCAGTATAAAGTGTCTACCACTGACAATGTGCTCATTGGAGAAGGAAGCCACGACGCTTTACAACAACAAGGTGCCACACTTACATTTCATGTAAATCCGGTTGCTAAGACATTTTCGGAGGAGAAAGACGGGGAACCGCATCACTAGGCAACGAACAAGACACACAAAAAGGTCGCTCAATAAGGAGCGACTTTTTTATTTGTGTCGGTTGTACAAAAGAGTTATTCTGCTTTCCATCTCTGCGCATTGGCTTTCCCATTCTGCCAAAGGTGCGTGAAGTGGTCGGTGTTGCAGGAACTTCAGCGAACGTTCAATTTCGGCAACGTAGGCCTTCATTTTTTCATCGAAGAAAGCCCCTTGAAACTTTTCAATAATGTATTCTACAGCGAGGGGCGAAGGGTGTAGCATATCATCGGCATAGAAGCGATAATCGCGAAGTTCATCGAGCATAATTTCATACGCCGGAAAATAGCGTGCGTTAGCGTGCGATTCGGCTAAATGGCTAGCGGCTATAAGTAGTTGAGCCTTTGAAAGTTGATTCCCATGCGCTCCATCGCGCCAATAGCGCACAGGACTGACGGAAAAAACAACTTGTATTTCAGGGTTGATCTGCGTCAACTCGTTCAACAAGGCCGTCCATTCAGCGACGATTGCATCCGCCTGCATGAGTTCTTTTATAAAATTATGCTGTGGAATCTTATGGCAATTGGCCGCCCACTGTCCACTTTTCTTCCAACGATAGCCCCAAGCGGAACCCCAGGTAACAATGAGTGTTTTGGCTGTTTTCAGGTACCCGAAAACCTCCATTCGCCTTGTATTTACGTTACGTGTAAGCTCCTCACGCGTGTTTGCACTCCATGACCCGTGGTGGTCTAGGCTGTGAAACAAACCATTCTGTTCTACCCAATCGTCATCGGTATAGACATGTTGGTCAATTGTTTTGCGTAAACCGTTGGCTAATGCTGAGGGATGGAACACAATTCCATTTGGGTTCAAACAAATTTCAAACCTTCTTGCCTGAAACCAGGCACCAACTTCCTGAGCGAAACAAGACCCCACTATCAGCAGAGGATCACATAGCCGTATGGAGTGACCGCTAGGAGGAACATGTATTTCTGTTGTGATTTTCATGCGGAGTGTGCGGGGCTAAGCAAATCTGCATCGGATATAGCTCCACACTTAAAATGACCTTTCGGGCATGCTGCATGTCCGTGAATACCACAAGGTCTGCATGCAAGGACTTCACTTGTTTGCACAATCCTCGAAACTGAGGAAAGGGGTCCGAAGCCAAACTCAGGAACGGTGCTGCAGAAAATAGCGGTTACCGGCGCATTCATTGCCGTACACAGATGCATAGGCGCACTATCATTTGTGTAATTCATTTGAGCTAGGCTCATCAAAGCAGCGGACTGCAATAGGGTTAGCTGCCCAGCTAGCACATGGGTATTGCTGTATTTCGCAGCCAGAGCTTCACAAAGAGGCAAATCGTCTGGGCCTCCCAGCACATAAACCTCCACATGTGTATGGCGCTCAATTACTCTCTGCCACACGGTTGACGGGGCTTGTTTGGTGGCCCACACAGAAGATGGGCTTATGGTTATAAATGGCTTTTGGGTATATTTATGGGTCGCGTTAAAATCCTGTATCGAAGGATAAAGCCTCGGCAACGTAAACCGCTCGGGGGCCAAATGCCGTGTCAGGGCAATGCAACGCTGCACTTCATGTGGGCAGTGTGCATCGCCCTTGTTGGCTATTCGATGTCTTATTCTATCGGAAAAAAACAACGATAGCCAATTAGAACTAAAGCCTATAGTGGTTTTGGCGCCTGCACATACTGTCATGAACGCCGAAGCAGTATGGCGTTGTAGATTAATTACTGAATCGAATTGCGCACTGCGAATCTTAAGCACTAACTCGGCTAAGCTTTTGTATTTGTGTGTTTTCTTTTGCCACACAAACACTTTCTTGAGGTATGGATGATTTTCATACAAAACCTCATTGCCCTTGCGAACGAGTATGCTTAGTTCACAATTTGGAAGGTTGATGTGAAGGTGCTCAAGCACCGCGGAGGCCAAAATGGCATCACCAATGAAAGCAGTCTGTATAACAAGAATCTTCTTCAGGGGAGTTTATTAAGCAGAGATTTTAAAATCACGCAGGGCATCATTGAGCGATGTCTTCAAATCGGTACTTGCCTTTCGCTTCCCAATGATAAGTGCGCAGGGAACACCATATTCGCCCGCAGGAAATGTTTTATTAATTACTCCGGGAATTACCACAGAACGCTCAGGAATTTCACCCGAAAAGTATACGGGTTCTGTCCCGCTCACGTCAATAATTCGGGTAGTCTTGGTGAGTACGACATTGGCGCCAAGTACGGCCTCCTTTCCTACTCTCACGCCCTCCACCACAATGGCTCGGGAGCCAATAAATGCTCCGTCCCCAATAATCACCGGAGCAGCTTGCAAAGGTTCTAAGACACCACCAATGCCAACTCCACCGCTTAAGTGGACATTTTTTCCTATTTGAGCGCAGCTACCCACGGTGGCCCAGGTGTCGACCATTGTGCCGGCGTCGACATAGGCTCCGATATTCACATAACTCGGCATCATAATAACGCCTGGAGCGAGGAAAGCTCCATAGCGAGCAACGGCATGAGGCACGACGCGTACGCCCAAAGCAGCATAATTACGTTTCAACTCCATTTTATCGTGGAATTCCATTGGCCCGGCCTCCATGGTTCTCATTTGCTGTATGGGGAAATACATGACCACTGCCTTCTTCACCCACTCATGAACGAGCCATTCACCATTTTCCCCTGGAGAAGCCACTCGGAGAAGGCCCTTGTCCAATTTTTCTATCACCTCGCGCACAGCGCTTTTCGCCTCTTCTTCTTGGAGGGCCTCCCTATTTTCCCATGCAAATTCAATGATGGATTGCAAGTCGCTCATATCTCAAATGTTTGGTCAAAAATAGTTGGTGCATATTCACGTCCTGAATTTTTTCATTATGAGCAAGGTATTGGGTATCGATTATGGGACCGTTCGGATAGGATTAGCACTGACAGATTCTGCCCGAATAATTGCCTCGCCGTTAGAAACGATACCGAACAAAGGTGCGTTCGCATATTTGAAACAGCTCATCACAAAAGAAAAAATACTGGATGTGGTAGTGGGTGAGGCCAAGCGGCTCAACGGAGAGCCGTCTGAAATAACAGTGCTGCAGCAACAATTCGTGGACAAGCTCCTAGCGCAAAACCCAGGCATAAACATGTATAGAACAAATGAGATGTATACCAGTAAAATGGCTGCCCAATCGATGATTACTTCAGGCTTGAAACAATCGGTTCGCCGCGACAAGGGCACACTCGATAAAATTAGTGCCGCAATTCTTTTACAATCATGGCTCGACTACCGAAAAAGTTAGTTCACGACAATTACTAAGGTGCTTTTAGGTGTCTGAAATTCCGCCAGCAAGGCATGCATCAATTGTTTATCGTTTGCCATTGACTGCGTCAGCACGTTCTCACTTCGCTCTTGCCACTTGCCATTTGGATACAGCTCCTCCCACAACTTATCCAACGAAGAAAACTTCTGTTCCTGCTTCAACTTTTCTGCCTTCCATGCTTTGGATGCAAGCTGGTCTATACCCGACAGTACTCGCTGCAACTCTGCCATTGCAGCTGCCTTCAACGTGGGATCAATACGCGCGACGTGTGCCGCAATTTGGTCATACACCTTCTGCAGTTGCAAGCGTTCTTCTTGAAACTCCTCCTTGTCCTTTCCCACTAGTAATTCTATCAGTTGAGATTTGTCGTGCAGTATATCTTTGTTCGACAAGCCCAACTTCGCAAGTCGTTTCGCGCCCCCAGCAGAAAGGAGTATCGCAGAATCGCGCAACACAAGCGCCGGCATCATCACATTAAATGCATCAAAAGTGCTTCGAAGCTGCAACCAATATGCAAGCTCACCCGGGCCACCCACATAAGCAATATTGGGCAGTATCGTTTCCTGGTACAGAGGTCTCAGAAGCACGTTGGGACTAAAATTCTCAGGGTGTTCATCCAACTCATTCTCGATAGAAGTCTCGCTCCATTGGTGCAACCCGTCGACAGTAGACCACACATCTGCCTTCTTTTCGATACGCACTCGGTATTGATCGCTCAAGTAAAAAAGATTAATCAACCGCGGATTCACTTGAGCACTGTAACCACGTTGCGCAAGCTTGTCATTCGTCTCAATTACTGATGTGTAAGTAGTTTGCTGAAACAGCTCTTTCTTCATACATGGAGTAAACAAGCGCTTCAATCGCACATCATCCGCATCAATGGTTACCAGACCCCATTCGCCAAAGCAGTCGTGTATCCATGATTTGGTTGCATGTGCCCAGGTGGAACTCTTTTCTGCTTTGCGCCAAATGGTGTTCATTTGATTTCGAAGCCCATCATCCTCAATTGCCTCAACCCACTGGCTTATAAGGGAACCAAATTCATCGTTTCGAAATCGGCCAACAGCACCTTGCTGCTGGGTATCCCATTGGAAGCGTTTATTTTTAAAAAACGCATGATTAATTTCATCTCGGTCATGATCTTCACTTGCCAACCAAAACACAGGCACCACCTTCAATTCATTGGTGGACGCTTGAACTACTTGAGCCAGCTTGATGGTGCAAAGCACCTTGTAGAGAAGGTATGCCGGACCTCCAAACAAACAAAGTTGATGACCGGTTGTAACGGTCACCGCTTGCCTATTGCCGATAGCCTCAATGTTCGCATCAACAGTTTTTTCTCTCGAATATCCAGTGTACTGATCGAGTAGCACCTCGTGCAGGACGGCATAATGATGACTGGAAAAACTGCGCTGCTCGCCATACTTAGCAATCTCATCTCGCAGTGGGGGCACCTCAAAAAAATAGCGAAGAGAATCGTTGGCTGTGCAGTAATCATGCACAAGCTCGTTGAGTTTGCGAAGTTCGAAATCAGGGAATTGCTGCAGGTGCATGCAGCGAAATTAACGCATAACGCAGGGACGTTATCCTTGTTATCTCACCAAATGAAACATGCCTCGTTTGTCGTGTCTGCGTGGTTTACCGCTCGGGCGTTCTTCCCAGTAGGTTATTTGCCACACATAACTTCCAGGCGAGCAAGGCAGAGATTGGAAGGAGCCATCCCAACCAGAAGTGTATTGATTGGCCGTAAATACTTTGTCGCCCCAATTGCTAAAAATTTCCAAGGACCAATCACCAGACGTAGTTGACACAGGAAGAAAACGATCATTGTTCCCATCGCCATTGGGCGTAAAGGTGTTTGGCACAAAAAACTCGCGCGCTCCCTCTGCAACTTCAGGATCAACCATGACAGGGTCTCTCTCGCCATCTACCTCAGCGAAATCGCTAAACAATGGTTCGATGGTAAAGTAATCGACGAAATAATAGGCCAGAGCAGGGTCATCGCCCCGCCGAATTTGGATTGTCTTATCTGAATCATCCCCAAACAAGCCAAAGGTGAAGAATCGATAAGGCTCTTGTGGGTAGAAGGTGAAGATATAGGTTTGCCAATCTGGCGAGTACACTACTGATTCCAATCGCAATTGCGGCTGATTGAACAATGGTTCATTATTGTTTTGAGTGAGAGCGTTCAAACTGAAATACAAACCAATTTTATCTACAGCTAGGCCTGCTTGCGCCGTGGGCGTGTGGTCGCCATTGGCCATTCTAAATCCGACTGCATAGGGTTTGCCAACGAGCATTGGAGAAGTTAGTTGGGTACTGATGTATTCACGCTGGTTTGTAGATGATCTGCCGCAAACCGCCAAGCCCATTACTGCGTTTCCGTCGTAGGAGTCGACGATTCCCATAGAGGTTTCTGGCAGATCGCATGCATTGATGGCATTATAGTGCAGAAGATCGGGTGATGCAGTTGCACTGCCTGCATTTGACCAGCCTGTTGCTCGTTGCCATTGCCCCAAACCATTGGGCATCGAGCTAATCGTTTCGAAACTCCCATTGGATAGCTGAGCATACGATGCTGCGTAGAAAAAAGTAAGCAGTATGGTTTGGAACGAACGCATTTATACTGGTTGATATTAAGCTAATATACGCCTATTGAAACAATTCCTTAATCAAAAAAAGCATCGGAAATAAGCACTGATTCCGAAGTTAGAAAACTGCATTGCGAGTTGTTCACCACGGTTGAGTGATGCCGCAGGAAACGAGCCACTCAAAGCGGCTCCCACCGTTTGAAAAGAGCCGTCGCTGCTGCTGCTTCTGCGGATTCTCATTTCGGCTCCCGCAGCAAAATGAGGAACAAGGATATTGATTGACGAAAAAGACGACGGGCTGGCGAGCGACATTCCCCCGTTTTCATTGAAAAGATAGAATGCATCTTCTGTGGGTTTTAGCGTAACGAAGCGTTTGACAATCCCTGACTCCACAAAATAACGCATCGATTTAGGACCTCGGCTAAACGTGGCTCTTAGCTTCAGAGAAGCATCTGTGGTTCCATATTCGAGTATTGTTTTTTTCAACTGCGGATATAGCGAATCAACCTCTCCTATTTCGGGAGTTTCGGTTCGGGTAAAATACGCTACAAACAGTTCATGGTTCTCAGTCCCATAACCGATTATACTGTCCAGATTTAATTCTAATGGATCCTGCAAAGTTGTGTACTTCACTTTGATCTTATTTCGGGTTATTCCAGCTATGGCTGATAGATCGATTGAACCTCTAGGTGTCTTTACGGATAAAAAACAGGCTCCAAAATCGGCATGAAAAGCAAGATTAGGTTGTGGTGCGTAGTTCAATCCGATAAAGTTATCGAGCGGAATCAGTGAACCTTCATAAGACTGAATATCACCATTAGAAACATTTAAACCAAGCCCCACAGTGGCCGTCCAAAGCTGTCGATTTATTCTTTTCAATTCCTTATTGGAAGCTCCAGGCAAGGAGTCTTCGGGCAACATTATTTGATCGCGCTCGATGTAAACGGTGTCTCCATCAATGATGAGTGTATCGAGACTGAAAGGACCAACCTCATAACGACACCCAAACACAACGGACGATGCTAATAGCAACGCCCAAAAAAGAACTCCATGTAAAAAAGTAAACTGATGCACTGCGTTTTCGAAACTAAGGCAAGTTAATCAATCCTTCCTCGCATCGGGGGCGTTGTATGTCTTCACCTTCAATCCCTTCTTACCCCCTTGCTTAGACACGGTGTTCTGCTGATCAACAGATGGTTGAACGGGCATTGAACCCTCAGTGACCACCATTTGTTCCGTGCTAACACTTTCTATGGGTGGTACAACCTCTTCTGTAGCTGTTTCAACCGCAATGTGTGATTGATTCTGTGAAGAGTTACCCGACACTGTAGGATTTTCTTGCGAAGTTGAGACAATGGCATCGCTTGCTTTGAGGTCGGGTGCTGAAACGACAACTTCAATAGGTGTCACCAAAATAGCTTGGTCACTTTGCGGAGAGGCAACAGCAGTTTCCGCAACCGTCGCGGAGGGCCCCCATGACGCATATGCAGCCAATCCAGAGACAATGGCAAGTGCGTACCATACATTGAAACGAGTGATGTTTAATTGCATAAAGTTTGACCACCACAATTTCTTTCGCATTCCAGCGTAGACGGATGTAGGAACATCCTCGCTATAGTCCGTCATTGTTGAGCGAACTTGTTGGTAAAAACGATCTTCAGACATGTTCTTGAATTTTAACGATTGCACTATTTTTTAGTTCCCTTTGCAGATAAGTTTTTGCACGAGACAACTGTGATTTTGAGGTATTCACATCGATGCCAAGCATTTCGCTGATTTCTTTGTGCATAAATCCTTCGACCACATAGAGGTTGAAAACGGTTTTATAGCCTAGGGGCAATTTCTCTATGGACAGCATCATTTCTTCTGCAGTAAATTCCAAATCCTCCCAGACAGATGGCTCCTGTCCGGTCCTCATCAAATCATCCACATCCTTTAGAAAAGCATGCTTCAAATTCTTTCTATAATTGGTGATAGAGGTATTCACAGCTATGCGTCGGAGCCAGCCCTCGAAGCTGCCCTCGTGGTTATAGCTAGCGATATTGTTGTAAATTTTGACAAACACTTCTTGAAGAACATCTTGAGCTTCCATTCGGTTTCCCGCATAACGCAAGCAAATACCGAACATTAGCCCAGAAAACTTCTTGTACAGGGCATCCTGTGCGGCTCTTTGTCCGCGGATACACCCGTCAATTATTTCCTTTAAGTCCTGCATTCAGATATAAAAACTAAAAGCTGCCCCGAATGGTTGCACAAGGCGTGGAATAAAAATAATTCAAAACCCGCTGGATAGGGGATAGAACTACGTTTTAAGTTTGTTTTTGAGGAGTAGCCTTTGGCTTACCGCATGATAATCGACAAACCAAATAACCTTCAGGCTGAAACTATTGTTTTGCGGCAATGCTACCGTGTACTGAAAATCGGCTGGCAAAGAAGTTTCCACTGAATTATTAAAATCGGCAATACTGTTCTTCCAAACTAAGCTTAGCTCACTGCCTGGTGTAAAGACCCATGTGAAAATCATATCCACGGTAAATGAGTTAAAATTCTGATCACGACCTGTGCTAGCGCTCGGCAACATTTCTCCATTCTCGGCAAGCGAGTAAAACTCATTAAATACGCTGTAGCCCCAGTAATGTCGGACGCGCGCATTGAGCACAGCGAAAGCATTCACAGCGTATTTCAAGGAAAGCACATTGGTGTGTGAGATCACGTCGCGCTTACCGAATACCGGCAGAAGCCCCTGCTCATCCTCGAAGGCATAGGCGAATCCGATATCATTCACATGGCTTTGATAGCTATATATGTAGGTAAGAAAAAGATGATCATTGAATCGCAACCGTGGTGCTACCCTCAAGTTGTATCGAAAACGAGAGTTCTCCTTATAAAAACCATATCCAGAACCAACATCGATCGCAATTTTCTTTCGGTAGTCGCTGCTATACCAGGCATACACCATAGCATTGGAGAATGTTCGGAACGATCGTCCCCAGACACGTGGTTCAAAAAAATCGTTTCCTCGTAGGGGGTTACCGTCGAAGTTTAATCCCCACGCATTGAACTTTTTTGTGGTTATCCCTGCGGATCCTTCAAAGGCAAAAGACGAAAATTTTCTAGGAGCATAGAGGTTCTCCCACTTGAATGTGAGGTCGCTCCACATTTTATTGAAACGTCCGAAGGGCTTATAAATGCTGTAACCATTCATAAGCCACCCGCCTATGGAATTGTTTGCCTGTAGGAAGCCTAAATCTGTTGGGTCGTAGGTATCAGACTCGATCCACTGACCCACAGAGGAAGTCCAATTGCCACTAATTTTATTCAATGACACATCCTCTCTAAACCCCGTATTTCGATTTTCACTTTCTTTTACTGAAGCTCCCTTTTTCAAGGTGTAGGCCCCACTGCCTGATACACTATAAGAATTCGATTTATCGCGGAATTCAAAGGAAGTACCTGTAACATTTACATCGTAATCGGCACCGCTTCGAAACACATTTGTGTTAATCAGGGAAACGAAAGAATTGTTGGCCAGTGCTTGGTCGAACACTGTAACATTATAATTGGTGAGCGCTGAGGTGTTTACATTGCGCGTGGTGCCCGAAATAGTATCTGATATTGTGGCAACGCTTGGAGCTGTTACTGCATTAAAAAAACCGATACCGAGTTTTGCCTTATTGCGTCCAGAAATTTTCATGGCATTGATAATTTGATCTTTGGCCTGGTTACTCGTTACTACCTCATTTTCGGCCAAATCTCGATAGGCATCGTAGAAGCGTAAGGGACTTTCAAACCCTATCCTTCTGGAATAAAACAAATTACCCTTCGAAAACAACTCAGTACCCTCAGTGAAAAACTGCCGATTATCTGTAAACTGCAACTCGAAGGCCGACAGATTAAGCACCTCTTGATCACTAATGGTTTGTCCGAAATCTGGAATCAACGTGGCATCGAGCGTAAAGGCGTCATTTAGACCAAGCTTCAAATCCAATCCGAAATTATAGCTCAACGATTCACTTTTCCCACCAGCATCCTTGCCCTCGGAGTTGTAGTATCCGGAAGAATATGGGTAAAGAAATATTCGCCGAGGCGGGGTGATATCCTTGATGCCCTTGAGGGTGCCCATTTGCGTGAGTGTGCCGGCCACCAGCGGATCAACACCGTTCCAAAACCCATGATGACGGGCGCGACGGATGTCTCGCACAAAGTTGATTCCCCACGTTTGCTCTGGGGTTTTCGGAAAACGAATTGCAGCGTAGGGTATTTTCAACTCCAACGACCAACCCTTCTGCACAATCTTAGCCTTTGAATACCACACTGCATTCCAGGTCTCGTCCTCACCATTATTATCGACACGTGCATCGTACTGCTCTCCATTTGGCGTGCAATAGAACGCAAATCCGTTCATGCCGTCGCGGTAGCAACTAAAAGTCACTCCAGCGAAGTCCGTATTGCAGAATTTATCTCTGCCACACAGCTCATGCAAGATGCTATCGGGAGAGTTGTCGAAACACATGATGCCGATATAAACAGCATCGTCGTGATACATTACACGCACCTCGGTTTTTTGTGATAGCGGCGCACCTGGTGTTGGGGAATCCATAATGAAATCGGAGCTCACCGGCGCCGTCTGCCAGCACACCTCATCGAGCAAGCCATCGATTTTGGGTGTCAATTCGGCTCTTACTGCATCGATCGACCGTGTTTCGTACTGACCACGGACAACGTTGCAAAAAGTAAGCACCGAGGCTAACCACAACAAGGAAATTCGATTCAGACCACTCATAATATTCTGAGGGCAAAAGTACATTTTGCCAAGAGAAACAAACAATTTTACCTGTGGATGGTTTGAACTACTCTAAAATGCCGCGACAGCAATCATGCATAGCATTAAATACCTTTGTACAGTAGTTTTATGAAACACGCAGGTCTTATCATCTTTTTTCTGTTTTTCCGAGGCGTATTGTTGAGTGGTTGGAGTCAGCCAAACGAGAAGGGCAGCAGTTTCACTATCAACGGCGCCCTGCAAGACGCTTCCAGCGGTGAATACCTCATTGGAGCACTCGTTTCGAGTGTAGATCAAGCCAAGGGCACGACCACCAACCTCTACGGTTTTTACTCGCTCACGCTTCCAAAAGGAAAGCAGACCCTGCGTTTCAGTTTGTTGGGTTATGAGACACAAGAGTTGGAAATCAATCTGCAAAGCGATAGTAGAATCGACAGATACCTAACTGAGCAAAGCATACAAGCCACGGAGGTCACGATCAAAGGAGAAAAGGACAACAATACACGGAGCACTGACATAGGAAAAATAGGGTTGGAAATAGATCAGGTAAAGACGCTTCCTGCTCTTCTAGGTGAGGTGGATATTTTAAAAACCATCACTCTTCTTCCCGGAGTAAAAAGCAGCGGTGAAGGCAATGCGGGCTTCTATGTTCGCGGAGGAGGTGTAGATCAAAACTTGATTTTGCTCGATAATGCAACGGTCTACAATGCCTCGCATCTGTTTGGTTTCTTCTCCGTATTCAATGCAGATGCAGTAAAAAACCTAGAGTTGACCAAAGGCGGCATTCCAGCCAACCACGGATCTCGCTTGGCATCAGTTCTTGACATTTCATTGAAAGAGGGCAATCAGAAAGGTTTTCATGCTCAGGGAGGAATTGGCACCATATCGTCGCGCCTCACCTTGGAGGGGCCAATCAAAAAAGACAAGGCATCGTTTATTGTGAGCGCGCGCAGGACCTATATCGATGTGCTGCTCAAGCCCTTCATTAAACCAACAGCGAATGCCTACGGATCGGGGTATTACTTTTATGATGTCAATGCAAAAATAAATTGGAAGCTCTCTGTTAAAGACCAACTCTTTCTAAGCGGATACTTTGGACGCGACGTCTTCAACTTTAACAGTCAGAAAACGAATTTCAACACTCGCATACCTTGGGGTAATTCGACCGCCACGCTGCGATGGAATCGCGTGATAAATCCGAAAATCTTCATGAACTCGATTCTCACCTTTACGAATTATGCTTTTTCCTTTGGTGCAAAGCAAGAGGGGTTTGAATTTACACTTTCCAGCGGGATCCAAGACATAGGTGCAAAAGTACAATGGAGTTATTACCCCAACTATCGACACCGCATAAAGTGGGGCGTCGATTACACCCACCATGATTTCACCCCTAACAGTGTTTATGCGAAAAGCGGCGACACTGAATTTGCCACAGGAGAAAAAGTGCACTTGCTCTCCCATGAGGCGGCAGCATATGTGTTGGATGAATTTGACATTACAGAAAAGGTGAGTCTCAATGTGGGCATTCGCTATTCATTTTTTGCTCACGTCGGGCCCTTTACCCGCTACATAAAAACAGATACAGGTCCGCTAGCATCGGCGCAGAGCACCTCTACACTAGAATACGGAAAGGGAGATCTCATTCAAGACTATGGCGGGTTCGAGCCGCGTCTGAGCCTACGTTGGTCGATTGGCCGCGACGCAAGCGTGAAGGCAGGCTACATGAAAAACTACCAATACATTCACCTTACAAGCCTCTCACCCACCTCGCTGCCTACTGATGTGTGGCTGCCGAGCACAGAGGTGCTGAGGCCACAAATTGGCGAGCAGATAAGTGCCGGATACTTCAAGAATTTCAGCAATAACGCTTGGGAAACCAGTGTGGAATTGTATTACAAGACCATGCAAAATCAAAGCGAGTACAAAGAGGGAGCGCAACCCGATCAAACCATCAATGACAACATCGACAATTTGCTAGTGTTTGGCTCGGGCCGGAGCTACGGAGCAGAATTTTTCGTAAAAAAAGCCAAGGGAAAACTGAACGGATGGGCGGGCTATACCTGGTCTAAAACCGACCGCATTTTCGAGTCGTTAAATGGCGGAGAGTCCTTTCCTACCCGATGGGACAGGCGGCACGACTTGAGTTTTGTGATGAACTATAAAATACATCCTCGCGTCGATTTAGGCTTTGTTTTCGTTTATGCCACCGGCAACGCGATCACGCTTCCCGTGGAGCGATATTTCTATGAAAACCGAATTATCGATGTGTATGGAGCGCGCAACAGCTATCGAATGGCACCCTATCACAGGGCCGACATTTCCGCTACATGGCACATGAAGCATCGAGATCGAAAATCAATAGCCTCTGCGGAAGAACCCGAGCGAAAAACGACTTTTAAAAGCAGTTGGAATTTTTCCATTTACAATCTCTACAATCGGATGAATCCATACTTCATTTACTTTGGCTCGGAGGGTCAGCTACAAAGTGGCGTCTTCCAAGTTAAGGCCTATCAGGTGAGCTTGTTTCCAATTCTTCCGAGCGTTACTTGGAACTTTGAATTTTAGGAAGGTTGTACATTGCGCCACGCAATGAAAAACCTCTCCCATCTCAACACTTATTTTTGGAAATACCGTGGGAGGTTATTTGCGGGATTCATTTTAATAGTGTTGGGCAACGTTTTCAGCGTGTATGCGCCTATAGTTGTTCGAGATGGTATAGATTTTTTGGCCGATGCCCTTCGTGTAAAGAACTCTTTGGCCGAGCCACAGACTATTCCGGCTCCCCGAAGTTTCGAACACTTCGCAAGCTGGTTCGGAAATGATAAGCCTACCATTCTCTTGAGCAGTGAAACCTATGCCGAAACGCTCGTGAAAATGGGATTGATATTGGCGGGTTTATATCTTCTCATGTATCTCCTCAAAGGCGTATTTCTATTCTATCAACGACAGGCGCTCATTGTAATGTCGCGGCATATTGAGTACGACCTAAAGAATGAAGTCTACCGGAAATACCAGGAGCTCGACGCAACGTTCTACAAACGCAACCGCACTGGCGACCTCATGAACCGCATAAGCGAGGATGTCAATCGAGTGCGTATGTATGCCGGCCCAGCGGTGATGTACACACTGAATCTCGTAGTATTGCTTGTCATGTGCATCGTGGTGATGCTTCAAATCGACGTTGAGCTTACGTTGTATACGCTTTCGCCTCTGCCCTTTATGATGGTCGCAATTTTTTACGTGAGCCGCACCATCAATAAGAAAACAGACGTTGTGCAGCAACAACAATCGAAGCTAAGCACCATTGTTCAAGAAAGCATTTCAGGAATACGTGTGCTCCGTGCATTCGGTCGTGAGCAGAGCTTTGCAGACACTTTCGCGTCGGAGAGCGATCACTACAAAAAGAAGCAACTACAACTTGTGCGCATAGACGCCTTGTTCATGCCTGTGGTTGTTATACTGGTTGGCCTAAGCACAATTCTCACGGTCTACATAGGTGCGCAAAAGGTGATGGCCGGTGAAATTTCGTCGGGTGTTGTTGTGCAGTTTGTTTTCTATGTGAACATACTCACATGGCCGTTTGCGGTTGTGGGCTGGGTGACGAGTCTCGTTCAAAAGGCAGAGGCAAGCCAAGCGCGCATAAACGAATTCCTCACCACAGCGCCAGGTATTACCAGCGACGACCGAGCCATAAACTTTCAACCGGGCACAATACGATTCGATGGGGTTTCCTATACATATCCTGATAGCGGTATAAAAGCACTCGACAACATTTCACTCGAGATACCACAAGGAAAAACACTCGGCGTCATTGGTCGCACAGGCAGCGGAAAGTCAACACTTGCGCAATTGATTCCGCGCATGATCGACCCCACCACTGGGTCTATTTACATCGCGAATAACACACTGCAAAAGATAACACTCGATTCATTGCGAGAAAGCATAGGTTATGTGACTCAGGAAGTTTTTTTATTTTCTGATAGCATCAAAAACAATATCACATTTGGCTATGCCGCAACAGATGATGAAATTATTCATGCAGCAAAAGCAGCAGATGTTCACGATAACATAATCGCATTTCCAGCTGGTTATGACACCTTGCTTGGTGAGCGTGGCATCAACCTCAGTGGCGGGCAAAAACAACGTGTGTCCATTGCACGAGCCATCATTAAAAACCCAGACATTCTTCTTTTCGATGATTGCCTTAGCGCGGTCGACACGCACACAGAAGACCGTATCATTCGCCAATTGAAACAGGTCATGAAAGGCAAGACAAGTATTGTGATTGCACACAGAATTTCCACAGTAAAAGAAGCAGACAGTATTGTTTACCTCGAGCACGGTCGAATTGTCGAACAAGGCACGCACAGCCAACTATTGGAGATCAATGGGGCATACGCCTCACTCTATAAAAAGCAACTCCTCGAAGAGTCGCAACAAAGCACCAACACGCCGAAGACGAACGAATAGAGTGCCCAACTGTTTCTGTGTCAACAATTAAAACTCATGACTGAATCTGTAGTAATTCACTGGTTTCGACGCGATTTGCGCTTTGAGGATAACCATTCACTTTCGCGCGCACTTCAAAGTGGAAAGAAAGTGGTGTGTGTTTTCATATTCGATAAATACATTCTTGACAAATTAGAAAACAAAGCTGACAATCGCCTCAATTTTATTCATCAGACATTAACCGTGATGAATAAAAAGCTGCTCGATTTAGGCAGCACGTTGTGCAGCTATTATGGCGACCCCGAATCTGCCTGGGGCGACATACTATCGCAGCACCAAGTACACGAAGTGCACTGCAACAGAGATTACGAGCCCTATGCGCAACAACGTGACAGGACTATTTATGAATTCCTTTCAAACAGGGGAATCGCAATGCATGGACACAAAGACCATGTAATTTTCGAAAAGAAAGAAGTGGTCAAAGACGATGGTCTACCCTACACTGTATTCACCCCATACAGCAGGAAATGGAAAGCAAAGCTAGAAGCGAATACGTTCGCAGCCTATGCTAGCAGCCTATCGGAAAAGGAACTGATGCCGCTTGCCCCTCGGGAAATTATTCCATTGGCAAACATGGGAATGAGTGCTTCACCCTTTTCGGAATTTCCGAGCACCTCACTTTCAGAGGAGATTGTAGCGAATTACCACCTCCATCGCGACCTACCTTCGAAACGTGGGACCACGCGTTTGAGCATGCATCTTCGTTTTGGAACTGTGAGCATTCGAGCATTGGCCAACACAGGTCATCAACAAAACGAGAAGTGGCTCAATGAACTCATCTGGCGTGACTTCTATCAAATGATTATCTATCATTTCCCACATACCACGGCAAAAGCATTTAAGCCAGCCTATGACAGAATAGAATGGCGCAATGACCCTGCAGAATTCGCAGCGTGGTGCGAGGGAAAAACGGGATACCCGATAGTAGATGCGGGCATGCGCGAGTTGCTCGCGACAGGCTTCATGCACAACCGTGTGCGCATGATTGTGGCAAGTTTTCTAACCAAACATTTACTCATCGATTGGCGTTGGGGCGAACGATTTTTCGCAACTCATTTGCTCGACTTCGAACTTGCAAGCAATGTGGGTGGTTGGCAATGGGCCGCAGGTTGCGGTTGTGACGCAGCCCCATACTTTCGAGTGTTCAATCCAACATTACAAACCGAGAAATTCGACAAGGAGCACACGTACATTCGCCAATGGGTTACTGAGTTTGGCACTGCAAACTATCCCAAGCCTATAGTTGAACATCCCTTCGCTCGTGAAAGAGTGCTCCGCGTTTTCAAGTCAGCTCTTCAACCCGAGTAAAAAAAAATCCGTTATGCACTCACTTTTTAAAGGATTACGTGTTCTCGATTTATCTACCGTATTGGCCGGGCCATCAGTCGGCAGTTTCTTTGCGGAAATGGGTGCAACAGTCATCAAGATTGAAAACCCTCGCACACAGGGAGATGTAACGCGGTCGTGGAAATTAAACAACGAGTCTGTCGACACACCGGTGAGCGCATACTTTGCCGCAGTAAATTACAAAAAGACATTTCAGTGGGTTGACATTTCGAAATCCGAAAACCGACCGGAATTGGAAGGGCTCGTCACGAATAGCGACATAGTGCTTGTCAACTTCAAAGAAGGTGATGACCTCAAACTTAATATAACAGCTCAGCATGTGCATGCCCTGCAACCAAGAGCTATTTACGCGTCGCTCAAAGGATTTCATTCAGACCCTGATCGCATAGCGTATGATGTGGTTCTTCAGGCAGAATGTGGATTCATGTTTATGAACGGCACTGCGGAAAGTGGGCCATTGAAAATGCCTGTTGCACTCATAGATGTTATCGCGGCACACCAGTTAAAGGAAGGGATTTTGTGCGCACTTCTGAACCGCACAACCACTGGACAGGGAAGTACCGTGCGTGTTACTTTGGAGGAGTCGGCTCTTTCGGCACTTGTTAACCAAGCAAGCAACTATCTGATGGCTGGACAAGTGTCGCAAGCGGCAGGGTCGTTGCATCCGAATATAGCGCCCTATGGCGAAACCTTTCTATGTTCCGATGGGAAAAGCTTGGTGCTGGCCATAGGCAGCGAAGTCCAATTCAACTCATTCATTGCCCTACTAGAACTGCCTGAAGTAGCAGGAGACGTGCGGTTTTCACCCAATCAACAACGCGTGATACATCGCCATGCGCTTGCACACATTTTAAAAAGAAAATTCGAAGAAAACACACGCGATTACTGGATGAGTATTCTCACAGAACGTGGAATTCCTGCGGGTGCCATCCGCTCGATGGATGAGGTCATGAGCTCAAGAGCAGCTCTGTCCATGCTCCGGGAAGAAGAAATTTCAGGCGTACCTACGAAGCGAATTAGCGGTATAGCCTTTACGCTGGAATCTTGAGGGTATAGAATTTCCCTTTGGGAATTGTAAGATAACCTTCACGCAGCCACGGATTATACCACTTGAGTAATTTGTATGTGGTTCCCTGTTCCATCGCGAACTCCGCCAAATCGGGAATTGAGTTCTGTACATCCACCGATTTAAATACAAGTGGCTCGTATAACTCAGCCGGTCGCATTACAAACCCATATTGATCAGCGTGGTTGAAGATCTCCTTCACAGCTAAAATTCTATAGACATATCTCCCCGTCTCTTCATTAAGAAACAAATCATAGTAACCACTTTGGTATTGCTGGGCCGATTTTCTCTGTAAGCCCGCCATACCCATATTGTAGGAAGCCGCAGCCATCGCCCATGAGCCATAGATATCGTATGCGTCTTTGAGGTATTGACAAGCCGCGAACGTACTCTTTTCCACATCATACCGCTCATCTACCTGCTCGGTAATTTCCATTCCGTACTGCTTTCCTGTCTCTTCCAAAAACTGCCAAAAACCTTTAGCACCTGCAGGCGACGTTGCATTAGAGAGTGAGCTTTCGATTACTGCTAAATACTTAAAGTCATCAGGGATTTCATTGGCCTTTAAGATAGGCTCTATCACGGGAAACCACCGACGCGCGCGCTTGATGGCTAGTAAGGTATTGCTATGCCAATAGGTGTTTACAAGTAATTCCCTGTCCAAACTCTCACGCACATCGGGTCTATCCATAGGCACAGGCTCTCCGGCAAAATCTAACATTTCCGGCAAGGGCATGGCAAAAATTCTATACTCGCCATTAATAAGTTCTCGATACGCATCGTTCTCAGCCTTGGATGGTTTGGATCGATTTGCGAAAGCAAAAAGGGCGAAAACAATGAGTGAGGATATCACGCCAACAAGAGCTGCTATGCCGTATACTCTTGCGTTCATAGTGTTATCAGAAAAAAGGAGAATCTAATTCACTCCACAAACCCGCTTCACTATCACGATCAGACAATATCGGATGATCACAGCTCCAAACGATGGCAAAAGCAGGATCATCCCAACGCAAGCTTCGCTCAAGCTCTTTGCTGTAATAATTGGTGCATTTGTATGAAAACAAAGTTTGTTCTTCGAGTACTAAAAAGCCATGGGCGAAGCCTTCCGGTATATACAATTGAGTTGCATTTTCCGCAGACAAAACCACTTTAAAATGTTGCCCAAACGTAGGCTCTGTTTTTCGAATATCGACCACTACATCCAAGACGCTTCCTTTGGAAACACGGACCAATTTTGCTTGGCCCTTCGGGGGAATTTGAAAATGCAATCCTCGAAGCACATTCTTCTTTGAAACACTTTCATTGTCTTGTACGAACGAAACATTCAATCCTGTAAGCACCCGAAACTTCGCCTCATTGAAAGACTCTTGAAATCTCCCTCTGTCATCGGCAAAGACAGATGGTGTTATTACTAGAAGGTCGCGGAAGCCCGTCTGCTGGATTTCCATCGTTATAATAAACTGTTTCGGAGAGTCAAGATAACCGCTATACCACTTAGTACAACAAGCCACGATCGTACTTCCATAGAAAGTTGCTGACCGATACGTTTGCGTGTTTGCACATAGATAACATCGCCAGCTTCTACAGACATGTTCGCGAATTGAATCCCTTGTATGGTCGACAAATCAATTTTGTACACCAATCGTTCTCCGTTATCGAGCTTTCTAAACAGCATAATATCGTCTGATTTGGCATACTGCCCGATACCTCCTGACTTCGCAAGCGCTTCGACGACACTAATGTTGGCTTTTCCCAATTCCAAGACATAGCCCTTACCCGCAGGACTTGCAAATACAATGGCCCTTCGATTAAGAACAGTGAGTTGCACGAATGGCCTATTGAATTGTGGCGTATACAGGTCTTCGATATATTGTTGGGCTTCGGCGATGTTTAGGCCACTCACCTTCTGTAACCCTATCACCGGAAACTCGGCAAAACCCTGCGAGTTCACGAGGTACTCTGTGTCTGTGCTTCGAAGTGTAGCCTGCGACTCCACAGAGCTCGTGCTGACTTCTAGCATCATTGAACCCTCATTGGTGTATAGTTCAAATGAAATCACATCATTCGGTTGAATTAGATAATCAATACTTGAGGAATCAATTACAGGAACATCAAAGACATAATCCTTAGGAGGCTGAAACATGAATTCAGAGTTGATGCCACATGAGGCAAACAACAGGGAAGAAACGATTACCGTAAAAAGGCGTGAAAACCTAACCATGTAAAAAGTGTTTAGAGGCAAAAGTAAGATGGAATGAGCATTGCCATTCACCATCTTTGCGTTATGAAAAAAACTGTGGTTATTGGAGCCTCCACCAATCCCGACCGATACAGTAATAAAGCCATACTCGCTTTGGTTACAAATGGCATAGAAACCTATGCTCTTGGATTAAAAAGCGGTGAAGTGGCCGGCGTTGCGATTACACAATCCCTTCCCTCCACCGATGGCATTGATACGGTAAGTCTGTATGTCGGCCCAAGCAACCAAGAGGCATGGGTTGACACGATTTTGGCGCTAAATCCCAATCGCATTCTTTTCAATCCCGGAACAGAGAACCCTGAACTTGAGTTGTTTTTCAAGGAAAAGGGCATAAAAACGGAGCATGCTTGCACGTTAGTTTTGCTCTCCACCCATCAATACTGACTGCACTCGGCATATGATTTCTATTCGGCCTCTGCAAGCAACCGATTTCGAACTACTCGTTATATGGGAGAATTTACCTGAACTGTGGCTAGTTTCTGAGCAACAAGGCCCATTTGAAAAAGAGGAAATTCGTGGATTCATGGAAAACTGTCTCGATCCAGCGAATCTCTCCATAGAACGATGGCTCATTTGTCTGTCTGATGAACCCATAGGTGCGGTAGATTTTTTTGATTACGACCAACAAAACAACCAATGTGGACTAGGTATTTTCATAGCCAATACCGAAAACCGTAACAAAGGGTATGCTTCTAAGTCGCTGCATATGGCGCTCGAACTTTTGGCCCTGCGCCAATGCTCCTTAGTGCGCGTGATCATTTATGACAGTAATACAATCAGTAAACTCCTCTTCTTGCGTGGGGGTTTTGAAGAAGGCGGACATCTATTTTACAAAGGAAAAAGTGCGCAACAATTTATATGGACAAATTGAATAAAACCAAGAAGCGGGTCTACTACACAGCGTTAGCGGTCATCGTTTCACTCGTTGCAGGAACAGGAATGTTTTTCATGGCATTTTTTTCATCGAACGTTTCACAGGGTGCAAACGAATGCTTGTGTTTGGTGAAAGAGACCCAATCGGCTGAAACCATCTTCGAGGCCAACTCCATTGGAATAAAGAGTATGCTCTCTTGGCGATTTGCGGCACGACTAAAAAACCAACTCCAAGTGAAGCCAGGTCGTTATTGCCTTCGTGAGGGTATGTCGAATAATGAAATCATAAAAGAATTCCGATCGGGCGGTGCCGCAACTCTTTCTGTTCGAATTGACGACGTATCTAGTTTAGAGGAATTGGCCGGCAAACTAGGAAGATATTTTTTGCGCGACAGCACTTCTTTCATGCAGGGTTTCACCAATGATTCCCTGGTTCGCGCTGTAGGTTTCGATCCACAATTTTTGGCTACCGGCATTCGCCCCAACACCTATGAATTCTACTGGAACATGGGGACAGAAGCCTTCTTGAAGAAAATGAAAAATGAAAGTACACGCATGTGGACGACAGAGAGAATGGCACAAGCGAACGAAATCTCTATGAGCACTGAAGAGGTCGTAATTCTCGCTTCAATTGTGAAAGCCGAGACCTCCGCGACAGAGGAAGCGCCGCGAATTGCAGGGCTCTACATAAATCGTCTTCGAACAGGCATGCCTTTACAATCCGACCCAACAGCCCTCTTCGGGCGAAGAAAGTTGGCGCAACGCGTCTACCTAAGCGACCTTCAAAATGACTCACCATACAACACCTACAAGATTCAAGGTCTGCCGCCTGGGCCCATTAATTTTCCAGAGACCGTCTACATCGATGCAGTATTAACAGCCGAAAAAAACAATTATATTTTCATGTGCGCTGAACCTGGAGGAACGGGACGACATCGATTTGCCCGTTCTCTTTCGGAACACGAAAGAAACCGTTCAGAATATGTGCGATGGCTCAACAAGTCGGGCATTCAGTAAGTGCTTCCACGTTGTTAATTGGTTGATTTTCTTATCTTTGTTTGAGTATGTTGGCACGCTCAAAACTTTTATGGCGGTTAAGAACGCTTTTGTACGTCATGGTGGGCATCACCGCGGCGTCCTGCGTCGTTTTATTAATTAGCCAAACGAGTCTAAGCAGCAACCTTTCTAAAATTAGTCTCTCCTCACGTCAGAAAGCACTTGCAGAGGAGTTAGGCCGCAAGATGTTTACTATACAGCGTAAATCACTGAGCGGAGAAGAACTAAATGAAGATACAGATGATTTCACACTTACGCTCAACAAATGGGAGAGTGCACAAAAAGCGTTGATCACCGGAAGCGTTATCTATGGAACAAATGGAGACAACTCAAATGCATCGCAAGAGATGCTTCAGCAATCATCGAGTCAGTTTGTTCAAGCTCGTGATTTTTTAAACACCTTTATTAAAGAACCAAAGAGTTATGAATCCGCGCAGTTAGATGCTGGGATGGAAATGCTCGACACCTACATTAGGAGCATCAACAATATTACGGGACAGTTTTTAGCGGAAAGTGAATTGCAAGGCCAAGTAACTATTTCCGCCATAGTTGGCGTTTCGTTGGGCACCGTGTTCACTTTTGTGTTTGGGATTTTTCTTGTTCTTCGCCCCATTCGCAAATGCTTTGAAGAGTCTGATTTTGAAATTGAAGAGACAGAGAACAAGGTGAAGGAAGCGCTCAACGCCAAAACTGAGTTTCTCTCCAACATGAGCCACGAGGTGCGCACTCCCTTGAATGGAGTCATAGGCATGAGCGAGTTGCTCTTGCAGAGCAAGCTCGACGAAGACCAACGTGTATTCGCGCGCAACGTGCACAACAGCGCATTTCATTTATTGGACCTACTCAATAATGTATTGGATGTTGCAAAAATGCAATCTGGTAAGATGGAGATTTTGAGAGAGCGATTTAATTTATCTGACTGTGTTGATCAAGTTATCGACCTACTCAAGCCCTTAGCTCACGGAAAAAAAATTGAGCTGATGAGTGATTTAAGCTCGGACGTACCTCTAGAACTCGTAAGCGACGAAAACCGTTTACGACAAATCCTTATCAACCTAATAAACAATGCAATCAAGTTCACTGAGAAAGGAGAAGTCTTGATTAAAATCGAATTGGTAAACAGGGAAGAAGATTTTGTGCAAATTGAGTTTACCGTTAGTGACACAGGAATTGGTATTTCAAACGAGAATCATGACAAAATCTTCGATTCATTTTACCAAGTTGATTCTGCCAACAATAAAAAGTATGGGGGTTCAGGACTTGGACTTGCCATAAGCCAAAGTCTGGCTACGGAACTTGGCAGTCGCATAAAAATACAAAGCAAAATCGGTCAGGGCTCCACCTTCTCATTTAGTCTTATCGCGGAAGTTTCTGGCACTGCGCACAAAGAGAAAGTAGAAGCCTTAATCGGTCTGCGAGCATTAGTAATCGATGACAATACAACGAACCTAAAGATTCTCGTAAAACAATTGGCAGGTTGGGGTATTCAATCAACACCATTCAACAACCCTCAATTGGTTACAGACGTAATGTCGAATCTAAATAAATTCGACTTCGT
>CAMBPD010000010.1 GCA_945869405.1 Chryseobacterium gleum | reverse complement strand
AGACGCTCTTCAAAACGGATATGATCAGCAAAAGTTGATGGATAAGGTTATGGCGATAGAGGGTATTGAGAGTAAGTGGGATTCGAGCGAGGTGGAAGAGCAAATGCTTCAGTTGATAGGCGCACACAACTAGTGGTTGTAAAATTGAGAGGCACACCCAACTGCTGCAGGAGTTAGTTGTATTAGTTTGCTATCATGCATAAATGGATTTTGGTTTGGATTTTTCTGGCGACGTCATTTGCGGTGAATGCACAGCGCGAATCACGAGCGCTCTTCGTGCCTGGCGGGCAATTCACAAACACAGGATGGTTTCTTGCGCCGGGCTTGGCCTTCACTCTTCCTTTCCCGCGCAGCGAGCAGCTCACAGGATATAGCACGGCCGACGACACGTTGTTCAGCGGCGATTACACACGCGATGGACAAAATGGCTTGTGTGTGCAAGTGGGCCGCCATCACTTTTTGAAGAGTCGAGGCCCTCTAGATCATGTCGATTATGGGTTGGGATATAAAATGCTACGGGGCACTGAGGAGTTCGCTGGAGTTGTTAAAGGCGACAGCGCGTTCGTTTCTTATGCTTCCAATGCCTCTTTCTCCGATAGTTACTTGAGTGCCTTTGGCAATGTGAGCAATGTGCTTATGGTAAGTAATCGTTGGTGGCTTCAAAACTCTCTGGGAGTAAATGTTGATTTTCGATTGTTTGGAAACCGCGATGGAAGTGTTGTGCCCGGTGCACTCTCTCAATTTCCGTCGACCTTCCCGGTGCAAGCGCACTACCGGTTGGGAATAGGGTGGAAGCCAGAGCCGGGCATTTTTATTTTGCCCATGATAGAGGTGCCATTGCTAAATGTAAATCGTTGGGAGGGCATGAAGGCTACGTTACCCTACTTCAATAGTCGTTACCGACCAGTGCTCATAACTATACGCATTCAATGGCTGAGTAAAGTTCCCGACAGGCAATGCGAAGGGCAGCCCGGACGTAATGTAGATATATCGAAGGGTGGGAAGCACGGGGGCAACGACTTGTTCGGTCCTGACGCGCGCAAGATGAAGCGAAAAAAGAAATAGTTACCTCATTCGCCCAATCGATCTTGGCAAAGCTCAATGAGCACTCCGCCGCTCGATTTGGGATGCATAAAGGCAATCATTTTCCCATCGGCCCCTGCTTTTGGAGTCTCATGAATTAGGGTGTAGCCCTTCTCCTTTAAACGCTCTATTTCAGCGAAAATATCCTCTACATCGAAGGCAATGTGATGTATGCCTTCTTTGTTTTTTTCCAGGTACTTCGCAATAGCACTGTCACTAGAGGTGGCTTGCAATAATTCGATTTTGCTTTCGCCCACTTGGAAAAATGAGGTTTTTACATGCTCGCTCGCAACCTCTTCCTCTTTGTAGGGAGCAACGCCAAGGATGTCTTCAAAAATTTGATTGGAGGCCTTAAGGTCCTTAACGGCAATGCCGATGTGTTCGATCTTTCTGAGCATGTGGCTATTTCTTCTCTACCATAGCGCCTACTTTGTTGTCGAAGTTGACGAAGTATTTGCCCTTTGGATACTTGGTGGCATCAATAGACTGCCCGCGACCGGAGGTAACGAGTGCACCAAACTCACTGATCACCTCGTATTCGGTAATGCTGGAAAATTCGATTGCGTCGGATATCTTGAACGATTTGATTTTTACTTCAGTGGATGTGCTCTCTACTTTGTATTCTTCCGAGCTATGTTGGCCTTTATGATCCAATTGGTAGATGCGTATGGTATTTATGCCTGTGTGTAGGTTGACAGGAAAGTTGTAACGACATGTTTCCGGCTTCCCCCGTCCTTTAACCTCGCCAACGTTTATCCATTTGTTCCATCGGAATTGCTCAATCACAAAATTGATGGGAGTAGTTTCCTTTTCTGTAGTCCATTCCATACCTCCTGTTGCACTCACGGTAAGTGAAGTGATTTCAAAGGTGCTGCTTGGATAGATAACCTCAGGATTTAGAATTTTCACCTCGCAGTTTTCTTTGCAGCGAAGAACGATTTCCAAGGCATCGCCTGTGTTCAGCTTCCAAATCGCGAGATCTACTGCAAAGGAGGCCGAGTTGAGCTGGTCGGCGGTGATCTGTCCGTTTACCAGTACCTCAAAAACACAATAACCCGAGCTATCTGCTGACATCGGGTTTTGAACATACAAATCTTTACCTTGGTAAATGCCGCTGATAATTACAACCTCGGAGAAGGCAGAAGACACGAACGAAAGAACCAATGCCAGTGAGAGTAGGAGTTTCATAAAAGGTTGTTTAGCAAACGTTGAGAGGCACGAATGTAAACAAATCTGAATGAAATCGTTGGACAGTAGTGTTACATTTTCAACGAGGCCAGTGCTAGTTTCATTCGAAGGACAGCATCAAGATTGAATTCGCCTTCTGTGGCAGATTTAAATGCGTAGGTATGCCCGTCGATAGTGGCAATCTGACGAATTCCATAATCGTAAACACGGCTATCAGGCAGGATTCGTTTGTACACTTTACAGTTGTCTTCATTATCGAGCGACTGGCAGCGCAGTATTCCTTCAAAGATGGGCTCATCATTGGCCGCCATTTTTTCACTTGGTTCTATAGAAACTACCAATTGGAACTCGCTGCCGCATTGAATGCTCAACGCGTTGCCGTCGGCCGATTGTTCGATGGAGGGTTCGTTTGTGATTATCAAATCCTTCGGGAGAATTATCGTAAAGCGGAAATCGCCTTCTTCTACCACAATAAGTGAATCGTTGCGTTGTAGTTCGATTTCTGCACGTTCTCTGCGCGCATCGGGAATGATACAGCTGGCACAGACAACGAACCCTAATAAGGCAAAAAACAACCCAGCATTTTTGATCATATCAAAACGATTTGCTCATCTTACGATACAAGGGCAATAGGGTTACAAGCACATGAGAACGTGAGTGCGTTGGGTCAGTCGTTGGCACAAAGATTCTTGCGCAGCGCAGGCTGAATTAATTGGTGATGTAGAGAATAGGACTTGAAAACGACGTGTTGTACGTTTCCAGAGCAAATGCTGTTGGGCCTTGCACGATGGTGCCATCCATGATAAGCCATTGAGAATCGGAGCATGGGTCGCTCACAATTACGTTGTCTTCGTTGACGGTCACGGCACAATTGTCTGCGGGTTCGTAGGGGCTGTGTCGCTCGAGCGCAACAAATTCGTCCATGCTTTTGCGAAACACAATTATACCTCTTGAACCTCCTGTGATATAGACCCATCCGGAGGGTACACTCAGGTTGAAAAAGTCGGGTTGGTAAATGTTGATGGCAATATTGACAGGCACATCAGGCACGCGATTGGTGTTGCGGTCACGACAACCTGCCGTGGCAAATAGAGTGAATAAGAACCAATAGCGTAAGCGAAACATGCTGCAAAGATAGCGAGCCTAAAGAAGGCTTTTGCGCGAAGTTCCAGGTGTGTAGTCTTTCAAGTAGAAAGGTTCGAAATAGGCAAGGTCTTCAAATTGGTTAGCCGCAAAAGCGTCTAGCGCAAGTCGGTGCATCATTTCGGCAGAGGGCAGCGTGAGAAGTGTGCGTGTTTGAGGATCGATGCAAGGAATACATTTCTCAACCCCATCACCTACAAGCACAAGGTGCTTGGCATCGAACGACGAAAACGAGGTAGCATCTATAATGGCGGCTTCATCTGGGGAGAGACGTTTTCCTTGGCCATCGTAAAAAGACCAGTACACCTCCATTCTTCGCGCATCAATCATGGGAATGATGGCAGAGGAACCTTCAATTGTTGAAGCGGCATAAGATGCCAAAATCTGTGTCGTTTCCAGGGCAATGAGTGGAATGTCTAGCGCGAAACAAATCCCTTTGGCAGCGCTCACTCCTATGCGCAAGCCGGTATACGATCCGGGTCCTTTCCCAACAGCTACTGCATCGATTGACTTCCAGGCTAATCCATTTTCAGCAAGAAGTTCATCCAGCATCACATGGAGCTGCTCCGCATGCACGAAATGTTCTGCCGCAGCGGCTTTTTTCGATAAAATGCCGTGTTCGTCAACCAGCGCTACCGAACAATTTTTACTGGAAGTTTCTAGGAGAAGGAGATGCGGCATTTGAGCTTACTCTTTGCTTTCTTCTTGTTCTTTCTTGCGAATAGTCACCTCGTCGCCAGGTTTCAGCGATTGCGCTACAACCTCATATGGGCCCGTAATAATCTCTTCGTTTTCAGCAATTCCTTGCGTGATTTGGATGTACTTGTCGTCTTGAATTCCTGTTTGTACAACTCGGATTGTTGCCAAGTTGGTTTCTGTATTCAACAGGAAAACTACAGTGAAAGGTTCTTCCGGCGCAGATTCTTGCGTTGATTCCCGACTCAGTTTGTCGAGCAAAGTAGCAGAGGTGGTATCGTCGCGTGAGGCCACTGCCTTGATGGGAATGGAAAGTGCTCGATCCGATTTTTCCGTGACTATATCGACCGTAGCGCTCATACCAGGCTTGAAGGGCGAATAGTTTTCCCCTTTTCCGCTTACGATGTGTGCATACGACTCGGGAAGGATGCGAATTTTTACGGAGAAATTGGTTACCTGATTGAGGTTCATTTGATCACCAATTGCATTGAGGGCTGTATTCCCAATCTCTGTCACAATGCCTTTGAACGTTTCATTTTTGTAGGAATCGACTTCAACCAAGGCCGTGTCGTTTAGGTTAACTCGAACGATGTCACTCTCATTCACTTCAACATTCACTTCCATAAACGAAAGTGCTGAAATGTTCATGATGACTTCACCACTCATCATGTTATTGCCCAGTACGGTTTCGCCCAGCTCTTTATTAAGAGCCGTAACAGTGCCTGTCATCGGGGCAAGAATGGTTGTGCGCTTGAGGTTGTCTGCGGCTTCATTCACCCCGGCTGAGGCACTTTCAATGGCAAATTTTGCACTATTGATACTTTCTACTGCGGCTTCAACCTCTGCTTTCGACGTTTCGAATTGGCTCGTGATGTTTTCTAATTCAGCCTTAGAAATTGCACCATCTTCAAACAGTTTCTTTTGTCGTTGAAAGTTCAGATTATTCACGTTGAACTGTGCTTCGGCCTGTGTTAGCCTCGATTTGGCGCTGCTCAAATTGCTTTTGGAACTGTTCAGTGCCGCTTCTGCTCGGTTGTATGCAGAGGTGTATAAATCGGGATTGATTTTTACGAGTAGCTGACCCTTTTGCACTAAATCACCCTCTTTTACAGGTAATTCTACAATTTGACCAGAGACTTCAGATTGGATTTTCACTTCCGATTCCGGTTGAATTTTGCCACTTGCCGCAACTGTTTCAACGATGCTTCGGTAAGCACTTTTCTCTGTAGATACCTCTATTTGGTTTTTTTTGCCCACCGCTAAGCGATAGACGACACCTCCAATTGCAAGTATGCCCGCGGCTATGAAAACGCGTTTCAGTGTTTTGTTCATGGTGTTAGTGTGATGGGCTTGCCTTGATAGAAATCGAGCACCTTAAGTTTGAAAATATAATCATATTTACTACGTGCCAGATTTGCTTGGGCTATTTCCATGCGCATGCGCGCATCGGCGTATTCCGTAATGTTGCTTATGCCCTGTTCGTAACGAAGCTGGGCCCAAGCAAACGATTTTTCGCTTGCAGACACGCTTGTTTTGAAGGCGTAATAGTTGGCCAGCGCAGCTTGAGCATCGTTATAGGCTTGATATACGCTTTGCGTTATAGTTTGTTTGGTTTGCTCGAGTTGAAGTTCAGCTTGCCGGAAGTTTATTTCCGCCCGCTTTACACCGGTATGATTAGAAAAACCGTTGAATAGAGGAATGTTCAGCGTGAAAAATAATGAACGGTTTACGTTGTCTTGCAGTTGATTGTTGAATGCTTTGGTTTGATAGTCGTCTGTGCTGTAGAACAACTGCGGAAGAGAGGTGACTAGCTGGCCGGTGCCAAGCACTGTTCCAATTGGAAAGGCGAGCGTATCTGGATTGCCTGTAACAACTTGTGCTGCTCCGGAATATCCTGTTCCATAGGAAAAATTAGCAACCAGGCTGGGGTAATATCCGGAAGCGGCAATCTTTCTACCTAGCGCAGCGCTGGCAACGGTGGTGTTGGCGCTTTTAACTTCTGGGAAATTTGATAAGGCAGCCTGCACCGCCACATCGGGGTTTCCAAGTAACGAATATTGTTCTACTTCGTCTAGTGTAGGTTTGACGATGGTGAACTGTTCAAGCTGTCTTGCATCGAGTTGAAGGAGTTGTATCAGGGAAAGTTTTGAGAGCTTGAAATTGTTTTCGGACGAAACGAATGTGGCGTTGTCGGATGCAAGTTGTGCCTGCATATCGTTGAGGTTGCTTACGGCGAGTTGTCCGGCGGAAACAAGCTTTTCCATGCGCTTAACTTGGCGATCCGTGCCATCGAGCGTGCGCCGTGCAATCTCCATGAATTCTTTATTGATGATGACGGCTAGGTATGCAGATGCAACGTTGAGGGCTATGTCGTTGCGCATTTTTTCGTAATTCCATTTTGCAGTTTCGGTATTCAGGCCCGCTTGCTTGAGGGTGTTTACCTGGCGCAGACCGTTGAACAAGTTCATGCTGGTTGCAATAGCGAAGTTGTTACTCTGAATGCGAGAGCTCGCGAACTGGTTGGTAAAAGGATCGATGCGCTGCCCCCAGTTGTAACCATGGCCTCCTTGAGCGTTTAACGAAGGAAGCATGGAGCCAATGGCATTGGTTTCGTTCAAGCTGGTGAGCGCAACATTTTCCTCGCTAAGCTGAATAGCTAAGTTGTTTTGAAATGCAAATGAGATACATGAGTCAAGCGTCCACGATTGCGCTTTCGCCGTAAAGAAAAAAGACAGCATGCACACAACTACGGCACATACACGAAGTGAATTGTTTACTAAGGTCATTGCAATGGCAAACATAGGATGTATGACCTGCTTTCGATGCTAAAAAACGTTGGGATAACTGGAAGATAGACGGAGGTTTATCAACCACAGGAAGGCGGTTTAGAGTTCTGTTAACTCAATCTCTACTCGTCGATTTGCGCTAACCTGCCATTCCGTTTGAGGGTCGGGATAGAGCATTTGTTTGTTGCCCATGCCACGAGTGGTAAGACGAGCCGTAGCTACTCCATGCTGCACAAGGTAATCTACTACAGCCTCTGCTCTTTTTTCGGATGCTCTTCGGTAGTAGGCGTCGGAGTTTTTCTTCTCTTCGTTTACTGGGCAGTTGGCGTGCCCTATGATACAGATTTTCAGCGAGGGATGAACGGTAAGAAATTGAGTAAGCTCTTCAAGGGCTGGCACCGACTTGTGATACAAAGTGGTCTCGTCACCCAGAAAAGTAATGTCCTCGATACTTGTTTTCAAACCTACAGAAAGGGGCTTCAATTCTACACGTTCGTAGTGCGTTGTGGATTCTGCCGGCCAGAATTTGTGTGCGTAGTACATGTACCCTTCTTTTACTACCGAAACCGTATAGATTCGGTAGTTTTTGAGAAGCATGGTAGAGTCCGTAAAATTCTTAAAAACAACGGTCTTCCGTGGGTTGAGGCCTTTGATCATCACATCGGCATCGATAAACATTTTGGAACGAAAGTCGGTAACCGTAATCTGCATTTTTTGATCTTCTGTCTCAGGAACCAAGGTAGTATCGATCTTCATTTCTTCGAAAAACTGCGCATTAGAGAGTTGGGCAGCAAGAAGCAAGCAGAGGAGAGTAAGAGCGTGCAAGATAAGAGGCCTCATTGCGAAGAATTCGTTTGTTTACAGTGCCGCTAAAGTAATGAAATATGGCCTAGTATCAACCAATGAATGTAAAAAGCAAAATTCTGAGACCTATGGAGGATTTCCATTCGATCTAAAAGAGGTGAAGGGGCTTTATGTCCTGAAAAACGACATTATTTTCTTTCGAAAGAAAACCAACCCTACTGTAGCGAGTAGCACGTAGGGAGCAACCATTAAGTAAACAATACCGGCGTTAAGACCTTCGCCAATGCCCTTGTCGACGTGTTCGGTCGCGCTTTCGGCCGTAGCCTTGCACATCGCACACTGAGCAGTTGCTGTTGTTGAAACAAGGAAGGCAATTACAATTGCGTGAAAATTTCGGATTTGTTGTCTCATGGTATAAAATTAACGGCTAGCGTGGTTAAACACACACCTTAATCATTTAGTAGTATGGGCTAATCATGAGGTAAACGATAACGCCGCTAATAGCAACATAGAACCAAATGGGCCAAGTGATTCGAGCGATTTTCTTGTGTGCTGAAAAGTCGGCGGTGAGTCCTCGATAGGTGGTAAACAGTATGAATGGAAGAATGATGGCTGCCAATATGATGTGAGTGATGAGTACAACAAGGTACAGGGCTCGCAGAGGCGCTTCTTTTGGGTAGGTTGTGTCGCCCGTAAGTACATGGTGTGCTACGTAACTGATGAGGAAGATGAACGACAGCACCATTGCAAAAAGCATCATCCTTTTGTGAACTAAGTACTTTTTCATTTTCACAGCGGCCAATGCAAGCACAAGCGTTATGGCCACAGTGCCGTTGATGAATGCGTTAACGGAGGCGAAAACGTGTGGGTTGAAGCCTAGGTCAGCATCTACATGTATTTTTTTAAGCGATACCACCACAAGGAAAACCACGATTGAAAAAGCCCAGATAACCTTCTTGGCGAGTGGCTCATTTTTTTTTATGGTTGCGTTTATCATGGCGTGGGATTTTGAGATAAGACCAAGGCATCGTTGAAAAGCAAGTCCATGCTCGAGGTGGAAGTACCATCGTAATATCCTCGCATTCTTAGTTGCTTGTCGAGCAAGGTTACCTTATCTGTGTGAAAGATTCCACCTACAGCTGTGTCAGATGGGAATGCGGTGAGGAGAAAACCCTCTTGCGCCAACTCATAGATGTCGGGGGCATTGCCTGTCAAGAAATTCCACCGCGACAAATCGGCTCCAATTTTCTCTGCGTAAAGTTTCAGTTTCTCGGGAGTGTCTTCCTTGGGCTTCACCGAGAACGATAGGAATCGTATCGGCAATTCCGGATGCAACTGAGTGAACTTCGCTTGAAGCCGGGCCATTTGCGCGCTCATAATCGGGCATATCGTGGGACATTCAGTGAAGAAAAAGTCTACCAATGTGATGCAGTCCTTGTAGTTATCCTGAGTAACCCAAACACTATCTTGATTGATAAAGCTGAATTTGGGTATCGGGTAGTAGAACGTATCGGGTCTTTGAGTTCCGCCGGGTAGCGTGGTCAACTCAATATCAAACTCGCCAAAATAGGGGAGAGCTTTATTCGTTTGTGCCGTTTTCGAGGGCACATGGTTGCACGATGAAATGATAAACGATAGCGCAAGGAAGGCCCAGGCGTTAGGGGTTGGATGTAGCTTCTTTAGCTTTTCGGTCATGGTGTAGACGTAAATCAATCTCTTTTTTGAGCAATGCAATGTCTTGAGCCATGCCTGGTATAGAGTCTCCGGCTCCGCCGAGGAAGTGATATTCGGTGTTGCCGTATTCACCGCGAATATGTCCTTCAGCATCTATCAGTTTGAAGATAGCTTGGTTGGAAAGATCTTCTATTAAAAGGCCATTCCGTATGTAGCCCTGCATCGCGTCTTGGTTGCCTGTGAGGACCTTCCATTTACCCGCATATCCATTGTATTTGGTGTTTTGATCGACATATGCTTTTGCCACTGCCGGTGTATCTTTATCACACTGTGTTGAAAAAACAACTATGGCGATATCGGGTTCGCTCCGGTACTTGAAATTGATATTCAACAGGCGCTCCGTAATTTGTGAAATATGCTCGTCGGCTGTTGAATAACAAGCGGCTACCCAAACCTTCCCCAGCATAGAGTCACGCGTAACGATGGTGCCGTTTTCATCAGAAAATGCAAAATCGGGTATACGGTAGTGAGGGTCTTCGGCAAGTTCATTTTCTGGCCCAATAAACTGGAGCGTTTTGAACTTGTGTTTACTCATTAAGCCAAAGAAAACAAGCCAAAGGAGGGGAAACAAAAAAACTATACCGGCTAGACCAATATACTTTTTCCATTTCGAACGAGTCGACATCGTTCCTTAACGGAAGGTGTTATTCATGTTCTGAACTGAAAGACCCTCGTATAGTCCAATAAAAATGAGGTACAGCAAAAAGAGAGCGTAGGGAAGGAGTACCACATACTTCAAGTTTTTGCGTTCATCGCCAAGGTGCATGAAAATAAGCACGATGTAAGCGGCCTTTATCAATGTAAGTACAATGAAAAGCAACTTAATGGTTTCCCATGTAAAGGTGCTATTGCGCTTAAAATAAACGCCCATGAAAATTTCGAAAACGGTAACAAGGGTGAGTATCACCGTTACCTTATACAGTTTCTTGCGAATCTCTTTGCCCTCTTCCTCTCCGTGCTTAGCGTTGAGTGAATAGCTGTCGTTTACAATCAAATCGTCTCTTTCCATGGTTTTCGAGTTATCTGCTGTGAAAATGAATGCGTTTAAACGAGGTAGAAGAAGGTGAATACGAATACCCACACCAAGTCTACGAAGTGCCAAAACAAGCCTACTTTTTCTACCATTTCGTAGTGGCCACGACGTTCAAATACGCCACGAACGGCCATCAAGAAAACAATCAAGTTTATAAACACCCCTTGAAGAACGTGGAAGCCGTGGAAACCAGTTACGAAGAAGAAGAAGTTGGCATACTGCTGTTGCACTGCATATTCATTTTTGTGGAGGTTTGCTCCGAAAACCAAGGTGTTTGAAGCCATGCTTTTCATGATTTTTTCTGCCTCTTCGCCCTTCACCATCATTTTGCGCAAGTCTTTTCCGTCTTTGTGCTCCAGGGTGTATTTATTTAAAACTATTTCAAGTGGGTATTCTTGCGGTGCAGCAGCAGCGTGGACTTCTGCGTGAGCATCTGCATGAGCGTCGTGTCCATGAGCATCATGTGCCGCTGGAGTTATGATGAGTTTGCCGTTTGCAATTTCTACATGATCACCGTGCTCGAGTGCGTGTTCGTAGGCATGCCCTAAATCTGCTGTCATGTGCACCCATGTGCCACCGTTCAGTTCCATCGTAACGGGTTGGTCGTCGTTGTCTAGAGCAGCTACAGTCATGGGTGAATTTATCTGAAAACCTCCGCCACCGCCGTGAATAAAGTGAGACCATTCCCACGCCTGTGAGCTAATAAAAATGAATCCACCTATCACAGTGTATCCCATCCACTTGATCACACCTTTCTTGTCCATTCTATGGCCCGCCTCAACAGCCAACACCATGGTTACAGAGGAGATGATCAATATGAAGGTCATCAAGGCTACATAAATCAACGGATAGCTTCCATGGAGCATGGGCAGCGATTCAAAAACCTGTTCACCTACAGGCCATAAACTAGCAGAGCCGTGGCGAATTACTCCATATGCTGTTAGCAATCCTCCGAACGTTAGAGCGTCCGAAACAAGGAAGTACCACATCATCATTTTTCCGTAGCTAATACCGAAGGGCGATTGTCCGCCGCTCCACAATTGGTCTTTGCTCAATGTTTGATCCTGTCCCGCCATAAACTCTGAAAATTTGCCGCAAGTTTACTAATCAAATTGCCATTGTGGGGCTCTTCTCGGAAAATAATTGACAGAGGTTTGAATCAAAGCTGAATAAGCTTGTTGAAAACGGACAATTTTCACCGCGTTTACCTATCAGTTTAAAGCGTTTCTAAATAAGCCTAGAAAAGAAAGAAAAGGAAGTAGAACAAATACAGCCACAGTCCGCCCAAAAAATGCCAGTACATGCCGCTGATGTAAATGCTGAGGGTGTTGTCGCGATTGATGCGTCCCTTTGCAATGCGCACTGTGTTTACGATTAAGTAAATTAAGCCAAAAGCTAGGTGAATGATGTGCACGTAAATGACAACGCTTAGCATGGCGCCGAAAGCGTTGAAGGTGGTCATAACTGAATTAGTAACAGGTTTTGAGGGGTCGCTAGGTTTGTAATACTCTGGGCCCTCTTTCACTAGTTTTTCGTTATTCATTTCGAACCAGTAATCGGAACCATACTCTCCGGTAAGTTTTCCGAGCGTGTTCCATCTGTAAGCAGGGAGTCCTTGTTCGTTCTGAGTCACCGTGAAGCCAAGACCTCGTGAAGCCATATGTTTCCATCCTGCATGCTGCGAAATCGTAAAGGCAACCCCGAGTGCGAGAGTGATTAGGTGAAGAGTAAGACCGAGCGTTTGGTTGCCTTTCTTTAGTGCGCGCAGTGTTAGGATAAGCGTGATCGACGAGGCCACAATGAAGGCATTGCTCAGCCAGAAATATACCGGCGGAGACATATGCAGCCAGATTAGTTTTCCATACAGCACGATGAGCGCGCTGGTGATGCCGGCAAATAGCATAACAATGGCAAATACTATGAACCACATCATCATTTTGCGTGTGCGCACTTTAACGGCAGGATCTAGGCCTTCAAATACATCGATTTTGGAAGATTTTGGGCTGGTAATAGGTTGGCTCATTTCTGGACGTAATTTATTTTATAACAACGTAAAGTCTTCAAAGTTTGCGCGGAGATAGTCAGGGTAGTTTATCGAGTACATACACCAATTGCACTGCAGGCAAATAGAAAAACGATGTAAACATCACTTTTCTAGCATCGCTCGTGTCGCATGATTTGACGAGTCGGAATGAGTAATATGACATCACGGCACCTGCCAACACAGTTGCTACGGCAGCAATATTTCCCGTCATGGGATGAGCGATAGGCAGCGCCCAAGGGAGCAAGCTCACGGGTATGAGGAACAGGGAATAGAGTAGGATTTGAAAGGCTGTGCTCTTACTGCGGCCTTCGTTGAATGGAAGAAGTTTGTAGCCGCCGCGCATGTAGTCGTCGTGTGCCACCCACGCAATTGCCCAGAAGTGGGGGAATTGCCACATGAATTGCATGAAGAAAAGCAGTCCGGCTTCAAGGCCGAATTCATTGGTAGCCGCAACGTATCCAAGCATCGGAGGAATGGCTCCGGGAAAGGCTCCGACGAAGACGGCCAAACTGCTTATTCTCTTCATCGGTGTGTAGAGGGCTACATACAAAATGAAAGCGGCTGCGCCTAGCAGTCCGCAGGCAGTTCCACAGAAATACCATAAAATCAGAATTCCAATAATACCAGATGACATAGACAACACAATGGCCGTTTGCAACGACATTCTACCAGTTGGAATGGGTCTGTTCTGGGTGCGAATCATGAGTTTGTCCCACTCTCTTTCGAGTGCTTGATTCAGGCCATTGCTTCCCCCCGTGAGCAGCAAGCCACCAATGCATAAAGCTCCCAGTGTAGTCGGGTTGGCAGTGTCGGTGCCCATGAAGTAACTGAGAACTGCCGAAATGATTACCAACAAGGTGAGGCGCAACTTGAAGAGCATTGCCAAGTCTCGCACAAAAGATGGCGCTGCAGGAGTGAGTGTAGCCGTTGTTTGGTCTTGCACAAAAACGCGATTAGGTCGGCGAATATACCACGGTCATTAAAGAACAAACGATAAAGAGAGCGGTTGCCTTTTATAGCTTAACAAGTGTTGTTACTTTTAGCCACTCGATGTGCAATCAAAAATTACGTTTCATTGGTGTTTTTTTCAGTTGCTGCGCAACGATGCTGGCCGTTGCCCAACAACCAACGCGAGAAGTTGAGCGCGCGCGCCCAACTATATCTTCCCTAGCACATTCGCATTTGCAGTTCTCAACAGGAGAATTTGATTCACTGCTCAGGGAAGCCCCGACTTCGAAGCGCATACAGATTTTTCCAACGGCTAATCTGTCGGGGGGAGGGAATACCAGACCTGTATCTGTGTCTTGGTTGGGTGCTTATGCACAATGGCGTCCGGGAAGCCGACTGAAACTGTATGCGGGTTATGCCTTAACAGGTGGATTGTTGCCAGACTATTTGGAGAAAACCGCATTAAAGGAACAGTTTATTCCAGGCTTCGGATATGCCGTGTCCGATAGCCGCAACCACCTGTACCACGCGCATTACACCTTTGGAAGTGCAGAGTTTCGAGCGGGTAAACACATTGTGTTCGAATTAGGAAAAAGCAAGCATTTTTGGGGCGACGGCCATCGATCAATGGTGCTGAGTGATAACGCCTCACCAGTGCCTTTTTTCAAGATTTCAACCACACTCGGGAAGTTCCGATATGTGAATCTCTGGATGCACTTGCGCGATATTTCGGCCGGCCAGTCCATTGCACAGTCTCGTGTTAAATATGCAGCAATGCATGCGCTGAGCTACCAAATCACGCCACGCCTGAACGCCTCGGTCTATGAATGGGTGGTATGGCAAAACAGTGATTCTATGAGTCGGCGTGGAGTCGATTTGTACTACCTCAATCCATTGGTTTTTTACAGGCCCGTAGAGTATAGCCTGGGCTCTCCCGACAACGTCATGTTGGCAGCATCCATTCGCTGGGACGCCGCTCCTTCATTTCAACTGTATGGACAGTTTGTTTTGGATGAGTTCAATTTAAAATTGTATCGAAGAAGCAATAACTGGTGGGGCAACAAGATAGCCGGTCAGTTTGGCTTTAAATGGAAAGCGCCAGTCGATGGGCTGGAGATACTGAGCGAGGTTAATCTTGCACGTCCGTTTGTCTACACTCACGGCAGTTCGATTCAGGCGTGGACACATCTCAACCAACCGATGGCTCACCCGTTGGGCGCCAATTTTGTGGAGTCGAGCACACGTCTAATTTTTTCGAAAGAGCTGTGGAAGGTCTGTGAGCAATTGAATTTTGCTCGATTTGGCCGTGATTATGATGCAGACGCAGATGGAGTCATTGATAATTTCGGGGGCAACATTACTCGCTCATACGCGAATCCGTATGGAGGCGATTTTGGTCATAAGTTTCTTCAGGGAGAATTGCATCAAACGGCCTTTCATTCGCTCACTGTGAGCAGGGCTTTAACGGAGCAGTCACGATGGGAAGTGTATGCGCGGCATATTTTGCGAAAGGAGGCCGCAATAGGCAATTCGGCCACTGAAAATTGGATCATGATAGGTATCCAAACCAGGGGCATGTTGCAACCTGTTCAGGATTATTAATGCGATTTAATGCAAGTCTTTCCTATCTAGGTGGTGATCGTAAGAATTTTCTAGGCTGCAATCTTATCCACGCTGTGTTATGAAAATGTTGCGAAAAGAGGCTATTGTTCTTCTTGTAGATGAGGTAATTTGCCATCGATGATTCCTGTTGACATTGATTTAGAAGAAGAAAAGAGAGAAATTTTGCGCCGCTACCGCGCACTGCTTCGAGTTTGTCACCGCTCCAAGTCACGAGCCGATCGCATGCGCATACGCAAGGCGTTTGAGTTGAGCGTAGAGGCTCACAAGGACATGCGCCGTAAAAGTGGTGAGCCATACATCTATCATCCTATTGCTGTTGCGAAAATCGCGGCAGAAGAAATAGGATTGGATACAACCAGTATTGTTTGTGCGTTGTTGCACGATACGGTTGAGGACACAGAGATAACCCTTGATGATATTCAGAATTTATTTGGAAAAAGGGAACGCACGATTATTGACGGATTAACGAAAATTTCGGGTGTCAGCAATTATGAGAGCGCTAGCGACCAGGCCGAGAATTTCAGGAAGATGCTGCTCACGTTGAGCGATGATGTGCGTGTGATTTTGGTGAAATTGGCTGATAGGTTGCACAATATGCGCACGCTTGATCACATGGCACGAGAGAAGCAACTCAAGATTGCCAGTGAGACGCTGTTCATGTATGCACCGTTAGCGCATCGCTTAGGGTTGTACAATATCAAGACTGAGCTCGAAGACTTGGCCTTGAAGCATAAAGACCCCGAGACGTTCGAGGAGATTGTGAGCAAGCTTCAGAAAACCCAGGCAGTGCGCACGCGATTCATCAACGCATTTACACTGCCCATTCGCCGCGCGCTCGATAAGGCAGGGTTGAAGTATGAAATAAAAAGCAGAACAAAGAGCATTTTTTCCATCTGGAATAAGATTGTGAAGAAGGGTGTTCCCTTTGAAGAGATTTATGATGTCTTTGCGATTCGCATTATTCTAGATACGATTTCGGAAACCGAGAAGAGTGATTGTTGGCGCGTGTACTCCATTGTCACCGACTTTTATCAGCCCAGTCCTGAGCGGCTGCGCGATTGGATCAGCATTCCAAAAACTAGCGGTTACGAATCATTGCATACTACCGTGATGTCGCCTACGGGCAAATGGGTCGAAGTCCAGATTCGATCAGTGCGAATGGATGAAATCGCAGAGAACGGATTTGCCGCTCATTGGAAATACAAGGACGCAGCAGAAAGCCCGGAAAGCAAACTCGATAAATGGCTCAGCCAGGTGCGTGACGTGCTCGAAAACCCTGAGGACAATGCGATTGACTTTATCGACAATTTTAAGTTATCCTTGTTTTCAGAGGAGATTTATGTCTTTACTCCAAATGGCGATTTGAAAACACTTCCTGTCGGAACAACGGCATTGGATTTTGCTTTTCATATCCATACTCAAATTGGTTCACAGTGTATTGGGGCAAAAGTGAATTACAAATTGGTGCCGCTAAGCCATCGCTTGCGAAGCGGCGATCAAGTGGAAATTCTCACGTCCAAAAAGCAACACCCAAAGGAAGATTGGTTGAAAATTGTAGTCACCGCTAGTGCACGCCACAAAATTCGCGATGCTCTTCGTGAAGAGAAAAAACTCATTTCCGATGAAGGGAAAGAGATATTGAAGCGAAAGTTCAATGCATTGAAAATTGATTTTTTAAGCAAAAACATCGATGAGTTTGTGCGCCATTATGAAACGGTCAATACAAATAACCTCTATGTGCGCATCGCAAAAGGGTCCATTGATTTAACGAGACTTAAAGGGCATATTATTGAAGGGGCTCGAGTGCGTTTTGAGAAAGATGACCTCTCGGAGAAGAAGCCGGGCGAGACCGTTGAAAGCGCGAGTGAGCGAAACGAAGTTACGCCGCAAGCAAAGGGAGAAGCACTGCTTATTGGTGATAAGCAACAAAAGGTAGATTACAAATTGGCCACTTGTTGCAATCCCATTCCAGGCGATGAGGTGTTTGGTTTTATAACCGTGAACGAGGGAATAAAAATTCACCGTGCCAATTGTCCGAACGCAGAGGAATTACTGAGCAAGTATGCGTATAGGGTAATGAAGGCGCGCTGGAGAAATGCGGAAACGGTTCAATTTGAAGTAGGCCTACGGTTTTCTGGAATCGATGATGTGGGTATCGTGCAGAACATCACCAACATTATTTCGACCGATATGAACGTAAATATGCGGGCCATCTCATTTGAGGCCAACCATGGTATATTTCAAGGGAAAGTAGTAGTGCTGGTGCATGATACAATGCACCTGAGTGCGCTCACCGAAAAGTTGAAGGCTATCGAAGGTGTTCTTACAGTGGATCGCATAGAAAGTGAGTTTGAGTGAGTTTGGCGATGGCCTATGCCCATCGATTTTGCGGGTGTTACAAGCGCTATCTTCGTACTCTAAAAACGCAACCCCAAGCTAGCCATGGTACCCCGAATTCAAGACAGTGTGAAGGATATTTTTACGCGCTACCTTGAGGTGAAAAAGCACCGCAAGACGCCTGAGCGTTTTGCAATATTGGCCGAGATTTATGAGGTAGCTGGTCACTTCGATGTTGAAACGCTGTACTTGCGCATGAAAAACAAGAAGTATAGAGTTTCACGCGCCACGCTTTACAATACCATAGAACTCCTTATTGAGTGTAACCTGGTACGCAAGCATCAATTTGGTCAGAATACAGCCCATTACGAGCGCGCCTTTCAGAACCAACAGCATGACCATATCATACTCACCGACAGCAACGAGGTGCTAGAGTTTTGTGATCCTCGTATTCAGAGTATTAAGTCAACGCTTGAGGAGATTTTCGGCATTGAAATCCATAACCATTCGCTTAATTTTTATGCCCGTAGAAAGCCATAGAGGTTTTCGCCCTAATTTCGCTCGTCTTTTTTTTTAAGCCGTGAACAACAAAGTAGATATACTCCTCGGGCTCCAATGGGGCGACGAGGGCAAAGGAAAATTGGTGGATGTACTCACACCAAGGTACGATATTATAGCTCGCTTTCAGGGTGGGCCTAATGCTGGACACACACTGGAGTTTGAAGGAACGAAGCACGTGTTGCACACGATACCTTCCGGTATTTTCCATGCGCACGTAACAAATTTGGTCGGAAATGGAGTGGTCATCGATCCTGTGGTTTTCGCCAAAGAGATAGATGCGCTTGTTGCTAAATCCGTACCTGTTGCAGAGCGATTGCTCATTTCACGAAAGGCGCACATCATACTGCCTACACATCGTTTGCTCGATCGCGCAAGCGAGGCGTCCAAGGGTGATGGAAAAATAGGGTCAACGCTGAAAGGTATAGGCCCATGCTACATGGATAAAACGGGTCGAAATGGTCTGAGGGTAGGTGATTTGATGAGTCCCGAATTCGATACGAGGTACCAAGCATTAAAGCAAAAACATCTGCATCTATTGAAGGGTTTCGAAGAGTTCTTTCAAAACGACTTGGCCGAGCTGCAGGCTATGGAAGAAGAGTTTTTTAAGGGTGTTGAAGTGGTGCGGTCTCTCACAATCGTTGATAGCGAGCATTTCATCAATCATGCTTTGAAGCAAGGGAAGCGCATTCTTGCTGAAGGTGCTCAAGGTTCAATGCTCGATATTGACTTTGGAACCTATCCATTTGTCACTTCCTCCAATACGGTTGCTGCAGGCGCGTGCACTGGGTTGGGAATAGCCCCGAATAGTATTGGTGAAGTAATAGGTATTTTCAAAGCATACACCACGCGTGTGGGCAGCGGCCCATTCCCCACGGAATTGATCGATGAAACCGGCGAAGCCATGCGAAAAGTGGGAAACGAATTCGGATCTACCACCGGACGTGCTCGTCGGTGTGGTTGGGTTGATTTGCCCGCAATGCGCTACGCATGCATGATCAACGGAGTCACTCAGCTCATCATGATGAAGGCTGATGTTCTTAGTCAGTTCGATTCCATAAGCGTTTGCACGGAATACAACACACCGCAGGGCAGTACCTTTGACTTGCCATTTGACATTACTCCCTCCCAAGTTCAGCCCATTTACGAGGAGTTAAAAGGATGGGGCGTTGACCTCACTGAGCTACGCGATGAAGAGCATCTTCCGGCAGAACTGTCTTTTTATATTTCATACTTAGAGGAGCGATTAGAAGTTCCAATTACTGTGGTGAGCGTAGGCCCAGACCGCAAGCAAACCATTGTAAGGAAGCGTGCACTAGCCTAGAGAAACTTGCGTTGGAGCAGGTTTTACGTTAAACGGAATACCTCATGCGTCAATTTCTGTACATCTTTTTTATTGCGCTGTTGCACCTGCAACAAGCGGCCGCGCAGGTTGCTCAGAGAAAAGTAAAACTGATTCATACCGACGTGCTTCGCTACGATAAGTCGCTTGTAGATGCGCAACGACTGTTGGGGAACGTGCATTTAGAACTTGATGGCACCACGTTTTTTTGCGATAGTGCGTATCTCTTTGCCAACGACGACTTTGATGCTTTTAGTAATATTCGCATTATTGAAGCTTCCGGAAGCACAGTAAACTCCACGTTTCTACATTTTGACAACCTTCGCAATACTGCGTTGCTTACCGGTAATGTTGTGTTGCGTGATCGTGACATGACCCTTACAAGCAATGATTTGGTGTATCTCGTCAAGGAAGAGATGGCGCGTTACAATTCAGGTGGCCGCATTGTTTCTTCATCAAATAAGAACACGCTGACCAGTCGATTCGGCACCTATAATGGTAAAACAGAGGTGTTTTACTTCAAGCGTGATGTTGTGCTCAGAAACCCCTCGTATATCGTTCATAGCGATACCATGCAGTATCGAAGCGCTACGGAGATAACCACCTTTTTGGGTCCTACCACAATCGATAGTGATAGTGTTTCGATCTATTGTGAGAACGGCTATTACGACTCTCGAAAAGACGAGTCGCGTTTCGGAAAGAATGCCAAAGTGCGTGATCGCACTACGATTCTCCGCGGCGATAGTATCTATTACAATGGCAAACAGGGCATGGGAGAGGTGTTCCGCAACGTGCACATTCGCGATACTACCCAAACCTTTGAGATACTTGGTAATTACGGCAGGCACATCGAGCAATCTCAGATGAGCTATGTGACAGGACGTGCTTTGCTGTTGGAGGTTATGGGAGGCGATACGTTGTTTATGCATGCCGACACCTTGAAGGCTCTGCCCGACAGTGCAGGCAAGCAGGTGGTATATGCTTATCATGGCGTGCGATTATACAAAAATGATGTGCAAGGTCTGTGCGACTCGGCAGTCTACATGCAGAGCGATAGTTTGATGTGGATGTATACACGACCTATGTTGTGGAGTGGCCAGAACCAAGTAACAGGCGACACCATAAAATTGGTTTTGCGCAACCAGACGTTGGACAAAGCATGGGTAATTGGCAGCGCCTTTATTGCTTCGGATGCAGAGGCAAATGATAGTTTCAATGGACCGGAGTTGCGATTTAACCAGATAAAAGGAAAGTCCATGACGGCTCAGTTTTCCGATAGCGAACTACAGTCGGTGTGGGTGGATGGAAATGGTGAGTTGGTATACTATCCGACCGATGACAAAGAGGGCGCGCCGCGTCCTATGGGCACGAACCAAGGCGAGTGCTCTTCCATTCTTATTCGTTTTAAGCAGGGAGAACTTTCCTCTCTTCGTATGGACGGTCAACCCAAGTCGGTTTTTAAATCGAATCGTTTTGCAGGCACTGAGCCTCTGCTCTTGCTCGGATTCAAATGGCTTCGCGACCAGAGGCCGCGAAGCCAAGCAGATGTTTTTGCCGAATAGTTAGAACTTATGACTGAAGCCAATGCTGAAGGCTCTTCCTGGGCTCATGCGGCTAAAGGTTTCTGGTGTTGCCTGATAGCTTTGGTAGTTGTATTCCCAGGTGTCGTTGAGTAAGTTACTCACGCGGAAGTCGATTGCACTGCGCTTGTCTACACCAAATTTTTTGGTTGCACTGAAGTTCAAGCTGTGGAATGATTCGAAATACACGTCGGGAAATAGACCTGCACCTACGATGTAGAGCGTTGGTCCTTTTGCGTTGTAGAACAACCCGGCATCTAGGCCAAGGCTATCATTGCTATAGGTGAACCCCGCGTTGATCACAAAGGGAGATTGGCCCGCCATCTCTCGTCTGTTTTCAATACGTTCTCCAGCTTTCTCGTATTGCTTTCTTGAATTGTATTCAAGATCGGTCATGTCGATTTGTGATTCTACTAAGGTCACATTCATATTGAAAAGAAAATCATCTAGCGATGGTGCAATGAAACCTAAATTTTTGCGTGCTTCCAATTCAACTCCGAACAGTTGGCCATCGCCTACGTTTCGAGGTTGGAATTCTGTGCTTGTTTGCTGCTCTGGTATGCGAACCATCTCAATTGGTTTCTCAAATTTCTTATAGAAGGCACTTACGGAAAACATCTGTCCGTCTTTCAGGAAAGACTCCCATCGTACATCCAGATTGTCAATGCGTGTCTCTTGCAGTTGGCCATTCCAGTCGCCATAGGAAAATAAGCTACCGTTGAAAATTCGATTGGTTATGGGGTCCAGAATTTGCGCGTAGGAGAGTTCTTTGAAGGATGGCCTGGCAATGGTTTTGGTGTAAGAACCACGAATGTTCTGTTGTTCGTTGGGCGAATAAATGACATTCAATGAAGGGAAGAAGTCGAGTGCGTCGAGCACTTTTGCATTGTCCAGGTTATTACCGTTGATGATGTCGCCGCTTGCCCATCGTTGATCTCGGCCTGTGTGGCGTTGCACATAATTTTCGGCGCGCACGCCTAGGATAGCTCTCCAGCGTTTGTTGAAACGAAGATCGTTTGAAACATACGCGGCTGTATTACTTACGTTACCGCTGTATGCGTTTGGGTTGGGCGTATTGTTGCCCGATTGGTAGTAAATATTGTTTTCACCAGGGAAAATATTTTCAGGCTTTAATACCTCAGACGGTATGGGATTGGGCCAGTTTTGAGAACCGAAGAAATTAATATCGAAGAAGAGAATTTCATAATCGCGTTGCTTGAGCACTTGAGATGCACCAATTTTAATCTTCCCTTCGTGCTCCCTGAAGGCATATGTTTTCGTCAGATCAACTCGTGCATGTGCATTGTATTCTTCCAACGAACGCCATATGCGCGCAGGGTTTCCACCCGCTCCTGCGCTGAAGAGAGTGTCGGTAGTTTCTAATGTAAAGGCCGTACGTCGTATGTCGGGATCACTGTTTGAGGTGCGTGTTCCAGAAAGTCTCCAGTCAACATCCCACTTTTTATCCTGCATTACGTGCGTGCCTGAAAGAAGCACATTACTTAAGGCCCGTTGGTTATACTCTAAGTTGTCTGATGTTGCGAGATAGCCCGATTGTCCGACAGCTTCCCCATTGTTTTCAATGCGGAATTGTGCAGCTCTGCTCTCTCCATTTTGGAGGTGCATAGCGGTGAGACGATACTTGTTGAATTGCGTTTTGTATGCAACTCCACCGAGTAATCCGATGAGCACGTTTCGCTCGCCCATCTGGCCTTGCTGCGTCGTTGCATAGCGCATGTCGTATGCGCTAGAGTCTATAAGGCGCTGGTATTCGCCATACGCTATGTCATTGTAGTATTTGTATTCGTTTTTGTAGGATGCAGAAAAGAGGTATCCTAGTTTTCGCGTTGGGTTGGAATTGTTGCTCTTGTTGAGGTCTAGCTGGTTTCCTAGACTGACACTGGCGTTATAGTCCACGAGACTTGTAGTCCGTTGCGCGCCAAGTTGCGGATTAAAGCTGGAAACAAATTCAGTAACTTCATCTTCAGTGGCACCGCTAATCGGCGTTGGAATAGTTGCACTGTTGGCTCCTCTAGGCAAGGCTCTTGTGCCATCATCAAATCCAAGGAAGTCCGTTTTACCGCCGTCATACGAAAGGAAATTGCTATTGAGATGCATCGCGGGGTTGTAAGAAGTGGAGAGGGAAACATTGAACGTCTTTTTCTCAGGAAATGATTTCGTTTCAACGTTTAAAAGTCCGCCGGTGAAATCTGCCGGCTGGTCAGCAGTGAAGTTTTTCGCCACTACGATGTTGTCGATAAGGTTGGTAGGGAAAATATCCATCTGCAAACTATTTCGATCAGGATCAAGGCCGGGTATTTCCGTTTGGTTGAGCGTCGTTTTGGTGTAACGGTCACCCAATCCTCGAACATACACATACTTTCCATCTTCCACAGAAACTCCTGTAACACGTTTTGCGGCTTCAACGGCGGTTGCGTCGCCTACTTTCTTGAATTGTGCTGAAGAAATACCATCAAGCAAAGCGTCTGAATTTTTCTTCATGTTCATCAGTGCAAGTTCAGAGGTGCGAATGGCTTCAGCAGAAATGACTATTTCCTTTAAATCAGACCCCTTCTGACTCAGCAGTATTTGCTCAAGCGCATTTACCTCGCCGCTCTTTATGATCACGTTTTCAATAATAAGTGGAGCGTAGGAAACATAAGAGACGTTGATTGTGTATGTGCCTGCAAGCAAATCAAGCGAGAAGTTACCATCCAAATCGGTTACGGTACCGGTGGTGGTTCCTTCTACAGTAACAAAAGCTCCAATCAATGTTTCGGAAGTTTCACGGTCACCAATTGACCCGCGAAGCGTTCCTTTTTGCGCGCGTAACACAGAGCTAACAATAAGAAAACACACTAGAAAGAAATGACGTTTAGACATGGTATTTTTAAAATGACGAACAGACATTCTCTTTCGGGAATGTCTGTTCGCAGTGTTGATGATGTTTACTATGAGTATATAGGTATAGTGCACCCAAGCTTACAGGCCGCTCATGGCACCGCTTTGCGCAGTCCATGTCCAACCCATTGAGCTGATAGTAGCTTGTGGAGTTGTTCCAGCACTTACACCCGCTGGTATTGCACCATTTACGTGGTTGTCTAAGCTGTCGGCAGCGACGTTGATGATGATGTTGTTGAATGAAACACCAGCAGCTGTAACATTATTGATTCGCTGCGCACCTTCGATATCGGTAAAGTATAGGTTGTTCAAACCAACGATTGAATTGTTGTCTACGTTGATAAGGTCAACACTTAATCGGCCATCGAAAGTAGTTTTGATGCTTCCATTGCTGATGGTATGTCCGGCGCTCGCTGAACCCTCTGGGCCATCAAGCTCAAAGCTGTGTCCTGTTGCCCCGATAACTACAACGTTGCTCAATGAACCGCTCCATGCTTGGTCTGTGTCGATTCCGTCGTCGCCGCAATTCCAAACGATTGCGTTTGAAACGTTAACAGATCCACCGAACCATTCGATGCCATCATCTTGGTTACCCACGATTTCAACGTTTTCGATGATAGTTCCGTTTCCTACACCACCCAGGGTAAGACCGTTGATTTCGTTGCCTGCGCCGATGTTGGCACCGCCATGACGAATAGAGATGTAGCGTATGGTTCCGGAGTTGTCAGCTACATCGGAGCCACCATATAGTCCGTTAGGATCTGAGGTTGGGATGCCTTCGATTTGAACTTCGCTTACATCACCAACGTCGTTTGACGCTGAAATGGGTGCTCTGCCCAATACGATAACCCCTCCCCAAAGACCATTTACTGAGGCCTCCAAGTTTGGGCTAGCAAAGTTTCCAGCGGCCATATCGGCATAATCCAACTCATCGGCTACAGAGGTAAAGATGACAGGAGACGTTGCGGTACCGTTGGCGTTCAGTTTTCCGCCGCGAGCAACCAAAAGTGCGGTTGCATTAGCACCTGTTCCTGCTTCACCTTTGATGATAGTGCCCGGCTCGATAGTCAATGTCGCGCCGTTAGTGACGGTGATGCGACCGGCCAATTGATAGATGGTACCCGCTGCCCATGTTGTATTGGATGTGATGTTTGAGGTAACCACTACAGTGCCTGGTGTTTCAACTGGCGGGATGATTACTTCTTCCTCTTCGTCTTGCTTGCAAGAGGTGAATAGAACAGTAGCTCCGAAGAACCACATGGCGAATAACTTAACGTGTTTCATTTTTATTGGTGTTTGATTTGCGGTGCAAAGCAATTTTCACCAAGGGTCTTTTGTGTTACACGTATTTTAAGAAATTGTTGTGGTGTGTTAAGCGTGCATTATTTCGCATGCAGGTGACGAGACTATCCGCTATCAACTATTTCTTTTTGAGGTGATTGTCTATTTCAAGACGAAGTTGCTCAAGTTCTTTCTTAGAAAACTCCGACTCATCGGTTTTTCGCCCAATTACGGAAAAGCTGAGGTATCGTTTAGGGTTGAGGCGCATGTCGTTGAGCAATAGGTCCAAGCTTTGAGAGGCCTGAACCACTTCATTGTGCAATGAATCGGACTGAATGAGTTTGCCAAGGCTACCTTCACCGCTGTTGATTTGGGTAGTTATTTTGGTTACGCCTTCCAAGGCTTCATTCACTTTTCGGAGTGTGCTAGAAAGGTTTAATTGCGCAAGAGAGTCTGTGATGAGAGAAGCGTTTTGAATGGCATTACTTAGCGCGTCATTGTTTGATCGTAAGTTTTCTGAAATGGAATTTACGTTGTCGAAAATGGAACCTATTTTTCCTTTGTTGCCCGCCAGTATGCTATTCAGTTCGAACGAGGTTTTTTCGAGATTTGAGATGGTGTTTTTGAGGTTGTCAAATACTTGTGTCAGGTCTTGAGTCTGCTCTTTGTTGAGAACCTTTCGGATGTTCGAGATGAGCGAATCAATACTTGCGAACAGCTGTGTAGATTTCAGTTTTAAGGGCTCAATTTCTTGCTTTACGCTTTCGGCCAATCCGAGTGAAATACTCGTTTCTAAGGTGTCTTTGTCTAGCGCCAGTTCATTGCTCGTCCCAAGCACGAGTTGTATTGCCTTTCCGCCAAAAAGATCTGCGTCATATATTTCAAGCCTCGTATCACGAGATATGCGAAGGTTTGCATCGCGAAGTAGTACTTCGACTACAATTTTTCCGCTGCCATTCTCGTGTAGATGAACGGCCTTGACTATTCCGATTTTGTAGCCATTCAGAATTACAGCGTTGGAGGTTTGAAGTCCGGCGGCATTATCGTAAACGCCATAGAACTTCTGTTGTTTTTGAAAAAGGTTGACACCTTTCAAATAGCTCAACCCGAAATACAATATCACGATTGACACTACCACTAGCACACCAATCAAAAATTCACGTCTGATATTCATTTCTTCTGAGTTAGGTTGACAGCACGTGCGAGGTCTATGCGTTTGTTGTCTTCGAATGCCACGATGAAGGCGTCTTTGAAACCGAATTCAATGAGCTTGTCACGAATCACCTTGGCTTCTGAGTAGTCGTCGGTCGTGCCCGAGAGGTATTTATAGGTACCGTTGTGGCTGTACTCTTCGACGTTTTTGATTCCCTTGAAATCTGCTGCGGTTGGTTTAAGTGACTTTGTAGAAGTGAGTATTTGAATTTGAAATTTCACCCCTTTTGAAATCACTTTGCTTGGAACATCAGCGGGTGTATTGATGACAAGGCCTGTTGGGTTTGCCTCCGTTTTAACGGGCACAGTAGGCTTCACTTCGCTCTTGACCGGGTTGTTGATTGGTTTGTTTTCTGTTTTGGGTTCACTCTTTATCTCTGGCTTCACCTCTGCCTTTGCTTGTGCAGTGTTCGTTTTGTTTGCACTGGAGTTGTTCTCTGGTATCGTTGTGGTTGCTTCAGTCTTTTCTTGTTTGTCACGCGTGATTTCAGGTGCTTTCACAGGAATGTCGGCAGGCGGTTTTATAGAGGGATATTCTTTTTCCTTGAAATCTTTGAAGGCGCGATAAATGGCGGATGCCATATAGGTTTTTCCTTCGTCGCTATGAAGAAAATCTTCTTCATCTTGGTTGGTAAGAAACCCAAGTTCAACGAGGATGCTAGGCATGTTTGTGAAGCAAATCACGTAATAACCTGCTTGCTTAACCCCTCGGTCTTTTCGGCCAACACGTGTTCGGAATTGGTCTTGAACATTTTTTGCAATAGAGATGCTTTTCTCGAGGAAGGCATTCTCTCGCATGCTCAGAATAATGTAGGTGTCTGGATTTTTGGGGTCGAAGCCCTTGTAGTTTTTTTCGTGGTCTTTTTCTAAGAATATGGAGGCGTTTTCACGCATCGCAGTTCTCATGCTTTCCTCGGATTTATGCAGGCCCATCACAAACGTCTCGGCACCTGTTGCCGATTTGTTGTCGTTGGCATTGCAGTGAATGGAAATAAACAGGTCTGCCACGGCATCATTGGCTATTTGCACTCGGCGAGCGAGCGTAGGAAACACATCTGTTTTGCGGGTATACACGATACTTACCTCGGGATAGTTGATTCGGATATATTCACCAACAATGAGAGCTACATCTAAAGAAACATCCTTCTCTGTTTTTCCGAGCCTACCCGTTCCTAGGTTTCCAGGATCACTGCCGCCGTGCCCCGGGTCTATGACTACAGTAAACTTCTTTTCTGATACTGTAGAGGGTAATGTGTTCGACATCAAAATGACACCGAATACAAGAAACAAGTAGGTTGCGCGTTTTGTCCACGGTGCTGTCGTGAAGGATGAACGTGTATTACTGAGTTTGTTATTCATAGCTTTGAGGCCGTTAATTCCGAATATACAAAATTATTTTTGTCCGTTGCTAACTCGCTCACTGTTTGGTAGTCTTTTCACCCTGCTCTTGTTGATAATGACTGAGCGCGCTGTGGCTTGCGGTAAACTCATTTGGTCATGTCCGTATAGCGAAGATGCAGTGCGATTTTTTCAAGACACGCTGCCCCCGAGCGATGATTTGGGCCTAAACTTTCCAGTGGATTATTATGCGGAGGATTCGACCGTGGTGAATGTTCAAGGAGAGGAAATACTTCTCTACGGAAAGGCCCGCGTGGTTTACGGTCCTATGGAGGTTAACGGTGATTTTATTGCGTTTTCCATGACCAATTTCACAGCGCGTGCCATTGGTAAACGCGACAGTTTGGGAAGAGTCGTAGAGCGGGCAACGTTTAAGGATGGCGATACTCAGTTTCAAGAGGATTCGTTGGCCTATAACTTTAACACGCAACGAGGCATTAGCTACGGTGTTCGCACAGATCAAGGCGAGGCCTATCTGTTGTCGGATATTTCTAAGAAGGCGGCCAACAATTGGATTTCTGTAGGCAGAGGGCGACTCACTACCTGCAATGCCGAGAACCCGCATTATCACTTTCAGCTGAGTCGGGCAATGGTTATTCCAGACGAGAAAGTGGTCTCAGGACCACTCTTTATGAAGTTCAGGAAGATCCCAACACCTCTGGCATTGCCTTTTGGTTTTTTTCCAAACAAACAAGAAGCGTCGCAAGGCATTTTGTTGCCGGGTTACGGAAATGCAAATGAGAAAGGTTTCTTCATACAAAATTTAGGATACTACATGCCAATAAGTAAGTATGCCGACACGAAGTTTATGTTCGACGTTTACACAAGAGGCAGTTGGGCTGTTCGCAATGTTTCCAACTATAAACGACTTTACAAGTATTCGGGTAATTTCAATATTTCGCGTGTCGTAAATCTCAATAGTTTACCGGAATTGCCCGATTATGGAAAGTCTACCAACTTTAATATTCAATGGACTCACAATCAAGATCCTCGGGCGCGCCCGAATTCTACTTTTTCAGCCAGCGTGAACATGGGTTCGCTCAACAATTTCCGCAACAACCTCAACACATCACAAACCGATTTCTTGAGCAGCACGTTCAGTTCCCGCATTCAGTGGACGAAGCGCTGGCCTGAAACGCCCTTCAATATGGGACTAACTGCGGGCCATACACAGAACACGCAGTCGCGCAATGTGCAGGTAACGCTACCAACAGCAAGTCTGAATATGTCGCGTATTACACTCGGTAGGTTGGCTAAAAACAATTTGCGGTTGAAGCGCACACTCGACAACATTGGGTTAACGGCATCGGGCGATTTTTCGAATACGGTGAGTGAAAACGCGTCGATGTATGCCATTAGTAAGTTGGATAGTTTGTGGTTGAGTTCCCGCAATGGTTTGCGCTTGCAGGCCCAGGCATCTACGACCATGCGGGCCAAGCAATATGGAACACTGACTCTCTCTGTGAACAGCACGCTTACGAACACCTTCAAGTACTTGTATGGGCAAACGGCACCTGGTGGTGAATCCTTGCAGCTCGATACGCTTTATGGCTTGCGAAGCGCGTTGAATTGGAACGCATCGGGCAGCTTTAACTCTCGGCTCTATGGCACATTCAATCTGGGAAATAAAACGGCTCTAAAGGCAATACGGCATATGGTGCAGTGGAACGTAGGCGCGAGCTATTCACCTCAAATGAATGTGCAGCAAGGCATGTACTCATCGACAGGAGATTTCCTAGGCTATAACCCGTTTGATATTGCAGCGTTCTCGCCGCAGAATTCTGTCGAGCAACTCAACATCAACTGGAGTTCAACCAACAATTTGGAGGCGAAGGTTCGTGATAACTCGTCCATAAAAATGACCTATCGCAAGGTGAAATTGGTGGAGAGTTGGAAGAAATCGCTGAGCTGGAATACGCTTGCTGATTCTCTGCAGCTTAGTAACCTATCGATGAGTGCTTTTACAACGATTGCGGGCCGCATCAACCTCAACTACAATTCGACCTATAGTTTCTATGATCGGGATAGTCTCGGCCGTGAGGTGAATCGCTACCTGATGGATACACAAAGCAAACTCATGCGAATGGAAGGCACCAACCTTGCGCTTGGCTTTCAGTTGAAGAGCAAAAACAAAAACAATACTCCCGACAGAGCCGATACACAGCCCACCGCTGCAGAGGAAGAATTGATTGCGAAGAACGGTGACAACCTTGTCGATTTCAGCGTGCCTTGGACATTCAACTTGAACTACAACATACGTGTGTCGCAGGCTTGGAACGTGCTTTCACAACGCGATTCAGTAACGTTTAAGCAGGCTGTAACTTTTAGCGGCGATGTTACTCTTATGAAGCACTTTGCCATCAGCTTCAACAGTGGCTACGATATGAGCAACCCTCGCTACGAAACGTTGCAGTTCTCCGATTTCGGTTTACGCGATTTCACGACTACGAATCTGGGATTGCACGTAGATCTGCATTGTTGGGAATTATCTATGAATTACGTTCCCTTCGGTCAGCGACAGAGTTATATGATTCAGCTGAACATTAAGTCAGCACTTCTTCAGGATTTGAAGATTCAGAGGCGGGGAAATTTGGGAGACCCGGGATACCTTTATTAATGACCAATGACTAGTGACAAATGACTAATAATTGGTCATTTGTCACTAGCAAAGCTCTATGGAAAATGGCTAATTTGCGATTGTGTTGATTTCACTTGCCTGTATCGTTCTAGGAAAAAAAATCGAGTACTTTGTCACGTTTAGGGGGCTGAGATGATAATGACGTCATAAGGCAGAACAATCTGCTACTACACAACCCAAAATTCAAACACTATGAAAAATCTAATGAGCATTAAATCCATGCTGTTCGCATTGAGCACCGTGGCACTCTTAGCCTCCTGCAAGAAAGAAAATATCGATGAAACCATTACCGTAATACCACCGACGCCGGCGGCCGCTAAAATTGAAGGCAACTGGGAGGTATACAGGATTGAA
>CAMBPD010000009.1 GCA_945869405.1 Chryseobacterium gleum | reverse complement strand
ACTGCGAAATAGATCAGCAGTACGCTAAGAATAATTATGGGCGACATGCCACGAATATCCATTCGATGCATGAATGAGAATGGATAGGGGTCAACATTTTCTTAACAACATTCATGGTTGAAACTTCGACATGCATTGGCCTATTTTTGTGAAGTGAATATTCCCTCTCGATACATCGAAAATGCAGTTGACCAAGTAAGTTCCTTGCCGGGTATCGGTAGGAAAACAGCACTTCGATTAGTACTCGCGATGCTAAAGCGTAAGCCAGAGGATATTGAGCGTTTCGCAGCGTCGCTCACCAACTTGCACACACACACACGGTGGTGCAAGCAATGCAACAATTTATCGGATAATGACCTGTGCACAATCTGTGCATCACCTTTTCGGGATAGTAAGACGGTTTGTGTGGTAGGCGACATACGCGACGTAATGGCCATTGAGGGCACGGGACAGTTTCAGGGTAAGTACCATGTGTTGGGCGGTATCATATCGCCCATGGACGGTGTGGGCCCGGCTGATCTTTTCATAGAGCCTTTGGTCGACAGGGTTGCTGCCGGAGAAATAACGGAAGTAATCCTGGCGCTCAATGCCACCATGGAAGGCGAAACAACTGCATTTTATTTATTCCGAAAACTCAGTCCGCATGAGGTGAAGGTTTCTTCCATTGCTCGCGGTGTAGCGGTTGGTGGCGAGTTGGAATACACGGATGAAATAACGTTGGGGCGAAGTATTACGCTTCGCACGCCTTATGAAGCTTCTCTCAAACGATAATTGCTATGAAATACGCATGTTTGTTTGCTGTAGTTTGTATGGTTTCACATGTGCAATTGTCAGCTCAGGGTTGGCAGTGGCAGCGCGATTTGTTGACGAACAGCGCTGAGAATTTCAATGCCATAGCCTGCGACAATGATGGCAATGTGTTCGTTGCGGTGCAATTCAACAACCTTCTTCAGGTGGGTTCGTATGCTTTTCAGACTAACCCTATCGAAGATGTGTGTGTGGTGAAGTATGACTCGCTGGGTAGTGTGATGTGGGCGCAGGCTTTCGGCGGATTGTATTCCGATCAAATCAATGCAATGGCTTGCGACTCGGCCGGAAACGTATTCGTGGTGGGGCACTTTACTTCGGAACTCTTTTACTTCAATACTTCAATTGCTGGGAGCACCGGACGCGATATTTTCATCATGCGTATCAATGCGGACGGCACGTTTGGGTGGATACAAACGGCCTCGAATATCTGGGACGAAGAAGCGACCGATGTAGTTGTAACACAGCAGGGCGATATAGTAGTATCGGGCGCGGCCAACAACACATCGTTCATTGCGGGTATGGAGCTAATCAGCGATTTGCCCAATGTGTTTATGCAAGAGTTCATTGCTAAGTTTTCAAACGATGGCACACCTCTTTGGATACGCAGTGCAGGAGCAACCGATTATACAAGCTCAGCTTATTCTCAATCGTGCCTGGCTCTTGGCCCCGATGGCTCTATACATTTAGCCATTCCTCGAAGCGGTGGGTTGATTTTCGCAGGGCAAGAGCTCGCAGGCCCGGCCTTCAACAACACGGTCATTTTGAAATGGGACAGTGAAGGAAACCCGCAGTGGGGCTGGGTGGGTCTTTCAGATGGAAATGACTTTCTAAAAGACATCGCAGTCGATAATCAAGGACGGGTCTATAGTGTCATCACTACAACGATGTCGTCTTCTTTTGGTGGTCAGCCATTCACTGTTGTGCCGGGCGATTGGGGTATGGTGTTCATACGGCTGCTGCCCGAGGGCACAGAAGATCGATTTTGGATGGCTACCGGCGCTCGAAAATCAGATGTGTATACCGTCGTTCATACACCGGATAATCGAATCTGGTTCGGAGGCATGCAACGATACACAACCTACTTCCCTTTCGGTGCTTTGAATGCAGGCACGGTCGATGACCGCGATGGATTTATGTGCGCCTTCAATCCAAGTACAGATGCGTTTGAAGAGGTGAACCGTGTTTCAGGTGATGGTTGGCAGTCTGTGCTCGGCGGCTGTGTGAATAGTAGCGGACAGCTTTATTTCGGGGGCGATATGACAGGTGCTATAGGGACGCCTGTCTATTTCGGAATACAGAATGAAATAACCAACAACATGTATATCGATGGCAAGACGCTGCCTTTTATTGCACGATATGGTTCGCTCGGTTGCCTGTCGGAGACGGAAGTGTTGAACGTTGAAACAGTTGCGTTTTGCAATGGCGAATCAATAGAACTAATTCCCGATGTTCCTTTATATGGTTGGCAATGGAGCGATGGTACCTTCAACTCATTGCAGATTTATGCTGAGGGTAACTACGGAATTCAGGCGATCACGCTTCAGGGTTGCATCGAGTATGACACCGTTTTCTCGGCGGTAGAAATTGCTCCTCAGTTAAACTGGGTCATTCAACCCGTCAATTGCTCAGGTGCATCAGACGGCTCAATGAGCGTTGAGGCTGTTGGGTCAAACTCTCCTTATAGCTTCTCGTGGGATGGAATGCCTGTTGATGCCCAATTCGGCAATGTTGCTGCGGGAACATATCAGCTTCAGGCCACAAGTTTCGGTGGCTGCAGCACAGAGGCCCAAATTGAAATGACGGAGCCCGATCCACTCGCCATTGAGTACACTACCTTCTATGATGAATCGACGGGCCAGGGCACTATAGCGGTAAGTGCCGTTTCGGGTGGCACGCCGCCTTATATCATCTTCTGGCCATCGCAACCTCAGGCCGAGGATAGTTTGTCGGGAATATCCTTGGGTACCTATGTTGTTCAAATAGCTGACGCAGCAGGTTGTGTTCAGGAGTTTGAGTTGTTGCTCACAACAGGCATTCAGTCAATCGAAGTTGCTCCATTGAGCTGTTTTCCTCAACCGGCATCAGAGTCGGTCACGATCCAGTGGGGTGAACATTTTAATTGGAAGTTATTCGATGTGCTGGGCAATGAGTTGCAAAGCAGCAGTTACTTTCAGGCACAACATCGAATCGAACTGGCTGACTATACAGCGGGTCTATATATCGTCAATGCCGTTGCGAAAAGCGGCAGCGTACAATCGATTGCCTTACTGAAGCAATAGAGGCGACTCTATTTCGTAATTTGGCCACCGCTTCATGAAACTCACGGTTGTCATCGTCAATTACAATGTCCGGTATTTTCTGGAGCAATGCCTGTTGTCTGTCCACAAGGCCATTCAAGGCATGGAGGCCGAGGTCTACATGGTCGATAACAACTCCGTCGATGGTTCTGTGGCCATGGTGCAAGAACGTTTTTCGTGGGTTCATTGTATTGCTAACAGAGAGAACGTTGGTTTCTCGAGGGCCAACAACCAAGCGATGCGCATTGCAAAGGGCGAGTATGTGCTGTTGCTCAATCCCGACACGGTTGTGGAAGAAGATACATTCAAGAAGGTCGTTGAGTTCATGGATGCGCACCCCGATGCCGGTGGTCTAGGTGTGAAGATGGTCGATGGTAAAGGAGTTTTTCTTCCGGAATCGAAACGCGGGTTGCCAACGCCTGCAACATCCTTCTACAAGATTTTCGGTTTCTCAAAACTGTTCCCTCGGTCGGCGCGATTCAATCGCTATCACTTGGGTAACCTCAACAACGATGAAGTGCACGAAATCGAAATCTTATCAGGCGCTTTCATGCTCATGCGTAAGCGAGCATTGGATAAAGTGGGGCTGCTCGACGAAGACTTTTTCATGTACGGAGAAGATGTGGATCTTTCATGGCGCATCATTTTGGGTGGCTGGAAGAATTACTACTACCCGGGCACGCGCATCATACACTACAAAGGAGAAAGCACAAAAAAGGGAAGTCTCAACTATGTGTTTGTATTCTATAATGCGATGGCCATTTTTGCGCGAAAGCATTTTTCTCAGAAACACGCATCCGCATACTCTGCGCTCATTAAGGTCGCTATTTGGTTGCGGGCTTCGGTGGCAATTTTCAATCGTTTTGTGAAGAAAATAAGCTTGCCCTTGCTCGATGCGGGGTTCCTGTTTTTCTCCATGGTAGCAATAAAAAATTATTACGCCAGCGCGCAGCACAAGCTCTATGAGTCTGAATTGGTCATAACGGCTTTCTCTGGGTATATAGCGGTGTGGATGTTTGCCGTTTGGATTTCTGGTGGGTATGACAGACCACTTAAGCCGTGGCGAGTCATAAAGCCCCTTCTAATTGGTACAGCTGCAATATTGATTGGGTACTCATTGCTACCCGAACACTTGCGGTTTTCTAGGGCACTCATTTTACTGGCGGTCATCGACGCGTGTTTCATCTTTGTGATGAATCGCTCGGTGTGGAATCTCCTGTCGGGAAGAGGGTTGGGTTGGTCGGAGCGCCAGGCCAAAAATGTAGTTATAATAGGCCTCGCCGATGAGGTCCAGCGCGTGCAGGCTATGATGGAGCAGATACAACGGATGTCGCTGAATGTGCTCGATATTCAACCAGAAGAAAATCGGCAAACCGACAGAAACCTCAATAATCTGGAGGAAATTATACGCATCCATGAAATCGACCAAGTAATTTATTGCGCCCGCGATATGTCGGCATCACAAATTATTGCTTCAATGAGCAGCGTGGAAGACAAGAAGGTAGAGTTCAAAATTGTGCCTCCTGAAAGTCTATACATCATTGGCTCGGGGAGTATTGAGGCCGCGGGCGATGGCGCGCTGATGGATGTGAATTCAGTGCATCTGCGAATTAACCGTCGCAAGAAAAGATTGTTCGATATCGCTCTTGCACTTCTCGTGATTGTGGCTAGCCCCCTGCTTGTTTTCTTTCAGAAATCACCGAGTGGCTTACTGGGGAATGGTTTCCGAGTACTTTTCGGCAAGGCAACTTGGGTGGGTTATGCTTCCAAAGCAACGAACCAAGGTCGACTGCCTAAACTAATGCCGGGTGTCATTCTTACTACGCGATCCAGTGACGTGTCGCACCAAAACAAGATGGATGTGCTCTATGCCAAAGACTACAGATTGTCTTCAGATATGCGTTTTTTCTTTTCGCATATTCGTTGCCTCGGTTCGTAAAATCTTCTGTTGTTTTTGAGCTAAGTGTAGATAACACACTTATATTGGCTCATCCAATCCTTAGCAGATATGAAGCGTATTTTACTTGTGTTTTCCTTTATTATGTTTTTGTTTCCCGTGCTGAACGCTCAGGTAACAGTAAAGAAAACCGTGCTACAAGCCTTTTGGTGGGACTATTACAACAACAATTACCACGAGCGCTGGGCCAACTACCTTACTGAACTTGCGCCGCGTTTGAAGTCGATGGGTATCGATGCGATTTGGATACCGCCGAGCTCAAAGAATCAGAGTTCGGGATACGTTGGTTACGCTCCTTTTGACCATTACGACTTGGGCGATAAATGGCAAAAGGGAAGTACTCGAACACGTTTGGGTACCAAGGATGAGTTGCTGCGAATGATTGCAGTGATGCACGCAAACGGCATTGAGGTCATCCAAGACGTTGTTCTCAATCACGTAAATTCCGCAGGTAGTGCTATGGGAAACGGAGGAGTTGATCCTGCGTCGCTCTCAATGGCTTCAGAGAGCGGCTACAAGAATTTTCGCTTCGTATCATATGCAACACCGGCCTCCGATGAAAATCAAACCAACTACTGGAACCGCAGCGGGCGATGGGCCAAGAACTACACGAATTTCTACCCGAATCAATACAACAATTGCACTACAGGCGATATCTGTGCTTCGTATTTCGGCCCCGATGTAAGTTATGAAAGCAGCGCATTCGGCCCAAGTTCAAATGTGGTTGGTTTCAATCCGGCACAAAGCACCAACTACATGCGCGATGGTGCTCGCAACTGGATCATGTGGCTGAAGAAACAAACCGCTGTCGATGGTTTTCGCTGGGATGCCGTGAAGCATTTTCCAACCTATGTGCAGGAAGACCTTAGTTACAACATGAAGTATACACTACCCTCTTGGTGCAAAGGAGGAGAGTCTATGTTTAACGTTGGCGAGTGGGTTGGTAGTAAAAATGATTTAGATAATTATGTCAATGCCATCGCGACATCTTCAAGTGAAAAGATGATGGGTGCATTCGATTTTGGCTTGCGTGCATTTGATGCTTCAGGTGGTCTCTACGGAATGGTTTATGGCATGGGTAATTTTAATATGGCTTCCTTGCCGGGCGCTCAACAGAATGAGCGAGTTCACTATTACGCCGCTACAAATACCTTCGTGCACCGAACAGTACCTTTCGTAAATAACCACGATACGTTTCGTCCCCAATTTGGAAGCACAGGCAACTACACGGGTTGGAACAGTGGCTCAGAACTGTCTGGTCACATCGAACCCAATGAGCCAAGACTATCTGCCGCCTATGCAATTATGATGTCCATGGACGGAAATCCACAACTGTTTTTCGAAGATTTGTTCGACATCGGTTATACGGGCAATCGCTGGACGCACGACCCGAAGTCGTCCACAAGCTTGCCAGCTCGTTCCGATTTGGTGAATATCCTGTGGTGCCATCAGGCACTCAATTTTAAAGCTGGGGCTTATCAAGTGCCCTACTCAGATCAGGATTATTTGGTGATTGTTCGCGCTGGCAAAGCGGTTATTGGTGTAACCGACAATTGGACAGCATGGCAAAACCGCACGGTCTACACAGGGTTCCCGGCAGGAACCGTATTGAAAGATTATTCTGGAGCGAACGGCACAGCAACGGTAACGGTGGATATGAATGGCAATGCTGCCATTAATACGCCGCCGGTAAATCCAACGCTCAATACAGCGGGAAGAAGAGGCTACAGCATTTGGGCTCCCGTCGGACAGGATGCAGTCGTATATGCACCTCCTCGTCCTATTCGCACAACCCAGGAGTGGGAAATGGCAAACGACCTTGGCGATAGCCATACAAATTCATTGGGGCAGGGTGGAGCAATTCCTGCCAATTCATCCAACTTCAGAACGGTAGGTAAAATATTTGTTCGAAGCGGGAAAGTGGTTACCTACACATTGTATCCTGAGAATGCAACAAAAAAACTATTTATCGGATTGTACAATGCAGCAGGTACCTTGCTTTCATCGCATACCGGAATTGGGACGCTTACGCGCAACTATACACCCAACTTTACGGGTTGGATTACACTTCGCGTGCGCAACGCAGTCACAACCAATCCATCGCAACGATGCTGGGTCAATGTGGATTATGAAGCGCCGGCGATTATCACCAATGCCAATGCACTGACCTCAGACAACACGTCGTCTTTTTGGACAGGAAACGGCGGTACATCAGATTGGAACAATCCCTACAACTGGGAAGAGGGAAAGGTGCCAATGGATACCTCAACGGTTGTGATAGAGGCCAATGCTTTTCCGCAACCGGCTATCATGGGCACGGCTCAAGCAGAACATATTTACATTGAGGAGGGTGCTCATTTATTTGTGCATGGCAACCTCGCTGTAACAACGCTTGATGGCATAGGCAACGTAACAGGCACAGGGGTTGTGAATCAGTCGGGTGAAATTATTCAGTTGGCAAGCCCTACACTTACACAGTTCGGTGTATACCCCAATCCTTTCGATGATCGTTTCAATGTGGTCGTAAGTGGTGTGCTAGATGCAGATGCTCCGCTAAATGCGCAATTGATGGGTGCCGATGGAAGATTGTTAGCGCAGTTCACGGCGAATCTGTCGCAACTTAATGAGCTTCTCAACCAGGAGATGACCTCAAATCCGGCGGGTCTTTACTTACTTCAAATTGTAGCCACCGATGCACAGGTTTTGCGTTTGGTGAAGCATTAAGACGGTTAAAAAAACCCCAATAATATTGGGCACAGAGCAGCGGTTGAAGCAACCGCCTTCTGTGCCTTTTTTTGTTTGTAGTCGATGAAACTGACTACATTTGCAGTCGTTAAACAACAACCTGTCTGTCAATGTCCCAGATCGAACTTCTTCTGCCTAAAATGGGCGAAAGCGTGGCCGAGGCCACTATCATTAAGTGGGTGAAAAAAGAAGGCGATGCCATCACAGCCGACGAGCCAATCATTGAAATTGCAACCGACAAAGTTGATAGCGAAGTTCCTGCCCCAGAGGACGGCATATTATTGAAATGCTTGGTGAAAGAAGGTGATGTGGTTGCCGTTGGTCAACCCATTGCATTGATAGGACTGGGAGTGTCGGCCCCAACGGACACTGCGCCAGCATCACAGGTTGTGATTACTCAACCCGCATCCAACCAAGCAGCTGCATCTGCAGTGGCAACCTCCCCATCGGGCTCATCAACCATCGTGGCTAGCAGTGAAGATCGCTTTTACTCGCCATTGGTAAAAAATATTGCAAAAGCAGAAGGAATAGCCCAGTCAGAGCTCGATAGTCTCGTAGGCTCTGGCCAAGGCGGAAGAGTCACAAAGTCTGATGTGTTGCAACATATAGCCACCCGCTCGAGCGTGCCCGTTTCGCCCGCAGTGGTGAAAAACGAATCAGTCGCACCGAACCCTGCTCCGCTCGTTTCTGCGGTACCAGCAAAACCAAGGGCTGCTATCATTATCAACGGCAACGACGAAATCATTGAAATGGATCGCATGCGTAAAATCATCGCCGATCACATGGTGATGAGTAAGCAAACATCTCCACACGTCACCTCATACGTGGAGGCCGATGTAACCAACCTCTTCCTTTGGAGAGAGAAAATTAAAAAGCAGTTCGAACAGAAAGAGAAAACGAAATTAACCTTCACGCCTATATTCATTGAGGCCCTGGTAAAAGCGATCAAAGACTTCCCGATGATTAATATTTCGGTGGACGGCGATAGAATTATCAAACGGGGTGACATCAACATGGGAATGGCTACTGCACTGCCAAGCGGAAACCTAATCGTCCCCGTTATACGAAATGCAGATATGCTGAATCTTGCGGGTATAGCGAAGCGCGTGAACGACCTTGCAGACCGCGCTCGTAACAATAAATTAACACCCGATGAAATAAGCGGAGGAACATACACCATCACTAACGTGGGTTCGTTCGGTAATGTCATGGGAACTCCCATCATTAACCAGCCCCAAGTGGCCATAATGGCCGTGGGCGCCATTCGCAAGAAACCTGCAGTAATAGAGACTCCAACAGGTGATTTAATTGGTATCCGTCACATGATGTTCCTGAGCCATAGCTACGATCATCGTGTTGTGGACGGTGCTCTTGGTGGGCAGTTTGTTCGTCGTGTTGCTGATTATCTCGAGGCGTGGGATATAAACAGAGAGATATAGGAAACCCGCAGTTTTTTTTCTTTAGTAGTCAGGGCGTTGCTTATCTTCGAGCGCAAATAATTTTTTAGACTTTTCTATACCCTGAATAGAATGAAGCGCTTACTTCTCATAATCACTTTGGCCGTCTTAACGCTAGCAACAGCCAATGCAGCCCCACCCAAACGGTTTGTTTTTGCCGCCAAATTTTTGGAAGCAAATCAAATGCTCGAGGAGCGTTTGTGGATACAAAGCATCAATGCATGGATCGATTTATTGGTGGAGAATCCCAATAACGCAAACCTCAATTACAAAATTGGGTACTGCTACTTGCAAACAGCAAATTCAAAGCTCGAGGCTCTGCAATACCTCGAGGCAGCATGCGAAAAACGCTTCAGCAAAAGCTATGACCCCTATGATGCGGTTGAAAAGCGCGCTCCTATTCAAGCACTTTTCTATTTGGGTCGCGCTCAGGCGTTGAATCTCAAAATAGACGCTGCGATAGCGACCTTCCAAAAGCTCCAGAAGCAGCTCGGAAAAAAGCACTTGATGTACATCGATGCGACCCGTGAATTGGAAATGTGCCAAGAGGCAAAGTTGCAAATTGCAAATCCAAAGAATTACAAAATCACCAACGTTGGCCCAACGCTAAATACTTCATCCAACGAATACAGCCCTGTGCTATCGCTCGATGAAAGCACGATGTTTTTTACCAGCCCTCGTCTTCGTCCTGACTCATCAAACAGCAAGATTATTGATTTTGTAACCATGCAATACAAGGATGATATCTACGCTACATTCAAAAACGAAGAGGGCGTGTGGATGGAGCCCGAATTGCTGAACCTCAACACAGATGCGCACGATGCCGCCATTAGTGTTGCCCCCGATGGCCAAGCGTTGTTTATCTACCGAGATAACTTTGGTGACGGTCAATTGCTTGAAAGTACACTGATCGGTGAAACCTGGAGCGAGCCAGCTTTGCTCGGTTCCGACATCAACACCGCCGCATGGGAAACGCACGCAACGGTATCTGCCGATGGAAATACGCTTTTATTTGTGAGTGACCGAACCGGCGGTGTAGGGAATCGTGATATTTATCGATGTGTAAAATTGCCAAACGGTGAATGGAGCCGCGCACTCAACATCGGCACACAGGTAAATACTATTTATGACGAAGACGCTCCTTTCCTCACTGCTGACGGCAGAACGCTGTACTTCGCTTCTCGCGGGCACAACACTATGGGGGGCTTCGATATCTTCTCAGCAAAACTTGGCCAGGATGGTGAGTGGGGAACACCGGTGACGATTGGATACCCCGTAAACACAGTCGACGATGATGTTTTCTTTGTGCCCATGGCCGATGGTCGCCGCGCATACTATTCGTCTTCAAAAGACGGTGGGTATGGTTTGAAAGACATCTTCCTCGTCGATATGCCCGACATCACAGAGGAAACGCAGCTTGCGGTTTTGAAGGGTTTTGTAATTACTCCTGAAGGGGAAGAGTTGCCCGATGACTTGCGCATTTTGGTGAAAAACGACAAGAACGCAGAAGTTTCTGAGTACCGCCCTCGCAAACGTGACGGAGGTTATTTGGCCGTCTTGAATCCATGCACGAGCTACCACATTGAATACTACAAAGGCAAGGAAAAAATCAAAGATGACGATATCAATGTGCCATGTGAGGCTACGTTCCAAGAAATTGAACGTGAGGTATTCCTTGTGCCTGTGAATATCACTAAAGAGGCACCTGTGGAGGTGAAATCCTCAACTGACCCAGTCAAGAAAGGTGCAGAAAAAGCGGGTGACAAGAAAGCGGGCTCAAAGCCTGACGCTGGCAAGGCCAGTCCGAAGAATGATGCCGCTGCAGCCGGAACCGCTGCTGCTGTAGCTGCCAAGAAGGATAAGGTGACCGCGCTGACGTCTGAGGAAACCTTCAATGGTAAAATTGAAGAGCCAGCCATTACTAACACACCCGCTGGTCAATCATTGGATCCGGTGGAGCTGAAATACGATAAAAAAGATCCCGTGGGTCGTCAGTTTATTCCAGAGAAGGGCTTCGCTCAATATGCGCATTATTTCGTCTATGGCTCGCACACAATGATGAAAGATGAGATGGACTTTGCCTATTTCGTTCGCGACATCGACGCTATCATCAAGGTGGGTAAAAAGCCGGTGATAGTTATTGAAGCATCTGCGTCGAAAGTTCCCTCGGTGAAATACAAATCAAACGACGAGCTCGTGCAACTACGTTTCGACTCGACTCATGATATAGTGCGAGAGGCCCTCAAATCCTATGGTCGAGAGGAGGGAAAAGATTACACATTTGGTAAGGGCACGAAGGCAGTGCAAGGAAAGGAATACGAGAACGACTCGAAGAATAATCGCTTACTGTACGAACAGTTTCAATTCGTGAAAGTGCGCGTTCAAGGTTAATCGAACAACCGCTTTGTTGAGCCCTCGGCTTCAGCGCTGGGAATAAAAAAATAGCCCCTCGGATGCTACCATCCCAGGGGCTTTTGCAATTAAACACGCAGCGCGCGCGCGCAGCGCATTGTTCATATAACCTACCTTAGCCCTCTTTTATATCAAGCACAAAAACCAGAAATGAAACTCAACTTAAAAAAGCCATTGGCATTCTTCGATTTGGAAACCACAGGCACAGACATCGCGAAGGATCGTATTGTAGAAATCGCTGTAGTCAAGATAATGCCCGATGGTCAAGTAATCATGATGCCTGCGCAGCACGGAAAAGAACATCGCTTATTGGTAAATCCAACGGTGCCAATTCCCATTGAAGCTTCACTCGTGCACGGTGTATATGATGCCGATGTGCAGGATGCGCCGTTATTCAAAGACATTGCGCCAAAGTTGTTCAAGTTTTTGTTTGACTGTGATTTGGGTGGGTTCAACTCAAACCGCTTCGATATACCCATGCTCGCCGAGGAGTTTTTACGTGCCGAAATAGACTTCAGTGCAGAGGGCAGAAACCTAATCGATGTCCAAGTCATCTTCCATCTTATGGAGCAACGGAATTTAAAAGCAGCATATAAATTTTACTGCGATAAGCAACTCGATGATGCCCACGAAGCTTTGCCTGATACATTAGCAACCCTTGAAGTTTTTGAAGCAATGCTCGATCGCTATGCGCATTTAGAGGTGCAGGATGAGCAAGGGCAGACGTATCACCCTGTTCAAAATGACATGGAGGTAATTCACAAGCTGAGCGAGCGTAAAAAGAAGGCCGACTTTGCAGGTCACATTGTCTTCAACGAAAAGGATCAACCGGTTTTCAATTTTGGCAAGTACAAAAACATCCAGGTGCAAGAGGTCTTTGGAAAAGACTTGGGGTATTTCAGTTGGATGATGAATGCTGATTTCCCCTTGTACACCAAGAAGGTTTTGAAAGAGATTCGCGATACAATGCGTAATTCGTGAGTCGCCCAGAGGGCCGACATATTACAGTTCTCGTTTCAAACGATTTGCAGCACGATCAGCGGGTAGCTAAGATGTGTCGAACCCTCGCCGATATGGGTTTTCGTATTTCACTTGTGGGTCGGCTTTTGCCAGATAGTAAACCCTTTGATAGCCCCTACGAGGTGCACCGTTTTAAATTGTGGTTTAACAAAGGCGCAGTGTTTTATGCGTCGCTCAATGTGCGTTTGTTGTTGTATTTGTTGGTCAAGCGCACCGATATACTTGTCGCGAATGATCTTGATACCTTGCTACCGGCATTTCTTGTCGCTCGGCTGCGGGGTAAGGCGTTGGTGTACGATAGCCATGAATATTTTACAGAAGCGGAGGGGCTGACGAACCGGCCTGTGCCCAAGAAGATTTGGCTGGCTATTGAGGGGTTTATTTTTCCGAAACTGAAGCATGTGATCACCGTCAACGAAACCATTGCCGGCATATATAGAGCACTTTATCATGTGAAGGTGAATGTGGTGCGTAACGTGCCGGAAATACGAGAGAGCCCAGTCACAGTATCACGAAGTGATTTGGGATTGCCCGACGACAAAAGAATAATTCTTTTACAGGGGGCGTACATCGATCCTGATCGAGGAGGAATGGAGCTTGCTTGCAGTATGGAGTATGTGGAAAATGCTCTGCTATTGATTATAGGCTCTGGTCGGGACTTACCGAACATACAATCGACAATCGTGAAACTCGGATTGAGCGAACGGGTTCTTTTTTTGCCCAAAATGTCTTTTCACCAATTGCAGCGTTACACTGCAATTGCCGATGTGGGCGTGTCGCTCGATAAGCCGTTGCATCTAAATTATGCGTATTCGCTTCCCAACAAACTATTTGATTACATACACGCGGGCTTACCGGTATTGGTTTCAGATTTGCCCGAAATTCGGCGAGTGGTGCAACAGTATGATATAGGGTGTATCGTGAGCGAGGTGCAACCACGCGCGATTGCGGATGCATTGTTGGGAATGCTCCACAGCGATGATCTACCGCGTTGGAAAAAGAACGCATTGAACGCAGCAAAGGAGCTCAATTGGCAGTGCGAGCAGCAAGTCGTTCGCAACGTCTATTTGCCGCTTGTGTAGGCTACTTCAATTGTTTGAAAAGAAATTTTGCCACAATCAGCGGGCTCAATAAAGTTGTGGCAAGTAACCCAATTCGCTTGCTTTTCATCCAGAGTTCTTCTCTGTAAAGCGCCCAGTTGAACTGTTTGGAAAGGCCAGAGGCATCACAGCGAGCAACGAGTAAGTCAACATGTTCGCCTCTTATTCCTCTTTGGTAGAGAGAGAGGTGAAAGTCGTAATCGCCTAGTACGCGGAGTGAAGTGTCAAATAGGGTGTTGTCAAATAACCGGGAATTATAGAAAGCGCTTTGTTGATGGAGTGTATTACGAATGTAGATCTCCATTCCCAATGAACTCGTGTGCAATTCCTTCACCATCGATTGCTTTGTGTGCAGGTTACGTACGTTGCCAAAAAACAATAGCTTGTTATCCAAAAGGTGCTTTGCCATACGTTCAAGAACATCTTGCTCGGCCAATACATCGTCGCTTCCTAATATAAAAATCCACTCGCCTTTTGCTCTCTCAATGCCTTTATTGATTGCGTCATACACACCCTTATCAGGCTCACTCAACCACACGTGGATGCGCTCCTTGTTGGCTTGCAGAATGGAAAGTGTACCGTCAGTGGAGGCACCATCAATAACGAGTAATTCATACGCTTGATAGGTTTGTGTCCAAACGCTATGCAACGAAGTTTCCAGCGTTCGCGCGCCATTAAATACTGGAACTATGACACTTATCTTCGGCCTGCCCATTACGCATGCGAAGCTTCAAACGCTGCTATATCAGATGTTTCTCGTATTTCGTTTCCATCGCATACGAGCACTCTACCGTTGAACTTTCGCATCGTATTGAAATCATGTGAAGCCATTAGAACAGCTGTTCCCGAGCGACTTATTGCCAGCAGAAGATTCAATATTTCATGGCTTGTTTTTGGATCGAGATTTCCCGTTGGTTCATCGGCAAGTATTAGCTGGGGTGTGTTTAGTAATGCACGAGCAATGACGACTCTCTGTTGCTCACCTCCGCTGAGTTCGTGGGGCATCTTGTTGCCTTTGTTGTCAAGGTCTACTAGGTTGAGCACGCTGTCCATGCGGGCAATGATTGCCTTTTCATCGGTCCACCCGGTTGCGCGTAATACAAATTCTAGGTTATCGAATATCGAGCGATCTGTAAGGAGCTCGAAATCCTGAAATACAATGCCTAGCTCTCTTCTCAGATAAGGTATTTGCGATCGCTTCAGTTTTTCTAAATCGTATCCGCAACACACGGCCTCACCTTTTGGTAAGGGCAGTTCGGCATACAGTGTTTTCAAAAGGCTGCTTTTCCCGCTGCCTGTCTTGCCAATGAGATACACAAATTCACCAGCCTTGATTTCTAGATTTACGTCCTTGAGAATAACATTCTCTTTCTGACGGATTTCTGCGTGCTTGATTTTTACTACTGTTTTTTCGTCCGACATAGCTGGGCTGTGTTTAGGTCAAATGTGCGCAAGAGATTCCACACTAAATCAGTAAGGTTAAATCCGTTTTCAACAAAGTAAAATAGTGAAATGGTGAAATGGTGAAATGGTCAAGTAGTAAGAGGGCCCTTCTATTAACCATTTCACCATTTCACCCCAAAATGTAACCTTCTCATTTCACCCCCCGTACCAAAGGTGTGATTTGTTTTTTTGGTTAATTAATGGATTTGGTTAAGTAAGAACGCCTCCCAACGGGGAGGCGTTTTTATTTGGTACAAGTTAAAAGAGCGAAGGACGAAACTCGAGGTGTATATCCCTGGTGCCTCGTCCTTCGCTCTTAAAACATGTATCTGTGATCCCGAAGGGATTCGAACCCCCGGCCCGCAGATTAGAAATCTGCTGCTCTATCCAACTGAGCTACGGGACCTTTGTAAACTTAAAAGTCCAAAATCCGATTTTCCATGGAAACTCAGATTTTGAACTTTGTGGTCGGGGTGGCAGGATTCGAACCTACGACCTTCTGCTCCCAAAGCAGACGCGATACCGGGCTACGCTACACCCCGAAAATTTTTGCAAACATAAGGACGTCTAGCGTCTTTGCAGTCAATTCATTTGAAACGCATCTGAGCTCTATGCTTTTCAAACAGAATGAGTTGGTTTGCCTGGCGGAGAGGGGGGGATTCGAACCCCCGGTAAAGGTTACCCCCTACGACAGTTTAGCAAACTGTTGGTTTCAGCCACTCACCCACCTCTCCAGATGGTTTCCCATTTTTCGGACGGCAAATGTAATTCATATCGTCTGTTTAACAAGTAGAGCCAAAAAAAAAGTGCAATCAATGAAACACTTTGTCGAGTGCCCCCGTACCAAAGGTGTGATTTGTTTTTTTGGTTAATTAATGGATTTGGTTAATGAGAAGGCCTCCCAATAGGGAGGCATTCTTATTTCTAGGTGTTTCCAAGTGTCCTTAGCCCAACGAGCAGCATTAAGAGCAGCAGCGACAACAGATTTAAAAGCACTCCCGCTTTCAACATGTCACGGCTCCGAATATATCCACTGCTGTATGCTATTGCGTTTGGTGGGGTGCTCATAGGGAACATGAAGTCGCAGCTTGCTGCTATCGTAACGGGGATTGCAAATACTTCAGGTGAAACCCCCGAACCAACGGCCAAGGAAGCTACCACGGGCACAAAAATGTTTACCATCGCAATGTTGCTCATCAATGCAGTAATCACTAAGCCAACAGCACAAAGCATAGTTACAAATAGAAATTGGTTGCCTGTATTCACGCTAGTCATATGCCGCGTGATTACGCCAACCAAGCCACTCTGGTCGAAGGCTACGGCCAAGCTCATTCCCCCACCAAACATGAGTAGAATACCCCAGGGTAGTTTTTCAGTGTCCCGCCACTCGAGTAAAGGAGATCTGCCTGTCGAATCGGGCAATAGAAAAAGCAAACAACCCATGGCAACAGCAATTGCGGTGTCGCTGAATTCAATTCCCATGGGCTTGAGAACCTGCGCAATTGGCTCTTGAACCATCCAAAGAAGTGCAGTGGCGGCAAAAATTCCAAAGACAACTTTTTCTTCATGTCGCCATTTTCCGAGCAATGCCAGCTCGCTGCTAATAACGGTTTGCCCCAATTCAAACCGCCCGAGTCGATTGGGGAAAACAACCTTGACCATGATGACATAGGCAAGGAGCAGCAGTGCTAGTGAAAACGGAAGACCCCACTTCATCCAATCAAAAAAACTAACCGTTTGATTGAATGACTTATCTAAAATACCGGCCATGCTTGCATTGGGTGGTGAACCAACCAACGTTGCAATTCCTCCGATACTGGCTCCATAGGCAATGGAAAGCATGAGTGCTGTTGAAAAATTGCGCGTGCCTCGTGATGGCTTAGGGTCATTCACCAACAACATAACAACAGATCCTGCAATGGGCAGCATCATCAGAGTGGTGGCTGTATTGCTTATCCACATGCTGATGAAATAACTCGCCAGCATAAAGCCAAAAATGATGTGGTTCGCAGAGGTGCCTGTTCGGTTCACAATAGTGAGGGCAAGCCTGCGGTGAAGATTCCATTTTTCCATCGCCAATGCGATGAGAAACCCTCCCAGAAATAGAAAAACATACCGGTTGCTATAGGAAATACATGTTTTTTCGAGACTCAAAACACCTAGAAAAGGAAAAAGGAGAATGGGCAAAAGAGAGGTTACTCCCATGGGCACTACCTCGGCAATCCACCAAGTGAGCATCCAGGCAACAACGCCCAATACTTTTGCCTGCGCAACATCCAACCCAGCCGGTTGTATTATCCATGAAAGAGCAAAAAGGAACGGTCCAAGCAGTATGGATAGATACCGAGCAGTCGACTTCATGCGGCCAAATGTAGTCGACACTTTACTTCCGAAGTAAATTCGCGCCTATGCAAGAACGCCCTGTCAAAAAAAACCAACTCATCGAACTCGTAATTAGTGATATGGCTTTCGGTGGCGTGGGCATAGGGAAACTGCACACTGATCAAGGTGAGTTTGCTGTCTTCGTGCAAAATGCAATTCCAGGTCAGCGCGTATTGGCTCGCGTAGAGAAAGCCCAAAAGCGTTTTGCCGAATGCAAACTCGTTGAGGTGCTCAATGCATCTCCTGATGAAGTGGTAATTCCGTTTCAAGCCATACCGGGGGCACCCTATGCCACTTTGCCCATGCCTTTGCAGCGGCTTTATAAGCGCAGAACTACGCTTGAGCTGTTCAAGCGAATAGGCAAAATTGAAGGTATTGAGGCACTGCTCGACGAGTATATAGAATCGCCGGCCGACTGGCATTACCGCAACAAGATGGAATACGCTTTTTCGGTAATACGATTCGATTTGGAGGAGAAAAAGGAGTGCGATGACTTTGGTCTTGGATTCAAGCATAGGGGTACGTGGTGGTGCGTAGAGAACCTCGATAATGATTCGGGACTCTTTGATGAGTCATTTGAAAGAGTGTTGAAGGATGTGCGCCAATGGTGCGAAGGCACAGGGCTTCCCGCTTGGCATCCACCCAAGCATATCGGGTTTTTCCGGTATCTCGTAGTGCGTAAAAGTTTTTCAACCGACCAACTGTTACTGAATCTTGTTACTTCCGATCTGGGTGTTGACGACTTCGATGCCCGTGGCTTCGTCGATTACATGCGAGAGAAATTGGGCGGTCGATTGGCGGGTATCATCCATACAATCAATCCAAATACAGGAGATCGGGTAGATCCACTTTCAGGACGCACCATTCAGTTGTGGGGTGCACAGCATATTACGGAGACCATTCATGGCCTTTCGTTCGATATTAGCATGACAAGCTTCTTTCAAACTAATCCGCGTAGTGCTGAGCGGCTCTATCAAAAGGTTCTCGACTATGCTGGAGTGGGTGAGGGGGATGATGGCTCGTTTATAATGGACTTGTTTTGTGGCACGGGCACCATCACACAATTACTTGCCAAGCGCAGTAAGCGCAAGGTCATTGGTGTCGATATAGTAGCCGATGCCATAGCCGATGCACGCAAAAATGCAGCGGCCAATGGAGTGAGCAATCTTGAGTTTTATGCCGCAGATGTTGGGAAGTTTTTACTCGAGTACCCGCAGTTTCAATCGCACATCAGTTGCATCGTGCTCGATCCTCCCCGTGGTGGTATAGCACCGAAGACACTGCGAAAAGTTATAGCGCTTGAGGCGCCCAGAATCGTTTATGTGTCGTGTAATCCAGCCACGCAGGCCCGCGATACCATCGATTTGATCGAGGCTGGTTATGCCTTGGTTAAATTTAGCTTGGTCGATCAGTTTCCGCACACTGCGCATGTTGAAACCGTCGCTTGTTTTGAACGTGTAGTCCGATAATGGTTACTTTTGAAGTATGTCGAAAGACCAAACACTCATATTAAATACGCGCGAAATCAAGCAGAAATTGGTTCGCATGGCGCATGAAATTCATGAAGCGCATTACAAAGAAAAGGAATTGATCCTCATCGGTGTGCGTGGCCGCGGAAGTGAAATGGCTACACGACTAGCCAAAGCGCTAGGTGAAGTTGGTGAGCTAAACATAGTGGTCGAAGAAATAGGACTGAACAAGGACAAACCGCTCAGTGCCGAAATGGAGTATTCTGGCGATGTGAAGATGCTAAAAGGAAAGTATGTAGTGCTTGTGGATGATGTTTTGAATACAGGTCGGACGCTCATCTACGCTTCTCGGTTTCTTTTAATGGTAGAGTTGAAAGGTCTTGCAATTGCAACTTTGATTGATCGCTACCATCGAAAATTCCCCATTCGCCCTGATTTCGTTGGGCTTACGTTGTCTACGAACCTGCGCGAGCATGTATATGTAGATTTTTCAAAAGGCAAAGAGGCCGTTTATTTGGACTAATCCACTCGCAACGCCGAACCATTTCTTTTTTGAGCTACGAAAACACCAAGGTTTTTATTCTAGCTTCAATAAATCCTGAGTTTAATGTTGACTTCCCTCTTGACTAGACTTCAAATTGGGTTCAGCATCGATTTGCTGCTCCGATTTCAGCATATTGTAGTCAATCCATGTGTTAACCTTGGTTACCAAATCTGTTATTTGCAGTTGCAGTTCTGAGATAGTTTTAGTCTGAGTAGCAATCATCTCATACATTTCTATGGATGGCTGAATGTCCGTTTTAACCGACACTTTTTTCTCTGGCTGAAGGGCGTGTTCGAGGATGGAGTTCAAGGTTTCACCTTGTTCGTAGTAGTTCACCAAACGCAACAGATCAACATTCAGAAGTTTGTTGAAATGCATGATCATGCCCGGACGCATGCTGCCGGCAAGAATACGTTGATTGAAGTTGGATGGTGAGGTATCTAAATCCAGGGCAACCTGTCGCTGCGATAAGTTTTTCGCATCTAAAAGTGCCAATACAACTTTGCTGAACCCCTCTCTCTGCTTCAAATCCATTTTCATGTTCACAAAGTTGAACATAAATAATGATTTGGCTATCAATAATATGTGTTCAAAAGTGACAAAAAAATGATTTAGTGTCCGGGATGGTTTACTAAAAGTAAACATCCATGTGAAAACCACAAACAAAAAAGTCAGAAACCAGTTTGCTGCGATTGGCTGAGGTGTTGCAGGTCGCTTATCAATTCGCTAAACGTTTGATCACCATTCAAAATATATTGTGATTGTAAATAGTGTGGTTCTCTTTGGAGAAGATGATCAATCAGGTCAAAATTTGTGGATGATAAAAGGGGTCTGATGTTTTTATCCGATGAGATTCGTTCCAACAGTTTTTTTGGTGAGCATTGGAGATATACGGTTTTACAAGACTCATTTAAAAAATACATGTTATTGAAGAAACAAGGGGTTCCGCCTCCTGTGGCTAAGATTAATGTTTGATGAGTTTGTAGCACTTGCTTGAGAGCTTCTGATTCCTTCACCCGGAAATAATTTTCCCCTTTCGTTGCGAATAGCTCGGCAATTTTTAGCCCCTCGGATTCTTCAATCCATTGGTCAAGGTCAATGAAGGGTATGGCGATTTTTTCCGAGAGTTGTTGTCCAAGTGAGGTTTTACCGCAGCCCATGTAACCTACTAATGCTATTCTCATTGGAGTGATTCAACTTATTTGTCTGCCAAATTACCCGAATTATTCTTTGGAATCAGACAATTAGGTCATATAGTATCATTTATCAGTGTCAATTTTTCCACTTGTGTGTAGTGGTACCCGCATTGCTGAAATGACACCAAACACTAAAAACATGGATTTCTCAAAATTCACGCTGAAAACACAAGAGGCCATTCAAAAGGCACAGCAGGTTGCACTCGATAAAGGACATCAAACCATTGAGAACGCGCACATTTTGAAAGGGATTTTTGTTGCTGACGACACTGTGGCTCCCTTTTTACTGAAGAAACTCAACGTAAATGTTGCTCTCGTGCAGCAAGCGTTGGACAAGATAATCGAGCGCTTCCCAAAAGTGAGCGGCGGTAATATGAGTCTCTCGCCAGAGGCGAACGTAGCCATTAATCGCGCGCAGAATTTCCTAAAGGAATTCAACGATGAGTTTGTTGCCATAGAGCACCTGCTGCTCGCTATTGGCGAAGGCAACGATAAGGCGTCGCAAATGATGCGCGATGCAGGTGTATCCTCCAAGGAGTTAAAGAAGGCGATTTTGGAATTGCGAAAAGGACAACGCGTTACTTCGGCATCGCAGGAAGAAACCTACAACTCACTTGAGAAGTTTGCCAAGAATTTGAACAAGCTCGCTCGCGATGGTAAGCTCGATCCGGTCATAGGCCGCGATGAGGAAATACGCCGCGTGATGCAGATTCTATCGCGCCGCACAAAAAATAATCCCATCATCATAGGTGAACCGGGTACAGGTAAAACGGCCATAGCTGAAGGTATTGCTCATCGCATCATCAACGGTGACGTTCCTGAAAATCTCAAGTCGAAGCAGATGTATTCGCTCGACATGGCAGCACTCATTGCTGGAGCTAAGTACAAAGGCGAGTTCGAAGAGCGTCTGAAGGCAGTTGTGAATGAGGTTCAGAAGAGCGAGGGAGAAATTATTCTTTTCATTGACGAGATTCATACCCTCGTTGGTGCCGGCGGTGGAGAGGGCGCTATGGATGCTGCCAATATTTTAAAGCCTGCATTGGCTCGCGGTGAGTTGCGTGCTATCGGCGCAACCACATTGAATGAATATCAGAAATACTTCGAGAAGGACAAGGCGCTCGAGCGACGCTTTCAAAAAGTAATGATAGAAGAACCGGATAGGGATGCCGCCATTTCTATACTTCGTGGATTGAAGGAAAAGTATGAAAACCACCACAAAGTGCAAATTAAGGATGACGCCATCATTGCTGCCGTTGAGCTCTCGCAGCGGTACATCACCGATCGTTATCTCCCCGATAAAGCCATCGACCTAATTGACGAGGCCGCATCTAAGTTGCGAATGGAAATTAATTCTAAGCCAATGGCGCTCGATGAGTTGGAACGAAAAATTATGCAGCTCGAGATTGAACGCGAAGCCATAAAACGAGAGGGCGACAATGCCAAGTTGAATGAGCTAGGAAGGGTAATTGGTGATTTAAGTGAAGAACGAAATGCACTCGCGGCAAAATGGCAAAGTGAAAAGGATGTTGTTGAGACCATACAATCGGCAAAGGCAGCGCTAGAGGAATTGAAATTACTTGCCGAACAAGCCGAGCGCGAGGGTAACTATGGTGTGGTTGCCGAAATACGTTACGGGCGAATGAAAGAGCAAGAGCAACGTATTGAGGATGGTCGACTCAAGTTGCAAGATTTGCAAGCCAATTCGAAAATGCTGAAGGAAGAAGTCGATCCGGAAGAAATCGCCGATGTGGTTTCTCGTTGGACAGGCATTCCCGTGAAGGCCCTCGTTGAAAGCGAGCGTGCGAAGTTATTGCGGCTCGAAGATGAACTCGGTAAACGCGTAGTTGGTCAGTACGAAGCAATCGTGGCTCTGAGCGATGCCGTGCGCAGAAGCAGGGCAGGACTAAGCGATGAACGTAGGCCCATCGGTTCATTCATCTTCCTCGGAACAACCGGTGTGGGTAAAACAGAACTCGCCAAGGCGTTGAGCGATTTTCTGTTCAACGATGAGAACGCAATGACGCGTATAGACATGAGTGAATACCAAGAAAGACATAGTGTGAGCCGCTTGGTGGGTGCGCCTCCAGGCTACGTTGGCTACGATGAAGGTGGGCAGCTCACGGAGGCGGTTCGCAGAAAACCCTATTCAGTTATTCTGCTCGATGAAATTGAAAAGGCACACCCCGACGTGTTCAACGTGCTGCTGCAAGTGCTCGACGATGGCCGACTAACCGACTCAAAGGGACGCGTGGTGAATTTCAAGAACACCATCATTATTATGACCAGCAATTTGGGCTCACAAATAATTCAGGAGAATTACGAGAAGGCGAAGGATGCAGAAAGTGATGAACTCTTTGAACGCACGAAGTTGGAGGTAATGCTTGCGCTTAAATCTTCGCTACGTCCTGAGTTTTTGAATCGCATCGATGAAGTAATCATGTTCACACCTCTCGGGAAATCGCAAATCGAGAACATTGTGAAACTCCAGTTGCACATGCTTTCTGAACGCCTGGTGAAGTCTGATATTCAGCTGGTAGTAACACCCGATGCGCTGGCATACCTCGCCGATAAGGGTTATGATCCGCAGTATGGTGCACGCCCCGTGAAGCGAACCATTCAGAAAGAAGTCATGAACGAACTGTCCAAATACATTCTAAGCGGAAAGGTCGATAAGACGGAAGCGGTTGTACTCGATGTGTTTGATGGGCAGATTGTGTTCAGAAAGAAAATCGATGACGAAGCCTTGATCGAAGTGTAGGTTTTGGTAGGGTAGAACTGCGGTATTTTCGTATTACGGGTGTGAACCAGTTCACATCCTTTTTTGTTTACCCTTTTTTATTTCCTTCTATGAAAAAACCACTACTCGTTTTAGTTGCGGCTCTGATGGTTGCTTTCGGGCTAACCAGTATGACATCGAACAACGCCGAATACTCTGCCGGTAAAGCCGGTTCCAATGGCTCACCCGGAGAAGGCACCTGTGCCTCCGGCTCGTGCCACAACAACTTTTCTTTGAATAGTGGCATCGGAAGCGTTTCGATTTCGGTTGTCGGACTGGTGAATGGAAACTTATACGTGCCCGGTGAAACCTACCAGGTGAGTGTAACGGTGCAACAGCAAGGCATCGGATTATTTGGTTTTGGCCTCGAATCCTTGCAGGCGAGTGGAGCTAATGCAGGCAGTTGGACACCCGGTGCAGACTCGCACATTCTGAACGCAACGATCAGTGGCAATTCTCGAGCGACCATAGCACATATTGATAATTCCGGATTTTCTTCGAACGCACGCACATGGTCATTTAGCTGGACAGCACCTTCAACTGAAATACCTGTAACCATGTATGCTGCAGGTAATGCCGCAAATGCAAATGGTGGTGTTGGTGGCGATTATATCTACACGAGTACACTATCTCTTATGCCTGTGCCGCCCATTCAGGCGCCTGTGGTAGAATACTCGGGGGAGCTGTTGGTATGCCAGGGGCAGTCGGTTTCACTAAGTGTGAACGCCCAAGAAGGATTAATCTATACATGGCAAAACAGTCAAGGAACGCAGTTGGGTGCAGGTGCAATTTTTAATGCTTCTCAAAGTGAGTGCTATTCTGTAACCGCCTCGGACGCATTAAGTTCTGCAACATCAAGCGCAGTGTGCGTCCAGATTGAGCAGGTCAATGCAAGCTTCAGCGGATTAGCTCCGATGTATTGTTTGGGTGATGCTCCGGTAACACTTGTGCCGGTGGTAAGTGGTGGAACTTTTTCAGGTCAGGGGATAGTGGGGGAAACATTTTCACCTTCAGAAGTTCCAGTAGGTGATTTTACGATTGGGTACACATTAATAAGCGATGCCGGTTGTGAATACTCTTTTATTCAGTCGGTAAGTATTCGTGAGTTTTCCCCCGCAAACTTTGTTGATTTGAACTCAACCTATTGCACCACGGATGACTTAGTTGATCTGAACCCTGTTTCGTTGGGTGGAGTATTTACGGGTCCTGTCCTTCTCAATAGTTTTGATCCAAATATTTCACCTGGTCTGTATAACATCACCTACACCACTGGAGTGGATGTCTGCAGCGCAAGTGAAACCCAAACCGTTGAAGTGCTTGCATCCTTGAGTAGTGAGTTTATTCTCTCTCCTGCATTTTGTGCCAGCTCACTCGCGGAGCAAATGGTTCCCGATGTTGCAGGTGGTGTTTTCTCTGGAACAAGTGTGAATGGCGACACGTTCGATCCTGCACAAGCTATTATTGGTGACAACGAGGTTACCTACACGCTGGCGCAGGCCAATGGTTGTGTTTCAACGACAACACAAGTCATTGCAGTCTTCGATGTGGCCAACAGTGAGTTCTCCGGACTCGAAGCAATTACCTGTATTTCGGAAGGTTTGGTTGAGTTGCTGCCGGTATCTCCAGGTGGTGTCTTTAGCGGGCCTGGTGTGAGTGGTCCATTCTTCGATCCTGCCATAGCCGGCATTGGCGAGCATACGATTCTCTGCGATATCAACTTGGGTGATTGTCAGTCAGAAACGTCCATTGCGACCACTGTGCTCTTAGGCCCCGATGCTTCTTTCACCGGTTTGTTCGATGCGTATTGTGAAGATGCCGATATCGTTTCTGAGTTGATTTGTGTGAATACACCGGCCGATTTCAGCGGTCCGGGTGTGTCTGGCGATGAATTCAACGCCCAGTCTGCGGGTGTTGGTGAGCACACAGTGACGTGCAGTTACACCGATGCGTTCGGTTGCTCGGGCACTAGCACTCAAAGTGTCATCGTGAATCCGCTCCCGGAGGTAGATATCACGGTAGCCGGCGACTTAATGTCAGCCACTGTGGCCCAAGAGGGTGCAACGTATCAGTGGTGGAATTGCGATACACAGCTGCAGGTTGATGGTGCAACGTCAGCTGAGTTTTCCATTAACGATCCTTCTCAAAACGGCAGTTATTCCGTGGCCGTGACCCTCAACGGATGCGATGCCATGAGCGATTGTGTTTTGCTGTTAATTGAAAGTGTTGATGAAGTCTCAGGCGAATGGTCATCAGGTTTCTTCCCGAATCCGGCCACAACCGAATTGAATGTTTGGAGCACGATGCCGGTTGGCTTGGATATATACAACAGCGTGGGAACGTTGGTGCTTTCTCGTCCAACGAATTCAACTACGCATTCAATGGATGTGAGTGCCTTGCCAGCCGGTATCTACCGCGTGGTAATGCAACATGCTCGACAATTGAGTGCAGGCAATCTGCTTATCAGACGATAATTTTTTCGAACGTAAAAAAAAATGTAACCAAATAAAAACACCTCCCGTATCAAACCCTGTGATTTGTTTTTTTGGTTAATTAATGGATTTGGTTAACAAGTAGGTCTCCCCATTGGGAGGCCTTTTTGTTTTAAGACGCGCCCACTGCTCAAAAAGGAGCCCTTTAACCAAACTCCGAGTTGGCGCACGCGCCGCCGCGCGTCCATACTACCAAGAAAAAACGGGGGTTAAAAAAAATTACTTCAAAACGTAACTTTTCATTTGCCCCCCCCGTTTCAAGAGTGTATTTCATCTGAAATGAAGGTTCACAAACCAACGATATTTAAGATAACTCTCTGTGATTAAGAGTAGTTAAGGTTAATTAAGGTTAAGCAAGCGGATAGCCCCTGAAACGTCGGGGGCTATTCTATTTGGGTGAAGTGGCAACTGGGTTGCGGGCATTGGTGATTGAAAATTCCTTATACTTGCCCTCGAACACCAAAAACCATACGATCGATGTCTAGTGTCTGGAGAAAAAAACCAATTGCTGCCTTCCATGCGGAGGCAAGTAAAAGCGAATTAAAGCGAATTCTAACCCGCTGGGGTCTTACATCCCTCGGTATAGGAGCAATAATCGGTGGTGGTATTTTTACCTTAACCGGAATTGCAGCGCATGATCATGCGGGTCCGGCGTTGGCATTGTCTTTTGTAATCGCTGGTATAGGCTGTCTATTTGCATCTCTTTGTTATGCAGAATTCGCCTCGGTATTGCCTGTCGAGGGCTCAGCATACGCATATGCATACGGAACGGTAGGTGAGCTGTTCGCCTGGTTTATTGGATGGAATCTTATTTTGGAGTACATGATGGGGGCTACCACCGTAGCAGTTGCTTGGAGTGGTTATTTTTCGAAACTCCTTGACATGTTTGGTCTGCATATTCCGGACTGGTTGAATAACGACCCGTTTACCTATGGCGGCTTTGCCTTCAATCTTCCCGCTTTTCTCATAACGTGGGTGGTTACGGGTATTTTGATAAAGGGTATCAAAGAGGCTGCGAGCACCAACAACGTCATCGTCATAGTGAAGGTCGTGGTGGTTTTGTTTGTGATTATCGTGGGCGCTTTTTATGTGAACCCAGAGAATTGGGTGCCGTTTATACCTGCCGAAGTACCTGTCTTGGATGCCGCTGGCAATGCAACTGGTGAGGTTAATTTTGGATTTGGAGGTGTGCTAACCGCTGCCACCATTGTGTTTTTCGCTTATATCGGTTTCGACGCTGTGAGCACTCAGGCCGGCGAGGCAATCAACCCGAAGAAGGATGTGCCTTTTGCAATTATCTCTTCCTTGGTCATTTGCACTATTCTATACATCTTGGTTTCATTAGTCCTTACGGGAATGGTGCCTTATTCAACACTGGACTTGAAAGCACCGGTAGCTTCTGCATTTTCTGGTGCAGGCATCTCTTGGGCGGTATACCCCATTACCATTGCAGCCGTAGCTGGTCTCACCTCAGTTATGCTTGTGATGATGCTCGGTCAAACACGTATCTTCTTCGGTATGGCGAAAGACGGTTTGTTGCCACGCGGCATCTTCGGTTCGCTCCATCCAAAGTACAAGACACCTTACAAGAGCACAATTCTGGTAGGTTTGATTGTATCCATCGTTGCAGCCGTAACTCCTATCAACAGCATTTCTGAAATGTGTTCAATGGGTACTCTCCTAGCTTTTTCAATGGTTTGCCTAGCGGTGCTGATTTTACGTAAGACAGAGCCAGGCTTGGATCGCCCTTATAGAACCCCGATGGTCAACATCATTGCGCCTCTTGGTGTGTTGTTCAACATCTTCCTTATGACCCAAGTGCGCGTTCATACATGGTACGCATTTCTGATCTGGGGAACATTGGGAGTGATTGTTTACTTCCTGTACAGTAAGAGGAACAGTAATTTGGAGAAGGGGCAGTAGGATTACTGACTAGAGATTACGGATTACGGATTGGGTTGCAGCGGTGCTTGTCGTGATAGTTGTGTTTGCCAATTCATGCCGCGTGTGCCGCAAGAAAATCTAAAGCTGGGCTCCTTCCAAATTGGAAAGGAAGGTCCTTCTCGTAAACGGCTTCAGCCTATCCAAAGGAGAGGTGAGTGCCTTCTCGTGAAAGGTTTGCTTTGTAAAAATTATGACTCGCGGTCCTTCTCTTTTGAAACTCCAACGATTTGCATAATGGGGGCATTCCCCTCTCCTCTGGATAGGGGCTAGGGGCTAGGCTGTAAGTGAAATAACGACAATTCGCCTCGGCACACCTCCCACAATATAGAAGCAGCAACCCAATCAGTAATCACTTCGCGCTCTTAGGACACTTTTTACAACGATTGCCGTGCTTGTACTTTTTACAGCAATCTTTCTTTTTTGCACAGCACGAGTGAGGGATTTGCATGAAAATGCATTGTGATTGTTCGGTGCTGTGGGCTTGTTTCATTATCAGGAAGCAAAAATCCTCACACAGAAGGCTTTCCACAATACCACATTAGGGGTAGTTCATTTCGGTTTCTTTAAGGTTGCGTTGTTAGCAGTTTAACAGATTTCTTCCGTCTGTTGTTGTTATAGCCGTTTCTTTGCAATTCTGGAAGCATCGTCGCTAAACGGAGTAATGAGAGTAAACTATGCAAATTCATCCGGGTACAATTCAAGCTCTTCCTGTTTTTGAGGTCGTTGAAAAGGGTTATCTGTTGGGTGGTGACGGCGATAATGTTTTTATTGGTCGCCGTGAACTCAAGCCAGGTATGGAGGTTGGAGAAGAAGTTGAGGTCTTTACCTATTACAACGAAGAACGAAACCTCGAGGCGACCACGCAATTGTCTACGCTGCAAGTAGGCGAGGTGGGCTGCTACCGAGTACTCAGCTCCAATAGTCTGGGTTCGTTCATTAGTATTGGCACGCGCCGAGATATTCTCATTCCGCACCAAGAGCAGGTAGAAAGTTTGGAGGATGGCCGCATGGCGTTGGTGATTCTCCTCGACGATCCAGAAAACCGCCGACTCTATGCAACTACCAAGCTCAATCGTCATCTGCGTGGTCGTGAGATTCCTTATAAGCGCGGTGATGAGGTAATGATGACAATCGCGGAAAAAATTGATATCGGCCGAAGGGTAATTATCGATGGGAAATATGTAGGTGCCTTGTTTCGTCAGGAAATGACAGATACTGTTCGTTTGGGCGAAAAGATTAGGGGCTACGTCAGGAAGGTAGAGGGAAAGGACATTATTGTGAGTATGCAGCGCGAAGGATTGGAGTTGTTAGACGATGCGAAACTGAAAATAATGAGTTACCTTGAGTTGAATGGAGGTTACGTGCGCCTCAACGACGATACAGACCCTGAGGAGGTGAAACTGAGACTTCACATGTCGAAGAAAACATTTAAAAAGGCTGCTGGAATGCTCTACAAAGAGGGCAAGGTGTTGCTTACGAAGTTGGGTGTGAAGTTTAATAAGTCAGGAGAGATTCCAGCTGAGTGGGAAAAGGAAAAGTTTTTCGATGAAGAAGAGGAGAAGGACGTAAAGCCGGCGGTTAGAAAGCCTTCACCACCTGCGTCGTCTGCCCAAAACAATCAGACCCCAGAGTGGGCCGATAAACCATTTGTGCCGAAGGCCAAGCCTACAGCGCCAAAGGTGCTAGTGCGAAAAAGGGAAGACCAGGAGGAAGACCGTGATCGAAGCGAGGAGAAACCTTCAAGTGATCGCCCAAAGAAAGCACTCACCTTTAAAGGAAAGAAGTAGGCATGCAGGGGTGGTCGTCCATCACATCGTTTTTGGCTTTTGATCCAAAGGCCCCTTTTATTTTTACAGCCGTAAACTTCTGGATTTTCTTTGTAGTCGTTCTTGCTGTAGATGCTTTTATTCACAAGCGCAAGATTACACGGCACGCCTTTCTGTTTGGGGCAAGTTTGTTTTTTTATTATAAAACCACAGGGTTGTTTTTCTTGCTCCTGCTGTTCACTGCGGTATGGGACTTTGTGGTGGGTAAGAAAATACATTCTACTCAGAATGCGATTGCGAAAAAGCGTTGGCTTGCACTCAGCGTATGCATGAATTTGGGTGTTCTCTTTTATTTTAAGTACGCCTATTTCTTTACCGATATATACAACTCGATGACGGGCAGCACGGGTAGTGTGTTCAACATGCTGGCGTATTGGAGTAATGGTTTTTTTGGAAGTCATTTCGAAGTAGACAAGATCATTTTACCTATTGGTATATCGTTCTTCACTTTCCAAAGCATTAGCTACACCGTTGAAATTTACAGAGGGGTGCTGAAACCCGTTCAACGATTTTCCGATTTTGCTTTCTTCGTTACGTTTTTTCCCCATTTCGTACACAGGGTTCGAAAACCTAATGGCTATTTATGGCTACAGCCTCCAGGTGTACGCAGATTTTTCGGGTTATACCGATATGGCTATTGGTGTGGCGCTGCTCATGGGTTTCCATCTGACCAAGAATTTCAACTCGCCGTATAAGGCGGTGAATGTTGCTGATTTTTGGCGCAGATGGCACATGTCGCTTTCCAATTGGTTGCGAGATTATCTCTACATCCCTCTTGGCGGCAATAAGTCGGGTACCGTTGGCACCTATTTTACACTTACAATTATTCTTTTGGTGGTGGCTGCGCTGGCTTCATCGTGGATGGTTATTGCCGTTGGTGCTATAGTTATTGCACTGGCCGTTGTTGTGGCGCAGTTGGTGAATTCGTTCTCTAATTGGCTTACCACAAATCTCAATCTCATGATAACAATGATTATTGGAGGGTTGTGGCACGGTGCAAGTTGGAATTTTATTATTTGGGGGGCGTTAAATGGTTTCGCCCTTGT
>CAMBPD010000008.1 GCA_945869405.1 Chryseobacterium gleum | reverse complement strand
CGTCCATTGCGCAATATTCCTCACTGCTGCCTCCCGTAGGAGTCTGGTCCGTGTCTCAGTACCAGTGTGGGGGATCATCCTCTCAGAACCCCTACCAATCGTAGCCTTGGTGAGCCATTACCTCACCAACTAGCTAATTGGACGCATGCTCATCTCGTACCGCCGGAGCTTTAACTATAAAGTGATGCCACTTCAATAGTGTTATTGGGAATTAGCACCGATTTCTCGGAGTTATGCCCATGTACGAGGTAGATTGCATACGTGTTACGCACCCGTGCGCTGGTCGCCATCAAATAATATTACTATTATTCATGCTGCCCCTCAACTTGCATGTGTTAGGCCTGCCGCTAGCGTTCATCCTGAGCCAGGATCAAACTCTCCATTGTAAGATGTTTAATCTCTCTGGCTTCTTAAAATAATTAACCTGTTCGCTGCTGCATTATATCAAAGAACTTTTCTTTCAAAACTTCCCCTTTTCACTTCTGAATTGGGTCGGCAAAACTACTATGCTTGTCTCGCTGTTTCCAAATTTATTTTCATTATTTCGAAAATACTTTTTGTTATTGAAACCCTCGACAGCACTGCCAATGAAGATAGACGAACTTTTTCGTTATTTTCAAAAGCGGGTGCAAATGTATCCTGCTTTTTGATTCGCGCAAGTGCTGAATAAAAAAAGAAATACGACTAGTGCGTTAATCACTGACTGTCAAGCACAAAAAACTTGAAAATAATTTCATGTTCACTTCACATTTCTCAAATGTGCAGCAAAGTATCGTGCAGTCCCATCATCACTCCCTGTTGGACGCGTGTATCTTTGCGGGTTCAAACACACTATTCACGCACAATGCAAGCCCCACAAAACAATCGCTATCCGGCACGTCAGTCAAGAAAGCCTCAATCTGCGAGAAATCAAATGATTTTTGGCTTACGCCCCTTGCAAGAGGCAATACAAGCCGGAAGTGAGTTTGATAAAGTTCTTATACAGCGCGGACTTCAGGGAGAAATTATGACTCAGACGAAACAACTGATTCAACAATACAGCATCCCGTTTCAGTACGTTCCGCTAGAGAAACTAAACTCAATAACCACGAAAAACCACCAGGGAGTCGTTGCTTTTGTTTCTCCAATTACTTACGGGAACTTCGAAAACATTATAGCAGAGGTTTTCGAGTCTGGAAAAACCCCTCTCCTACTCATGCTTGACGGAGTCACGGATGTTAGAAATTTTGGAGCAATATGCAGAAACGCTGAATGCATGGGGGCCCAAGCGGTATTGGTTCCTGAAAAAGGAAGTGCTCAAATCAACGAAGAAGCAATCAAAACATCTGCGGGCGCTCTCTACAACATTCCTGTGTGTAGAATAAAATCGGTTAAACAAACTATCCAAACACTTCAGCTCTCGGGAATTTGCGTGGTCGCCTGCTCAGAAAAAACGCAGAAAGAAATTTTCGAAGTAGATCTCACTAAGCCAACGTGCATAATCATGGGGTCTGAGGAAACGGGGATATCAACGGACGCCTTGCGAATAGTTGATGAAATAGCTCGTGTACCAATGACGGGGAAAACCTCCTCACTCAACGTATCCGTTGCCACAGGAATTATACTTTATGAGGTTCTAAGACAACATAAGGCAAGCCAACAATAGCATTTTTCAACACGTAAAAAATGACATCCTTTTTTTTCAAATCGAACAACGTGTCAATTTTTGAAACATATTTGCAAAAATGCGCGTAACCTGCGCGTTTGAATCTGGACCTAACACCGTCATATACATGAAAAAAATTACTTTTTTTACTCTTTGTGCTCTTTTCATGAGCCTTTTATCAGTTGCTCAAACATCCAACACAGAGACAGCGGGGCTCATTTATTTCGAGTTTACCGAACTTGATTTCAACAAGTATACAGAGTTGTATGAGTCCGTTAAAGCTGATGGTCACTATGTGATTGAAACTGCCTGCATACCCGCCAAAGTAATTTGCGTGAAGCCATTGGATACACGCTACTCTTCGATCGGATTCAAACAACTCGCTGATTTAGTCGGACTGGCTGCAAGCGAGTGGTTGAGCGAGCAACCAGCGAAAGCCTTTGACGATCGTTGTAAAGACGCACGCACAGGAAACTGATTTACCCACTGTCATTAACAATGTATTCTTTCAAATCAATTATGATACGATTAAACTTCAAAAAACTCTTCGTAGTAGCCCTAGGGTTGCTGAGTATCCAAGGGTTGAACGCCCAATTGAACGTGAATGTGTCGCTCACGCCAGAACAAATAGTTCAAAACCTTGTTGGACCAGGGGTGGCAATTTCGAACGTTACCGTGACTGCTTGTGATAGTAGCTACGGTTACTATCAATCTGCCGCAACCGAAATTGGAACATCGCAAGGCTTGCTCCTAACAACCGGTAAAGCGCTCTATGCTCAGGGACCTAACAACTCGATTGGCAATTGCTCCACTAGTGCAGGCACTTGCGATTACTTCGATAATGATTGTCCTGGAAGTGTTTTGCTCAACCAAGCACAAAGTCGCACTACATACGATGCAACGCAGTTTGAATTCGACATCGTACCACAAGGTGACTCGCTGAAATTCAAATATACATTTGCTTCTGAGGAGTATAATGAGTGGGTTGGATCACAGTTTAACGATGTATTCGGATTTTACATTAGTGGTCCTGGAATTGGCACCGATGTGAACATCGCCCTCATACCCACGACGGGCCAAGTCGTATCCATCAACACTATCAACGCTTTGACCAACCAAGCGTTCTATTACAACAACCAAAACCCTCTTGGGCAATTTGTGCAGTACGATGGATTTACGCGTAACCTTATCGCTAAGGTTGGTGGACTATTTCCCTGCGAGACCTACCACCTGAAATTGGTTATTGCCGACGGCACCGACCACGTATACGACTCTGGAGTTTTCATTCAATCTATTGAGTCAAATCCAGTGTTAGTATCTACTGCTACTTCGAACGGATTAGAGTATATGGTTGAAGGCTGCTCTGATGGAAGCATCACGTTCACACGCCAAATTGTAGATGATCAGCCCACAGAAGTTCTTTATTGGGTCGGAGGTTCAGCAACGAATGGAGTTGATTACACACCAACTATCGGCAATGGAATTCCATTTGCGCAAAACGCTGTTATTATTCCACCGAATCAATCTTCTGTGACCTTTAATATCACAGCAACGGACGACAACTTGCCTGAAGGCCAAGAGTACATTACTATTTATCTCGCTAATCCATTGTGTTTGGAAAACGGCGCTTCTGACAGCATTAATTTTTACATCAACGATTTTCTGGATGTGCAACTAACAGCGGATTCAACAAATAGCTGCATTGGCAATTGCGTCACACTTACAGGTGTTGTTCCAAACCTTCCCAGCACGACATTCGAATGGTCTTCAAATGTGACTAATGGTGAAAGCTTGACTGCTGAAGTTTGCCCAACGCAAGCTACAACCTACAGCCTTAATGCATCAGTTGGAGCGTGTAGCGGAACAGATGAAATTACCATCAACGTTTCAAGCATCGCTGTTGAACTTACCGCAAGCCCAGCGAGCTGCCAAGGAGCTGGCAATGGCATTGTTACTTCCGACATAAGGGATGCCATAGAACCATACACTTATAGTTGGACAGGCCCGAATGGTTTTGTCAGCAGCAATGATAGCCTTATCAATGTTGATGGTGGAGAATATTGCTTAACTGTTACAGATGCAGCAGGATGCGTCAACAGTGCATGTACCCTAGTCGAATTGCTCCCATCATCTATTCAGATCGAATTGACATCAACACCCGTATTTTGTGCTAATGGAACGAATGGCACTATATCAGTAACCATTGAAAACGCCATTGCTCCGAGCACCTACAACTGGACAGGACCAAATGGTTTTACAAGTAATGCGGATAGTTTGACTGGGTTAATTATTGGTGAATACTGCCTTACCCTTACAGATGCAACAGGTTGCTTAGATACTGCTTGCACGAGTGTAATTCAGACGAATGAATTAACTGCAATTTCAACCCTTTCAGATTTCACATGTAACCAAATTTCATGTTTTGGATCTTGTGATGGCTCAATTAGCCTTGATATAAGCGGCGGTCAAGCTCCTTACAATTTCGCTTGGACAGGTCCGGAAGGATACAATTCCTCAACCGAGGGTATTTCCGCTCTCTGCGCGGGCACGTATGAATTGACGCTAACTGACGCAACGGGATGTGAATACAGTAACTCATACACATTGACAGAGCCGTCAGTAGTTTTAATCGAAGTAGTGGGCTCAGTTGATTTGCAGTGCACAGGAGTAGAGACGGGTGAAGCCAGTGTTGCATCAACAGGAGGTTGTGCACCTTACACCTATTCGTGGAGCCATAGCGCAACTGTAATCGGTCCAGTAGCTACTAATTTGGGCAGCGGGACTTACGACGTAAGTGTAACAGATCAAAACGGTTGTAACAGCGCAGGTAGTGTTACGATTGTAATCAACGATCCAATCGATCCATTGCAGGTAATCATTGACGAGGTTTCTTTATACCCCGGAGGCTTTAGTGTTAGCTGTCCAAACAGCACAGATGGATTTGTGAATGTCACGTCGAGTGCAGGCACAACTCCATACACATTCGAGTGGACCAATAATGCAACAGGCGCTATTTTTTCTGATTTGGAAGACCTTTCTGACGTAGCATGCGGATCTTATTCGTTGAGAGTTACAGACTCTAATGATTGCGAGATTACAGAAGAGGTAACACTTACATGCGTTCCTGAAATTGATGTGGTAATCGATGTTCAAAACAACCCTTGCGGAAGCCCTACAGCTTCTCTAGGTGCTATTACGGTTACATCAACTTCGGGTGGACAAGGGGAGCCCTATAACTATGTTTGGACAGGCCCTAGCTGCGCGCCTTGTTCTACTGCAGATATCACTAACCTTGATTCTGGTGATTACCTACTCATCGTTACCGATGCGCAAGGTTGTGCGGATTCGACCAGCGCGAATATTGGACAAAATGATGCGTTCGTTGCTACCGGTGACGTTACAGGCGAAACATGCCCTGAGTTGTGCGACGGTTCAATCGATATCACACTCACCGATGGCAGTGGTGGTGGTGGAGTCACGCCATTTCCACTCTCCCCGAATTCAACGATTCAAATTTGCTTTACTGCCTTGCACACATATGTATCCGACTTGGCATTTCACCTAGTTGGTCCGCCAAGCTGCGGCAGCCCAGACATTTTGTTGTCTCAAAACTCAAGTGCACCGTGCAATAGCGGCAACAACATCAACAGTCTTTGCTTCACCAATTCAAACACGGATGCCTTTAGTGTATGCGCTGCAGCTACTCCACTTTCGGGTAACTACGGTGCTTATTCTAATGGCACCGCGATCGATTGGTCACCATTGTATGGCTGTGACGCGAACCAACCGGGATGGGCTGTTCAAATTTATGACTGCGTAAGCCTCGACTTTGGTTCTCTAACCGACGCTACATTGACATTCTCGGATACAGATGGCGCAGGTGCTACGACAACTTCAAGCTATTCTACGCCTATTGGATTCAATTCCCCCATCAACGACAACTCGTGCTCTGCAGCATCCGCCTCAATCTTCCAGGTGGAAACTACCGGTGGAAGCGGCGGCGGTGGCGGCGGCGGTGGTGGCAACCCGGTCGAAGGCAACTTCACTTACACTTGGAGCGGTCCATTCAATGGACCAGCACCAACCACACAAGATGTATCGGGTCTTTGCCCGGGCGATTACTCAGTATTAATTAGCAACGGAGACTGTGAGGAAACACTTTTCTTTACCGTTCCGGCGGCAGAGTCTATCAGTGTACAAGTAGTAAATCAAATTGATCCGACTTGCTTTGGTCAAAACAACGGAAGTATAGACATCAACGTACTTGGTGGCAGTGGTAGTTACAACTATCAATGGATTCCACAGCCTGCGTGTTTCTTCTTTGGTGCTACCACACAAGACGTAAACAACTTACCTGCATGTGACTTCACTGTGAGTATTACTGACTTAGTAACAGGATGTAACATACTTTCTGAGTTCACCTTAGATGCACCTCTAGTAATGGAACTTACTGTTGTTACCTCACAATTTGAAGGTGGCTATAATCTGAGTTGCCACAATTCGAATGACGGAGCCATATCTGTGTTCGTATCTGGTGGTACCCCTGACCCGATAGCATTTGCACCTTTCGACTACCAATACGATTGGATTAACGACTGCTCAGAGATTGACCCTTCACTCTACGGCAACGACCCTAACGCTCCTAATGCAACTAACCTACCTGGTGGTTCCTATGGTATAAATGTTACTGATGCCAATGGATGTTTAGCAACCACTTGCTTAGACTTGATTGCACCCGATTCAATACAATCACCCGCAATAATTCAGAACATTACTTGCGCAAGCGATGAGGGTTGTATTACCCCCAACATTCAAGGAGGAAGCAGTACATTCATCGCATATGAATGGACCGGCAACATTGGTGCTAACGAGCCAAATGCGGCTACACTCTGCGGTCTGTCAGCAGGAGCTTTCACTTTAACCATTACCGATTCGAATGGCTGTCAGGAGACATTCGACTACGAAATCATGGATGTATCCACTCCGGAAACAACCGTTGAATCAACCACTGATGCCAGTTGCTTCGCTACTTGTGATGGAACAGCATCTGTATCGGTAGAAGGCGGTGAAGCGCCTTTCACAGTGCTTGTGGATGGTATAGAATTATCAATCGTTATTCCTGGTGTGATAGACAGTATATGCAGAGGAACACATGACCTAGTGATTATTGATGCCAACGGTTGTGAGAGTTCAAGCACGATCACTATAAACAGTCCTGATGAATTAATCGTTCTCACAGAGATCCTTATTCAGGAAGAAGGCCAACAGTATTCAATTCAATGCTCGGGCGATTCAACAGGCTCTGTAAACGCAACTATTTCTGGAGGCACAGCGCCATACGATATTTCTTGGACAGATGCATCAGGAACGATCATTTCACTTTCTGAAGACCCTAGTTCACTTGCGGCAGGAATCTATTGTTTGAACATTATTGATGGCGATGCCTGTTCAGCACAAAGTTGTGTTATTCTCACTGAACCGGAGTTGCCCCTTTCTGTCTCAGATACAATGTCGCAATTCAGCACTGAATTCAACCTTGCTTGTTTCAATAGCACGGATGGCTTCATAGACCTCACAGTATCAGGTGGTGTTGCACCCTACACCTTCGAATGGCAAGGCAACAATGTCATTGATGGTTCAGAGGATCAGATTGATTTGGGTCCTGGTGTCTACGATGTTGTCGTAATAGACGCTAACTTCTGCCAGTTTCCAATTACATTCACATTAGTCGCTCCTCCTGCGATTACAGTGGACGCAATTGTTGAAGCCATCAGTTGCACAGGTGTAGTTCCATGCGACGGATCTATCAACGCTACCATAAACAATGTAGGTTCCAACGCACTAATTGTGTGGTCAGGTCCGAATGGTTTTAGTTCCTCAGAGACTGTGCTTACTGAGCTTTGCGCTGGAGATTATATCATCAGTATTGATGACATTGACAGCGGATGTTCACATGAGGAAACTATAACCATAGTTGATCCAGGTTTGTTAAGTGTCGAAATCGTTGTAACCGGTGATTGTGCTTTAGGCACTGCCAGTGCATGCGCGGTTGTTACCGGAGGCACTGCCCCACTAACCTTGGATTGGAGCAATGGTGGAAACCTCGATTGCGTGAATGTTATCAGTAGCGGCGACCTAAGTGTTATCGTAACTGATGCAAATGACTGCCCATCTGCAACAAATGAAGTGAATGTGCAAGTTCCGGATGCACCATTTGCCATTAACGGTATAGATACAGATGCGAGTTGCGGTGGCTGCAATGGTAGTATTGATGTATCGGTGGGTGGTGGTTCTGCAGGATTCACTTACCAGTGGGCCAATGGAGAGCAAACAGAAGATTTGAGCAATTTGTGTGCGGATCTCTACACTATCGTTGTAACTGACGCACTTGGATGTTCTGATTCGCTGAGCTTCAACATTCAACAATCCACAGGATTATTGGTCACTTTGGATATAACTAACGCTCTTTGTGCTGGCGACAGCACGGGCGCTGCAAGTGTGCTCACAAATGGTGGAACACCTGAGTTCACATATTCATGGACAGATAGCAATGAGAACGTTATTGGAATTGAATCATTGATTTCAAATCTTCCAACTGGCTCTTATGAAGTTTTCGTATCGGATGCTTCAGGATGTGACACTACAGCGACCATTGTTATTGCATCACCATTGGCATTAAGCGTTACTATCACGTTGAGTGAGTACAGCATCGCCACCAACGTATACAACATATCTAGCCCGGGGGGCTCTAACGGATCTATCCTCGTGGATGCAGAGGAAGGAACGCCAGACTACATTTATAATTGGACGCCAAACACGATTGAAACAGATGAGAATAATCCAACTGGATTAGTTGCTGGTGATTACACGTTACAAATTGTGGACGCCAACGGTTGTTCGGTAGACACGGTTATCACATTAACAGATCCAGATGCTTTGAAGTTGTATACGGCTCTATCTCCGAATGGAGACAGCTTCAACGACACCTATGTTATTGATGGTGTTCAAGACTGTCCGGACAATCAATTCAAGGTTTTCAACCGTTGGGGTAATCTTGTTTATGAAAAAGACAGTTACTTAAACGAATGGTTTGGTCAAGATATGGATGGCAACACCCTCTCTGACGGTACCTACTTTGTGATATTCGAAGGATGTGGTGCGAAATTCAATACGTACGTTGACCTCCGTAGAAACTAATACGAACGGTAACAAGAATTCAATAAAGACAACAACACTATGAAAAAATATATTATCCTCATAGCCATCGTAATTTCTGCCGTTAGCCTCACAGCCCAGCAGGAGCTTATGATTAGTCAATACATGTTCAACAGCATGGTATTGAACCCGGCATACGCTGGCACGCACGACTACTGGAGCACTAGTTTGCTACATCGCAGTCAATGGGTGAAATTTGACAATGCCCCTCGCACACAATTTTTGAGCGCTGACGGCCAGATCATGGGTGGCAAAGCAGGTCTTGGCTTCAATGTGAGCAATGATGCGTTAGGAATAACCAATGTGCTCGATATAAATGCCAACGGAGCCACGCACGTAAACATGGGCAAAGGAAAGCTAAGCTTTGGTTTACGCTTGGGAATGTCTCGTTACACAGCCCAACTTACAGACGCCATAATCAAAGATGTGGAAGATCCAGTGTATGCCAACAACATCAATGGCACAATGATTCCACGAGTTGGTGCTGGTTTGTATTACTACCAAAGTAATTTCTTCGCCGGGCTTGCCATTCCGTCGTTACTCTCAATAGACGATAAAATCAGCTACACAACAACAGGCGTAAATAGTTTTTACAAGAACCACATTTACATCAACACGGGAATGGTCTTTACTCCTATACCTGAACTGGCTGTAAAACCAAGCATTTTGGTGAAGGTTCAAGGAGATGCACCTGTGAGCGTAGACCTTAACTGCAATGTTTTATTCATGAATAAGTTTTGGTTTGGTGCGGGCTATCGCACAGGCGATGCCTTAGTAACGATGCTCGAGTGGAATGTCAATACTCAATTACGCATCGGTTATGCCTTCGACTACACGCTGAGTTCTATTTCCAACTACAGCAGCAACTCTCATGAGGTGATGCTTGGATACGATTTGGGCAAAGCAGCTTTGGTGAAAACACGTTCACCTCGTTACTTCTAAAACAAACTGAAAGTGAACATCAACAAAACGAAGATCATGAAAAAGAATTCAATACTACAAAGCGTTACTGCTCTTTTACTAGCCAGTCTTATGCTAGGCAGTTGCGCAAGTTTGTATACTAAAGCAGGCAAGGATGCTTACGACAATTTGCAATACAACGACGCTATTTATTACCTAGGTAAAGGAATAGCCAAGAAAGATGAGGCTGATGCGCGTCGCAAACTTGCGGATAGTTATATGAAGGTGAATGATTACAACAATGCATTAGCTAATTTTGAGATCACCTCTACCTACACTGATAACACAGACAAGGATCGAGTAAGCTATGCACGCGCCCTCATGGCGAAGGAGCGTTACCTCGATGCTAAAGCCATTTTGGAGGGAATCACAAGCCGTGATGCATCCAATGCCTATGCGAAGCAATTACTGGCTAGCTGTAAGAATATCGCTCGTTTGAAATCAGACTCAATGAGCTACATTGTCGAACCAATGAATATACCAACTGCGGGTCCCGTTTATGCCCCTAGTCTATTCAACGGAGGGTTATTGATCACAAGTCCATCTGGAACTGGAGAACTCGATCCATACACCAAAATGTCCTACACCAATTTATACTTTACAAAACGTGAGGGTGCTTCTTGGAGCCAGCCGCAAGAAATATCTGGAATCAATAGTAACTATCACGATGCTGTCGCTTCTGTTTCTCCGACAGGAAACACGATGGTGTTCACACGCAGCTACACGCTTGAGTCGGGTAGTTTGGCTGGAAACGAGAATAAGGTGAGTACTACTCAATTGTATACAAGTCGTAAGGCAGCGGATGGTACATGGGAAAAGGCTACGATTCTGCCTTTCAGCGATAATAAGAATATGTTTGCTCACCCTGCTTTTGCGTCTGATGGAAAGACACTCTATTTTTCTAGTGATATGCCTGGAGGTTTTGGAGGCATGGATATTTGGGTTGTTAAAATGAGTGACAACGTTTGGGGTACTCCAATGAATTTGGGCGGCAATGTAAACTCAGCAGGAAATGAAATTTTCCCTACTCTACGACGCGATGACGAGCTTTACTATTCAAGCGATATAATCGAAAGCATAGGAGGCTATGATTTGATGACCTCTGCCAACCGTAACGGTATTTGGGAAAGACCTGTTCACCTAAGTTATCCTCTAAATAGCTCTTATGATGATTTCAGCATAGCCTGGAACGCAGACAACAAAACTGGCTACTTTTCGAGTGATCGATATGGCAGCGACCGCATTTTCAGCTTCATTGAAGACGACTCTAAGGTAACGTTCAATGTTTTGGTGTCGGGCAGAGATAGCAAGCTTCCCCTAGGTGGAGCCAAAATTACATTGAAGAACCTAACGGATGGAACAGAACAGATGTACATCACAGATGGTAATGGTAAGTTAACCGCTGAGTTGATGAAGGGTAAAGACTACCAAATGATTAACGAATTGGAAGGGTATTTCAACCAAACCGAAAATTTTGACACCCGTGGCAACGGAGATCCAATCAATAAAATGATTGAGATGGCCGAGTTGTATGTAACCGATGCTAACGGGGCAAGTGGCGGAAAGAAAGATAACAGCAAGGTTAAAGCCAAGGGAATTTATGATTTACCTGATATTCACTGGGACTATAACAAGTGGGATATTCGGAATGATGCAACACCATACTTGGATAATTTGGTGAAACTATTCCGTGAGAATAACAACTTGAAATTTGAACTTCGCAGCCATACCGATTGCCGTGGAAGCTTTGAATACAACGATGATCTTTCATCGAAGCGAGCGAAAGCGGTTACAGATTATATGGTTAAGAAAGGCGTGCCTAGAGCGACTATTGTATCGAAGGGCTATGGAGAACGTGAGTTATTGAATGACTGCACAGACGGAATATTCTGCGAGGAGCCTCTTCACGAGGATAACCGTCGCACGGAGTTTATCGTCACGGGTAAGAAGAAATAAGAAAGAAACACTCAATGTTTTAATGGCGAGTAACGAAAGTTCCTCGCCATTTTTTTATGCTCTTCTTTACTCGCTGTAAATTTTCCCACTGCGCCAAGTCTGCACCATACGTTCCCAGTATGGCTTGTAACCCGATTCACGCTCCAAGGTGTACAGATTATTCGTGAAAGGAGAGTCCATTTTTCTAAAGGTAAAGGAGAGTAATGCCGCCTGACTATCTTCACCATAGTTCCAAACCTCTCCTTGAGAAGATCGAATAATTTGATTGGGATTACCAAACAATAAGTGGATCATTCCTCTATCTGTCCTCCATCCTTCTGTGTAGGTTGAAAAATAAAAATTGGCCTCCTCCACCCTTCTGTAATAGACTCTAATAAGCTCTCGTGCATGTTCCTTAGTGCCTGCGCACTCGAGCCAAAACCTATCTATCACGGTCTTTGGGTAATTGTTCTTTACAATCTCTTCGTGTTCTGTTTTGGTTGTAATGAATCGAATGGGCCATTCTAAGGCGCTTATATCTTTTACAAGAGGATAATGCGTGTTCGATGTTTTGATAGCACAACCTGCGCGCCTAGAAGGATCGTGAGACAAGAAATAAAGCCCGCTCGTAACCTCAAAAACAAAACTGCCCGACTCTTCTCTTTTCACAGGCATAGACTGAGCGCCCAATATGCTGGGTTGTTCAGGATCGTTGGAAGAGAATGGAGGCGGAGGAAGTTTCAATTCGGTAACGATTTTACCGAGCCATGGCACCACCTCAGAATTCGTGTTACGCGCTGAAAAAAGCTCAACCATTTGCCCCGGTGAAACAAAGCCGCCGAAAACCGGCTCTCCAGTTTCAAATTTCGAAAGCAAATAATTCTGTGCCGTGAAGGAGGACGATTTATCACAAACAATAAACGTCGGTTGAGTGTGATTGCGTGACGCATCGGTAAACTCCATGAGCAAATTCCACTGTCCCTCCTTCATGGGCACCACCATCGACCCAATAAGCCAACCCTGCTTGTCTTTGGCGCCTTCGTGCAGCATAAGCGAAAGTGTGTCCTGTGCGAGACCATCCGAATTGCTGACCGTAGCTTTCACGTTCAGGTTGAGAACAAACGGGGCATTCGCCGCGACACGTGTGTACAACAATTCACCAGAAAACACTCGGAAATGAATTGTGCTCGAGTCATTGGTGTGATGGTAAACAACATACTCTGGATGCAATTCTCTGCTCTCCAAATCGTACAAATACTGATAGGACCCTGTAGGAACAATTGCGTTCCATTTGCAGCCGCACAAACTAAGTATTGTAAGCACCAACACTACCAACGAGAAATAACTCCTAGGATTCATTGTCTGTATCGTCATCGTATTCAGCCTGTTCAATTGTTTCATTATCCAATGACTTACTTGTCTTGGCGCCCAATTTCTTCATTTTCTGCGTTCGGGCTATGATATTTCCCCTGCCCGTTTCCAACTTATTCATCGCCTCATCATAGGCCTTGGTTGCGCCCTTCAAACGATCGCCCATTTCCTTCATGTTTACAAGAAATGCCACGAACTTATCATACAACTTCCCACCCTCGTCGGCTATTGCCTGCACATTGCTGATGCGTCTTTCCTGCATCCATATATTACTCACCGTGCGCAGTGTAGCGAGCAATGTAGTTGGGGAGACAATGATGATATTGAGTTCCCATGCATCGCTATAGAGATCCTTATCCTGCTGTATGGCAAGGGCAAAGGCTGCCTCTATTGGAGTAAAGAGGATTACAAAATCAGGGCTATTCAATCCCTTCGCAGAAGGGTAGTTTTTATCGCCCAGCAACTTCACGTGACTTCGAACGCTTTGCAAGTGTGCCTTTACAGCAGCCTCCCGCTCTTGTTCACTTGATGCAGAGACCCACGCGCTATAGGCAGTCAATGACACTTTACTGTCGATAATAAGGTGCTTATCACCTGGCAGATTGACTACAACATCTGGGCGAATAACTTTCTCTTGCGCGTTGCTGGTACTGTGTTGAGTTGTGAACTCGACGCCCTCTGTTAGTCCACTTCTTTCAAGAATTTTTTCCAACACTAGCTCACCCCAATTGCCTTGAGCCTTGGTATCAGACTTTAGTGCTTGAGTGAGGTTTGAGGCGTCTTCCGAAAGCTTGGTGCTATTGTCGTTGAGCCTTTTAATTTCTTCCTTGAGGCTGTTGCGTTCGATCGTTTCTAAGTGGTATACATCCTTGATTCGCTTCTCGAATTCCGTCAGATTGGTTTGTATCGGATTCAAGAGTAGCTTTATTTGTGACTCGCTCTGCTCTTGCATGTGCTTCGATTTTTCATCGAGGATATTCTGTGCGAGATTTTTGAAGTTGTCTGTAAACTGAGTCTGCATTGCTTGCACCTCTTTTTTCATCTCTTCTGCTCGGCGACGCTCACCGATTAATTCTGTTTCAACCACCGCAATTTTAGAGGTCAGATCTACGACACGATTTTGCTCCTTGACTAGATCTGCGTGTGCGACGCCTAGTTGTCGTTCGAGTAACTCCATCGCACTGTTGTCTACCATGGGCAATATTGTTTCCCTTTTTCGAAGAAGAAAAAACAGCAAGATCAGGGCAATGGCTACTACAAGAATAATAATGACTAGTTGCATCAGGTAAAGATAAACTAAGATGATACGCCACTACCGATGCATAAACGAAAAGCACGAATCGGGGTTGAACCAATCGCTCCAAGAAAGCATAGTGTGACGGGGGGTTGACTCCAATAAAACGCGCATTTCATTGTACCTCGGCTGCCACTGTTGCAATGGACTTTTTCCGGCATGAAGAGTGTCGTGATTGGTGAGAAAAAGAATTCCTGTACTTTCTTCGCCGGCAACCGACACTTTCCATTCTTCGAAGTTGGTAGAGGCTAACCGCCACGCTTCATGATCAAAATAGGCATCGAAATAGGAACGTGTCCCACCATTTGCCTGAGCGTCGCACCAAAACTGAATGTGTCTGTTGGCCTCAACTCGAGTATGCTCTACCCAGTGCCTTACTACATCATTGGGAATGAAAGATGCGGCATCCAAACGAAACCCATCGACACCCATTTCCACCCAAAACTGAAGCACTTCCTGGCAAGCTAAAATAAGATTAGAGCATTCGTGATTCAACTGCGCCACATCCAGCCAATTTGTGCCCAGGGGTGGTTGCACGTTTCCGGTTGCATCCCGCGTATACCAATCCAAATTATTTGTCCAAAGGTGGTTCGGCGAAGTGTGGTTAAGTGGCATGTCCAATACAACCTCTAACCCATGCTTGTGGCAGTTTTCAATCCAAGAGCGAGCGTCTTGCAGGCTTCCTATGGACACATCGACCTTGAGATGATTCGTAATTGCGTAGGGTGATGAGCTGAGCGAGCGATCGATCTGCATCCACGGAAGAATGTATACCGTATTGAATCCAGCCATAGAGAGTCGTTGCGGTAAATGCGCAGCCTCTTTCAGCGTTCCCAATACAGATGCGTGGGGTAGTGATATTTCTATGATACGAAGTGGGTGGTTCATCACTTAAAAAAAAAGCCCGCGTATAGGCGGGCATTATTTTCTAAAATTCTTTACAGAGGCATAAAAGGGAACTGTTTTCCGGGGAAGTGTCCGGTTACTCCCAACTGTTCTTCAATTCGCAACAGTTGATTGTATTTGGCGATCCTATCGCTGCGCGAAGCTGAGCCCGTTTTAATTTGACCTGTATTCAATGCCACGGCCAAATCGGCAATGGTCGTGTCTTCGGTTTCTCCGCTGCGATGACTCATGATTGATGTGTAGGAATACCTTGTTGCCATTTGCACAGCCTCCATCGTTTCAGTGAGCGTACCGATTTGGTTTACCTTGACCAAAATTGAATTTGCGATATCTTGCTCGATGCCTCTCGCCAAGCGGCTTACGTTCGTTACGAATAAATCGTCACCTACCAATTGGATGTGTCCGCCAAGGGATTCAGTAAGCAATTTCCAACCATCCCAATCGTCTTCTGCGCAGCCGTCTTCGATTGAAACGATTGGGTATTTGTCGCACCATGCCTTCCAATAAGACACCATTTCGGAGCTTGTGAGTTCCTCTCCCGTGCTTTCTAGGATATACTTCTTTTTTTCTGCGTTGTAAAACTCGGTGCTAGCGCAATCGAGGCCGATGCAAACATCTTGTCCCGGTTTGTATCCTGCTGCTTCAATAGCCTGCATTACTAGCTGAAGGGCTTCTTCATTGCTTTTGAGGTTTGGAGCAAATCCGCCCTCGTCGCCTACGTTTGTGGAGAGCCCTTTTGCTTTCAGCACCGATTTCAAGTGGTGGAAGACCTCTGTGCCCATGCGCAAGGACTCACTAAACGTTTCTGCAGCCACTGGTAAAATCATAAACTCTTGCACGTCCACCTTGTTATCGGCATGCGCTCCGCCGTTAATGATATTCATGAGCGGTATGGGCAGTGTATTGCCTCCAATCCCTCCCACGTAGCGATACAACGGCATACCTACTGTTTCTGCAGCAGCGCGAGCGGTAGCTAGTGAAACACCGAGAATGGCATTCGCCCCAAGGATAGCTTTATTTTCCGTTCCATCGAGGGCCAACATTGTGCGGTCGATACCCGTTTGATCGAACACTGAGGCGCCCAACAGCGCATCATTGAGTGTAACGACCACATTCTGAACAGCCTTTGTAACCCCTTTTCCGAGGTATTGCGATTTGTCCATATCTCGAAGTTCAGCAGCTTCATGAACTCCGGTGCTGGCGCCACTTGGCACCGCAGCACGGCCCACATGACCACTTTCTGTGTACACCTCAACCTCTACAGTTGGGTTACCACGCGAGTCCAAAATTTGACGGGCGTGAATCTTAGCAATACTTGACATACTTTTTTTGATATTTTAAACATGTAACTTGAGAGATTGAAGCCCGGCTATCATTGAGGCGTTCTTCTGCTCAGTGAACTGTGGCAATCTTTTTACCACTTGTAATATTCGCTATAAATTGATCAAAAAGGTAGCGCGAATCGTGGGGACCCGCGCTTGCCTCTGGGTGATACTGAACCGAAAAAACAGGAAACTGCGTCAGCCTAATACCTGCCACAGTGCCATCGTTTAAATGCACATGTGTGATTTCTGCTGCTGCACTTGAGGCTATGGATTCTTTTGAAATAACAAATCCATGATTTTGGCTAGTAATTTCACTTTTCCCGGTAATCAAATTCTTTACGGGATGATTTATGCCTCTGTGCCCGTTGAACATTTTGACGGTTTGAAGTCCTTGTGACAATCCGATAAGCTGATGCCCCAAGCAGATACCAAAACCGGGCAGGCCTGTTTCAACCAGCTCAGCAATAAGGCGAATGGTTTGGGGCATTGCAGATGGATCGCCCGGACCATTTCCATACATTATGCCATCAGGTTTGTAGTGGAGAATTTCCTCTTTTGAAGCACTCATCGGGAACACCTTCACCTTACAATTACGCTCAGTTAGGCAACGTAATATGTTGCGTTTCAAGCCGAAATCGAGCACCGCAATGCGAAACACAGATTCCTCGTCGCCCATCTCATAGGCTTCTTTACAAGACACAAAACTTCCCAGTTCGAGGCCATCCATTGAAGGGACTTGATCGAGTTGTTTTTTCAGTGATTCGACACTAGAATCATCTGTAGAAATAATACAATTCATCGCTCCTGCCTTGCGAATGTGTCGCACTAAGGCGCGTGTATCAATATCACATATTCCCACCACGCCGTCACGATCGAGGTAGTCTTGCAGAGTACCTATAGGTCCGACACGACTGGCTACATCCGAAAATTTCTTGATGATTACACCAGCCACCTTGCAGGTGTCGGATTCTATCTCATCACGATGTACACCATAATTGCCGATGTGAGCCGAAGCCATTACCAACACTTGACCGAAGTAACTAGGGTCGGTGAATACTTCTTGGTAACCGGTCATGGCTGTATTGAAGGCAATTTCTCCTGTGGCGGTGCCGCTTTTGCCGCAAGACTTTCCGTGGAATACAGTACCGTCTTGAAGGACTAGAACTGCGGGGAATTGAGTACGTATCATCGGGGTTCAAAATTAGGGTGTGAAACGCATACCGAGGACAATGGATTTTTAACAATCTCACACCCATTCCGCGTGAAGTGTTGTTTAACTCGCCTCCATTGGGCTTTACAACTTTGAAAGTGAGAACAATTGTGGTGTTAATAATTCCGTCGAATGAATACTCTTGTGAAACTCAATAAGATTGCTATTTTTGTTCTGTGGAAAAGATTAACATCCTTCAAAAGCAAATGAAAAACGCTCGATTTATTACTTTCTTTCTTTTAGTAGTGGTAATGGCTGCATCTTCATGCGCACGTCGCAAGGATGCTTGCGCAGCCTACAACCGCACTTCAATTCCTCAGTCGAAATAGGTCTAATTTCAGTAGACGAACTCTATCACTTGCGCAATGTTGGGGTGAATACTCTGAGCTACTGGACACGATTTCGCGGCATTCTCTAAAATTGTTTTCTCTTTTTCCGTGTAGCGATTTGGTTCGAAAGTGAATAGAATCCTTATTTCGCACACTCGCCTAGGATCGCTCGCCATCACTTTCTCGATCTCAGCATGCACCTTGCCCAACTCAATTCCCTTGTTTTGGGAAGTGATGCCCATCAACGTCAGCATGCAAGTAGCTAATGATGTGCATAACAGGTCGGTAGGAGAAAACGCCTCTCCCTTTCCTTGATTATCTATGGGAGCATCGGTTATAAGTATGTTTCCTGATTTCAAATGCGTTGCTTGATTGCGCAGTTGTCCTTGATAGGTGACGGTCATTTGAGTGTTCATGATGCGAGTCAGTTTTTGTCTCAAATCTAAGCGATGATAAGATGAGATGCGTAAAGAGTGTGTTACTTTTGAATCGGTTATGTTGGTGCGTCTATTCATAGTTATTGCTCTCATGCTTAATTTTACAGCATGGTCGCAACCCATACCTGAAAGTGAGATTTTGCTTTACAAAAAGATGCGCCAAGTGGGCATCAATCTCAACACGAATGGCTATGGCATCAACGCTGATTTTGGCCGTTATTCGGACGCGACGCACCTTTGGCTTTTCGGTGCTGATTTAATGTTCGTCAAACACGAAAAGGAAACGAAAACGTGGAATCCTGTTAATGACCCCAATGCGCGTCCATACTTCTATGGCAAACTGAACAACTTTTATGTACTCAGAGCCCATATTGGAAGAAAGAAAATACTCACTGAAAAACTCCGCCACAGTGGCGTACAGGTTTCTTACAATTGGCTTGTAGGTCCTTCGTTTGGATTTACCAAGCCTATATACTTGGAGATCGTTTATATCGACGAGCCCAACAACCAGCCTTACTTGGAAGTGGAAAAATTCAACCCCGATTTACATTACATCGATAACATCTACGGGCGTGCAAGTTCATTGCGGGGCTTTGACGAGCTCGCTTTCCAGCCTGGGGCTTTTGGAAAACTATCGTTCACCTTCGAATACAGTAACGAGCGTGAACGACTCAAGGGAATCGAGGCAGGAGCAGCAGCCGATTTTTTTAGTCGAAGAATACCCATTATGGCAAGCTATGACAATGAGAGCATGAACCCGAAAAACCATCAGTTGTTTTTGAGTTTGTTCTTAACCCTTTTCATTGGCACCAAATACGATCAGAAGTGAGCGATACCCAAACAACAATTTCCACAGAGCCAGCGCGTATACCTAAGCCCAAATGGCTTCGAGTGAAATTACCGACCGGAGAAAACTACCGGAAGGTTCGTGGCTTAGTAGACCAGCATAAACTACATACTATATGTGAAAGTGGAAACTGTCCGAACATGGGGGAATGCTGGGGTGAAGGAACAGCCACGTTTATGATTCTTGGAAACATCTGCACACGTTCGTGCGGATTTTGCGCCGTTGCAACGGGTAAACCACTAACCGCCGACCTGCTAGAGCCTAATCGCGTGGCGGAATCTATCCGATTAATGGGAGTAAAGCACGCGGTGATCACCTCGGTTGATCGTGATGATCTTGCCGACGGAGGAAGCGATATTTGGTATGCCACAGTAGCTGCCGTCAGAAGTATATCCGCTGGCACCACTATGGAAACGCTCATACCAGATTTTGCCGGAAAGTGGGACAATCTGCAACGCATCATTGATGCTGCCCCTGAAATAGTATCTCACAACCTGGAAACCGTGAGGAGACTTACCAAACAAGTGCGCATACAGGCAAAGTATGACCGGAGCCTCGAGGTGCTATTGCGTCTCAAGCAAGGTGGAATGCGCACGAAGAGTGGAGTCATGCTTGGCCTTGGAGAAAGCGAAGAAGAAGTTTACGAAACGATTGATGACTTGGCTGCTGTTCACGTGGACGTGCTCACGCTTGGTCAATACCTTCAACCCACTCCGAAACACATTCCTGTTGCAGCCTTCATAACACCTGAGAAATTTGCTGAGTATAGAGAATATGCTCTTACCAAAGGGTTTCGCTATGTTGAAAGCGGTCCTTTGGTTCGCTCCTCTTACCATGCCGAAAAGCACTTATTCTAGTCGACACCGCTTAGTATGAACCCCATTCGAATTGGCATTAACGGCTTCGGTCGTATAGGAAGGGCATTGACCCGCATATTGCTTCATGATAATCGTTTTCAAGTTGTCGGGGTCAATGACTTAGCAGGGCCTCGCGTAATGGCTCATTTGTTCAAATACGATTCAGTGCATGGAAGCACAAAGACCACTGTAACAGCGAGTGGCGATGCCATTTTTATCGCTGACAAACGAATTCCGTTTTTCGCACACACCCAGCCACAGGCCATACCATGGGGTGAGTGCAGCGCAGAAATAATTGTAGATTGTACTGGCCAGTTTAAGACTACTGAGTCGCTGCGCGGACACCTCCTTGCAGGGGCAAAGCGAGTTGTGTTGAGTGTGCCACCTGAGGATGAGAGCATAAAGACAATTGTGTTTGGGATCAACGACAAAGAGATAACTGCCAGCGATTTAATTATCTCTAACGCATCCTGTACTACCAATAATGCAGCTCCTATGATACAGCTGCTTGATGAGCTTTGCGGCATTGAAAGCTGCTACATCACCACTGTGCATAGTTACACCGGCGACCAGCGCCTTCACGACTCGCCTCACCAGGATTTGCGCAGAGGCCGAGCCGCAGCACTTTCTATCATACCTACTACCACAGGTGCAGCCAAAGCACTAACGCGTGTTTTCCCTCACCTCTTTGAGAAGATGGGAGGTTGTGGATTCCGCGTTCCTGTACCCGACGGTTCTCTTACCGACATAACGTGCAACGTTCGTAATCCACTGAATATTTCTGCTATCAATCAAGCTTTCGAGTTGGCCTCTGCAAACAGATGGAAGGGAATTTTAGAATACACCAACGACCCAATTGTATCCATCGATGTCGTAGGCAATCCTGCATCCTGTGTATTCGATGCTCAACTTACCTCAGTAATTGGGAACATGGTAAAAGTGGTTGGTTGGTATGACAATGAGATCGGCTATAGCCACCGACTGCGTGATGTTCTATTGGCATGCTCCATCTCGCATTAACTTGCGCTACAAAATTCCCAGAATGGTATACGAATTCAACAAGCAAAACTCAATCTTCAACCAATTTATGGCTGAGATTCGAGATGAAAACATCCAGAAGGACTCGATGCGCTTTCGCCGCAATATTGAACGCATAGGCGAACTAATGGCATATGAAATTTCGAAGTCGCTTGACTACGGCGCTAAAGAAGTAACAACGCCGCTAGGTATGGCTGAAATAAGTCTACCCAAAAGTTCTCCCATGCTTTGCACCATTCTGCGAGCAGGCCTTCCTATGCACCATGGAATGCTGAATATTTTTGATCATTCTGATTCTGCATTTGTGGCTGCTTTCCGCAAACACGATGCGGCAGGCAACTTCGAAATCGAGGTAGACTATGTAAGCGCGCCGCCTATCAACGGGGTAGATCTCATCCTCTGCGACCCGATGCTTGCCACCGGATTCTCACTTGAGAAGGTGTACAAAAAAATCATGCAGCGCGGCAAACCGGCGAACATACATATCGCCTCCATTATCGCCTCTGAAACCGGATTAAAACATCTTCGTAGTAAGCTACCTGAAAGCACGCGCTATTGGATTGGAGCTATAGACACTGAATTGACCGCTCACTCCTACATCGTTCCAGGTTTGGGTGATGCTGGCGATTTAGCCTTCGGCAAAAAAGAATGATAATCGATTATTTCCTCAAAGTTTTAGGGTGGTGGTTATTTGCCATTGTAAAATTTCTGTTTGTACCGTTCGGTATGACGTTGAAACCCGATGCGGGCGAAGATTGGTCATTCCTTGAAGTAGTTACCATCTCATCAACCGGAGCAGCCTTAGGAGTCTTCATTTTCTTCCACTTCGGAGAATTTATCTTCAATTGGCTTGGTCATCATTTCAATACCAAACGCAAAATTTTCAATCGGCGCAACCGCTGGTTCATTCGCATAAAAAAACGCTGGGGTATAAACGGACTGATGCTTATTTCTGTGCTTATTTCTGTACCCATAGCTTCAGTGCTTGCGGCCAAACTATACCGACACAATCCGAATACATTACCTAAAATGATCTTCGGGTTTTTTCTTTGGAGCATTGCCTTATCCTCGATTGCCTTTGGAATGAAAAAAATAGGACTCTCATTTTGAAAACGTACAAGCATCTATTCTTCGACCTGGATGGCACGCTATGGGATTTAAAGCGGAACACGCGCGCTGCCATGACCGAATTATTCACCCAGCACCATCAGGAAATTGGCCATCTTGATTTCGAGCTTTTTTACGCTCGATACCATCACCACAACGATCATGTGTGGACCCTGTATCGCCAAGACAAGATTAAGAAAGAGGAGTTGCGTTATGTGCGATTCGAGCGGGCATTCTCGGATATAAATCATGTTGCATCATCGAATTTCATTGATAGATTTTCCCTCGACTTCCTCGAGGTAGCGCCGCGCCAACCGCTCACCATGGAGGGTACTCATGAGGTATTGAACCATTGCAAGGGCCGATACCACATGCACATCATCACCAATGGTTTTTTTGAGGTGCAGGGTCACAAGATGCAGGCGGCCAAGCTCGAGGGATACTTTCAACACATCATCAATAGCGAGCATGTTGGAGTGCGCAAACCACACAACGACATCTTCCAGTATTCCCTCGAAAAAGCGGGGGCGGTTAAAGAAGAGTCACTCATGATTGGCGACGACTGGGATGCTGATATTTTGGGAGCGCGCGATTTTGGGATTGATCAAGCATACCTATCAACGAAAGAAATGGAGCAAAACGAAGTAAACGCACACAATGGAAACGGCCCTGTGCGCCATAACTACAAGCCTACATATACATTACATTCGCTTCTTGAATTACTCGAGATATTATAACATTAGCAGCCATGAGTACTAAAAACGAAAACAATCAGCAACTCAATATTGAATTGAATGAAGAGGTGGCCCAGGGCACCTACTCCAACCTTGCTATTATTACCCATTCACCCGCCGAATTCGTTGTTGATTTTGTGCGCATGATGCCCGGTGTGCCAAAGGCAAAAGTGCAATCGCGCATTATTCTTACACCGCAGCACGCCAAGCGTCTGATGAAAGCGTTGATGGAAAACATCAATAAATACGAATCACAGCACGGCGCTATAAAAGATTCCCCAGGGCAAGATCCGCTAATGGGTATGGGTTTTGGCGGACCTCAAGGAATGGCCTAATCAAATTACGCCGTTACCATCTCAGCCGCTTAATTACCAACGCAAAACGAACGCTCCGCACAGAGCTTGATAACGAGTGATGTTTCGCTGATCTGACTTTATGCTTACTTTCGCGCTTCAGTATGATTAAAGTCCTTCTGAAGTCAGCGCTGATTCACGATCCTGCCTCCAGCCATCATGGCAAAAAACGTGATGTACTAGTTCAAGGTAATCGCCTTCTTTCCATCGCAAACGAAATAACTGATTCCAAGGCGAAAACCGTCAATGGGAAAGGCTGTATTGTTTCGAGGGGTTGGACGGATCTTTCCGCTCGCGGCGGTGAGCCAGGAGCAGAGTTTAAAGAAGACTTTATTAGTCTAAAAAAAGCTGCACGACGAGGAGGCTACGCGCGGATTGCGCTTTTGCCCTCTACCCTGCCTGCGGTTGATACTAAATCGGCTGTTCACTTCCTAAAAGGACATTCAGAAATTGGGTGCGAACTTCTTTCACTTGGCGGCCTCTCTCAAAAATTAGAAGGAAAGCAGCTTGCCGAAATGTTTGATATGCACCAGGCAGGAGCTGTTGGTTTCAGCGACGACCGCGGAGACATTAGCACAGAACTTATGTGCCGCGCACTGGAGTACACTCAGAATTTCGGCGGACGCATACTGGTGCTGCCATGGGATCGCGGAGTAAACGGAAATGGACAAATGCACGAAGGAGAAGTCAGCGTTTCACTCGGCATGAAAGGCATTCCAACCCTTGCCGAAGAAATACGCGTTCAACGCGATATTGAATTGTTGCGCTACTGCGGCGGCAAGTTGCATTTCATGCTAGTCTCATCTGCACGAAGTGTTGAGATGATTCGCAAAGCGAAACGCGATGGCTTGCACGTGACGTGTGCTGTTGCGGCCCATCAACTGCTGTTTACTGATGACTCCCTGAGAACATTCGATTCCAACTTCAAGGTTATACCTCCGTTTAGAGGCAAAGAAGAACGCAGGGCGCTCATCGCCGGACTGAAAGATGGCACGATAGACGCTATTGTGAGCGATCATTGTCCGGAAGATGTGGAGCACAAAGTACGCGAATTTGACGACGCCTTTTTCGGGATCAGCTCCCTTGAGTCGACCTTCTGCACTGCTTTTACAGCGCTCGAGAAACATATGACACCCCAAGAAATCATTGAGAAGTTCACCTCTGGTCCGGAGCACGTATTGGGCTTGGACGCGCACCCTATAAGCGAAGACTCGAATGTTTCCGTAAGCGTTATTTTCACCGATGAAGACACCTCGTTCACTTCTGAAAATTGGCAATCCAAATCAAAAAACAGTCCTGTGCTAGGCATGACGTTGCGTGGTCGGGTGTTGTGACGATTTGTGTGAATGAGTTTACACTTCTATACTCCTGCGATTTTATTTCAAGCGCGATTAACCAATTTTCCGAAGAGCAGCTAACTGAAACAGTCTCCCGCTGTTATCTTCGCGGCACCTATGAAATTTGTGCATCCAGAAATGCTTTGGTGTTTAACCGCTACTGCGATACCCATCATCGTGCACTTATTCAACTTTCGAAAGTTCAAGAAAGTGTATTTTTCGAACGTTGATTTTTTGAAAGAGATTAAGCAAGAAACGCAAAGCAAACGCAAATTAAAACATCTGCTCATTCTGGCTAGTCGCATGCTGGCCATGGCAGCGATTGTGCTTGCATTTGCGCAGCCCTACCTTCCCAAGCCAGGCGCAACTGAAAAGCCGGGCGACACTGCCGTTTCCGTGTACATCGACAACTCCTTTAGTATGCAGGGAGCAGGAAAAGATGGAGCTATGCTTGACTTGGCAAAGAACAAGGCCTTGGAAATCGTAGAGTCGTTTTCTCCTTCCGACAAATTTCAACTTTTGACAGGCGATTTTGAAGGTCGGCATCAACGGCTTGTCAGCAAGGAAGAGATGACCTCACTCATTCAAGAAGTTGACCTCTCGCCTGCCAGCCGCAAGCTTAGCGAGATCGTAATTAGGCAGCGCGACGCTTTAGTTACCTCTGGCCTTGAAAAGCGCCAATCGTTCGTGCTCACCGATTTACAAGCCTCAGTGACGGATCTCGAGAAAGTAGTAAATGATACTACGATGCGCGTTACCGTGGTGCCCGAGCTCCCTGAAATAAAAGCCAATGTATTTATCGATTCGGTCTGGTTTGAAACCCCAGTTCGTCAAATAAATCAACCCGAAATATTGCATGCACGGATAGTAAATACAGGCGAAGAAGACATCGAGTCGATGCCGCTGCAACTGGTAATTAATGGCACTCAAAAAAGCGTTGCCACCGCTAGCCTTCCGGCATCATCCACCAGCACTATCGATATTACATACACCAATACAGAGGCTGGATTCAAGCATTGTTCACTGTCGATAGATGATGCATCTATTACAAAAGATGATGCCTACTACTTCAGTTACACCGTAGCCGAGCGCATTCGAGTGATGGAAATTGCAGGCACATTGGCTGCGACGCAAGCTGTGAGAGCTGTATTTTCTGATGATCCTTTTTACGAGTGGACGAGCCTGCCTGAAAGTGCCATCGACTACAGTCGGTTTGCGGGTCAGCAGATGATTGTGATCAACCAACTACGCTCGCTATCTTCTGGCTTGGTAAGTGAGCTCAATAAATTCATGGAGTCGGGCGGCAGCGTATTGGTTATTCCTGCTACAGAAATTATTCTCAATGAATACAACGCCGCACTTGCACTATGGAAGGCAGGCCAAATCGCGGGAAAGATGAACACTCCGTCGCCTGTGACCACCGTGAACTATGAGCACTACATTTTCAAAGAAGCTTTTCAAAGAAGCGCGGGCAACATCGACCTGCCGACAGCGACACTTTACTACAACCTCACCCTTTCGACAGCTCAATTGGCAGAGCCTATGCTTACCCTTCAAAACGGGAGTTCATTTTTAGTTTCGGCGTCGATAGGTCATGGTCGACTTTATTTCTCATGCGTTTCACTTGCTTTGGAGGAAACTAACTTCACACAGCATGCTTTTTTCCCTGCTACTCTGGTGCGCATGGCAGAATTCTCTCAACCAACAGCGCAACTGAGCTATGTGCTAGGAGGTGAAGAAGCCATTGTGCTACGAAATATTCAGATGAACGGAGAGGAGACGTTTAGACTCGCCAACCTATTGACGAATTCAGAGGTCATACCAGAGCATCGCAATGCAGGCAACCAAGTAGAAGTGTATGTGCGCAGCGACCTAGGAACAGCGGGCAACTATATGCTAAACTGGGGCAGCAATGCAGTGCAGCCGTTGGCCTTTAATTACAATCGCACGGAGTCTTACAACAAGACCATGGACATTACCTCATTCACAGACCAACTGAAATCGCTTGGGCTCACAAATTGGTCTGTGTTAGCCGGCGACATTGAGTCGGTAGCCCTCGGGGCGGCAACTATAGAGGATGGTCAAAAATTCTGGCTTAGCCTCATTGTTTGGTCGCTCATATTTCTGGCAATTGAGATTCTACTCATCAAGTTTTGGCGATAAGATTTTAATCGTTTGTAGACAACCCAGCCCTTCCGTGCGGCTGCAATTCATAGTATCTTCGGCGCTCCAAAAAAGCCTATTGAAGTATGATGAATATTCCTATGGTCGATCTAAAGACCCAATATCTCAAAGTGAAGCAGGAAATTGATGCAGCCATTTTAAATGTGGTGGAGAACACTGCCTTCATCAATGGACCCGCAGTAAAAGAATTTCAAGCCTCGTTGGAAAAGTACATGGATGTAAAGCATGTGATACCTTGTGCCAACGGAACAGATGCCTTGCAAATAGCTATGATGGCGCTCGACCTCAAGCCCGGTGATGAAGTAATTACCACTTCGTTCACCTTCGTGGCCACTGTTGAAGTGATTGCTTTATTGCAGCTCACCCCCGTATTGGTAGATGCATTGCCTGGCACATACAACATCGATCCCGTTTCTCTGGAGAATGCTATTACCCCTAAAACAAAAGCGATTGTACCTGTTCATCTTTTTGGTCAATGCGCCGACATGGAGAGCATTCTGCGCATAGCGCAGAAACACAATCTTGCGGTAATTGAAGATAATTGCCAAGCTGTTGGTGCCCTATATACTTTTAGTGATGGCACACGCAAGCAAGCCGGTACGATGGGCAACGTGGGAACCACCAGTTTCTTTCCATCCAAGAACTTAGGTTGCTACGGAGATGGTGGCGCCATGTTTACCAACGATGATGCGCTGGCAGAGAAGCTTCGCGTCATCTCCAACCATGGCATGAAGGTGCGCTACTACCATGATAGCATTGGAGTAAATTCTCGCCTAGACACTATTCAAGCAGCGGTGCTCAATGTGAAATTGGCCCAACTCGATGAGTATATCGCCAATCGCCAGCGTGCGGCGGTTCATTACGACAAGGCGTTTGCCGGTCACGAGAAACTAGCCATACCAGTGCGCGACCCAAAGAGCACGCACGTTTTTCACCAATATACACTCGTGTTGTGCGGAGTTGATCGCACTGCACTTCAGGCCTCACTTCAAGAGAAAGGAATCTCCTCTATGGTATACTACCCTGTGCCGATGCACATGCAGAAGGCCTACACGGATGCACGTTACAAAGAGGGAGATTTCCCGGTCACGGAAACACTCTCACACAATGTGATTTCACTTCCTATGCACACTGAACTCACCCACGAGCAACTTGACTACATCGTAGCGGGGGTTCTCGATTCTTTGAAGTAAAAAGAGCAGCGCTCCATAACATCCTTTGTAATTTGAATTTTGTACCTACCCCAATGAACGCTCTCGAAGCCCGTCACATTCATAAATCCTATGCGAAACACAAGGCTCTGAACGATGTTAGCATCGTTGTTCCAGAGAATAGTGTATTTGGATTACTGGGGCCCAACGGAGCCGGTAAAACATCGCTCATACGCATCATCAACCAAATCACTGGTCCCGACCAAGGGGAAGTGCTCTTCGGAGGAAGGCCTCTGCAGCCGGGCGATGTAGAGCATATCGGTTATCTGCCTGAGGAGCGTGGCCTGTATAAAAAGATGAATGTCGGTGAGCAATGCATGTACCTGGCACAGTTGAAAGGACTTTCTTCACGAGAAGCCCGCACTCGATTGAAGGAATGGTTTGAGCGGTTTGAAATAACGAGTTGGTGGGACAAAAAAGTAGAGGATCTCTCGAAAGGGATGGCTCAAAAAGTACAGTTCATCACCACAGTATTGCACAAGCCCAAGTTGCTTATACTCGATGAGCCATTTAGCGGTTTTGACCCCATCAATGCAGAACTGATTCGGCAGGAGATGCTACGATTGAAGGATGAAGGAGCCACCATAATACTTTCAACACACGACATGGGAAGCGTTGAATCGCTTTGCGACAACATTGCACTCATCAATCGATCGCAAGTGATTTTAGAAGGATCTGTGAAAGAAATCAAATCACGCTTTCGCACACAAACCTATCGTGTCGATTTCGAAGGAGCCGCTTTGGACATTGGTATTGGCTTGTGGGCAGAGTTTGAGTTGTTGCGCACAGTGAACTCTAACACTGAGTCATACGCAGAGATAAAGCTTTTGCATGGTCGCACGCTCAATGAGTTATTGCAATCCTTGCTACCCCATGTGAATATTCAAGCTGTGAATGAGCTTGTTCCCGATATGGAGCAGATCTTCATTCAAGCAGTACAACAATTCAATGCTACCCATGAATAAGACACTCCTCATCATCCAACGCGAATATTTGAGCAAGGTCAAAAAGAAGAGCTTTTTGATTATGACCATTTTAGGCCCTATTATTTTTGGGGGACTTATCGTAGGGGTTGCATTATTGGCAGCAAGCGACACGACGCACCACCATATCCTTTTGGCCGACGATTTGGGCTACCTCCTTGAAGATGAAATTCTAGTTTACCAGCAAGCCGGCGTTGATCGGCCCCGTTTTCGGAGCACCGAAAAACTATCGTATGATTTCCGAAAGGGTGCGGTAGACGCGAAGCAAGAACTGGAATCAGGGGTTTACACAGCAGTAATTCAATTGTCTGAAATTTCGTACACCGATGGGAAGGTTGAGATGTTTGCAGAGAAGACGCCCAGCATGTCCATCCAAAACCGTATTGCCAGCGACATAGAGGATGCCTTCGAATTGTATCGCGCGAAAAAAAACAACATCTCCATTGAAACCTACAAAAGCATACGTCAATCGGTAGACATCAATGTGATTAAGCCCAGTGCTGGTGACAAGGAAGATCTTACCTCTGTAAAAGCGATGATTGGATTTGGGTTTGCGCTCATCATCTATTTTTTCATTTTCTTTTATGGAGTGCAAGTGATGCGCGGTGTAATGGAAGAAAAGACCAACCGCATTGTGGAAGTAATTATCTCTAGTGTAAGGCCGTTTCAGTTGATGATGGGTAAGATCATCGGTATAGGATTGGTAGGACTTACACAGTTTTTGATTTGGGTTGGGCTTACAGCAGCCATCTCTGCTTTCGGTGTAGGAGCCATGCAAAAACAGTTGCTTGAAAAGCAAAAAGAGCAACTTGCTATGATAGATAGCGGAGGCATCATTGAAGCTCAAAACATGTCGGACGAGACAGACGCCGCCAGCATGCAAACAGATATTCTCGCTGTGATCCAAGAGGTTCCATGGACCGACGTAGTTCTTTCATTCCTTGTCTTTTTTGTGTGCGGTTATTTGTTATACGCATCCATGTTTGCTGCCATTGGGGCAAGTGTAGACAATGAAACCGACACGCAACAGTTCATGATGCCCGTTACGTTGCCGCTGGTATTCGGCTACATCGTATCGACCATGATGATTGAAAATCCGGAGAGTAGCATCGGTACTATCTTCGCAATTGTGCCCTTCACCTCGCCTATTGTGATGATGGTGAAGACGGCGATAGGCGTATCGATTGGTTTGAAGCTTCTTTCCATTGTTACCCTAGTTGCTACCATTTTCTTTTTTGTTTGGCTTGCCGCCAAAATCTATCGGGTGGGCATACTCATGTATGGCAAGAAGCCGTCGTATAAGGAGTTGTGGAAGTGGTTGAGGTATTAAATCACTGGCGGCATAAGCTACAATGAAGCCCCAACTGCGCGAATGATGCCATAGGAGTATTTGCCCTGTAAAGCATCAAAGACAGGCTTCAGCCCTTCAGCACCGTGCTCACGAATAGCGCCTTCAATAAGTGCGCTTTCATCAGTGGGAACCCACGACTCGAGTTTTAACTGCCCTGCGGCGATGGCCTTGGTCAAATGATTCTCGACGGTTGACACCGCCAATGAACGCAATGCAGCAATCTCTTCAAGCGATTTTCCTTCCAAAAAATGCCCCAACGATAAAGCAACCGTATCAGGCTTCTCAGACCTACTCGTGCGATCGGTTCGCTTGGAAGCTCGTGGTTTTCTTTCTTTCTTGGTACCAACTTCCACTTCCGTTGCACGTCGCTCTTGAAACTGCAGACGTGCTTGCTCTACCCATCGCAAACGCAAAGAGCTTCTGCGCTTATCAATCACCGAGACATCTATAAACTCATCTCGACTGATGAGCCCATTTATAATTATCGCCGACTTATCAATATCCTCGTACTTCTTCATGAGCAACTGATCGACCTCTCCAAGCATATTCATATAGGTCTTGGTAGAGCTCACCCACATCATTTGCTGATGGTGCAGGAGAAGTTTTGCAATCTGTTCGCTCAGCAATTGCATGTAATAACTGCTTCCCTTATCCAACCTTGTGCGCAGGGTATCGCGTTCATCCTGTCTTAAAACAGTTTGCAGTTGTTGCACAAATCGTTGGGTGTTGATGACCTCAGCGCGAAGAGCGTTCATGATGGTCGTGAGCACGGGTTGCATGTTCTCGTCGTCGAACTCACCCGAGGTATCTTCTTCCTTAACTACGTGTTCGAGTTCGCGCACAAGAGAAACGAACTCGAAGGTAGCTGCCACAAGATCATGCATGTAGTGTATACGACTATCGTTGAGTATTTGCTGAAGCTTATCGGAGGCATGCTTCGACTGAGAGAAGTTCACCACCAAGGAGTCATTGCTAATGACCGATGGGTCAATGCGTGTTTTGAGTGTCAATCCGTCGAGTGATCTTAACCGGGAAAGTGCCACATAGACCTGACCAGATGCGAATGCCTGGCCGACGTCGATCACCGCACGATCAAATGTAAGGCCCTGACTTTTGTGCACCGTTACCGCCCAAGCTAGCTTAATGGGAAACTGACTGAACGTGCCCACTACTTCTTCATCGAGATCGCGGGTGGAGGCACTCACTGAATACTTTTTATTCTCCCATTGTTCGCGCGGCACAATGATGACAAGTCCGCTATCGATTACGCGCACGCTAATCGAATTTTCGTCCAAATCACTAACAGTGGCGAGCATCCCGTTGAAGAACTTACCGCCGTTGCTGTCGTTGCGCACAAACATGACTTGCGCACCTTCCTTGAGTTCAAGCTTCTGTGGCAAAGGGTACATCGACTCCGGGAAATCCTTATCAATAGCCGCTTGGTAGATAAACGACTTTCCCGCCAATTTGCGCAGCTGCGCCAGATTCATCTCGTCGGCCTTGTAGTTGTGTGTGGTAAGTGTAATTACCCCATCTTCCTGCGCAGCCCTTGGATTGTAGTATTCATTGAGCAAAGCGATATCGGCGGCAGAAACCGCATTCTCACGCAAGTGATTAAGGACATTGATGAAACGATCGTCTGTCTGTCTGTAGATTTTATCCAATTCGATGTATACAAATCCTTCGGCTTGCATCGCTTTAGCTTCGAAGAAAAATGCACTGTGGTAATACCGCTTGAGTAAGCCCCATTCATGGTCTTTCACGATGGGCGGCAATTGAAACAGGTCACCAATCATAAGCACCTGCACACCTCCGAAGGCACGAGAGAAATTGCCTCGCACACTGCGCATGCGGTAGTCGATGGCATCGAGCACATCGGCGCGGAGCATACTCACCTCATCAATAATGAGCAGATCTATGCTGCGCAGCACCTGCTTTTTTAAGGCACTAATGGGATGCTTTCGCGAGAGCGTATACTGTGTGTAAATATTGGCATCTGAGGCAAACTGACCGGAGGGTGTTCTATCAGGCAAGAACGTTCCTAGTGGCAACTGAAACATAGAATGTATGGTTACTCCACCAGCATTGAGCGCGGCAATGCCTGTTGGCGCTACAATCGCAAAACGTTTGTGCGTGCGTTCGCCCAAACTGCGCAGAAAGGTTGTCTTACCTGTGCCCGCTTTACCCGTTAGAAAAATGTGACTCCCTGTGCTGTTTACGAATGCTGCAGCAGTGGCTATCATGTCTGTTGTTGACTCCATGGGGACAAAGAAACGAAGCAAGGTGCTTGTGTGAGTGGAATAAATTATTCCATTTATTCCATAGTAAACCAAACGCCTGACGCATTTGAGAATTAACTTAAGGCAATGAATGGGCTGTTATAACCTGACAAGAAAAATTAAACATTCAGATAAAGACATGGACACACTCCAAGATTGCGGAGATTTCACACGAATGCAATTAAAACTAAAAGCGAGCTTATTTCGAAGACTGGATGTATGAAAGGAGGTTGCTCATCATTTCCTCGCGCGATTTCAACTCGGTTTCTAATTTGGACTTCTCGGCTTCCAAAATCTCGATTTTAGCCTGTAAGTCGTTTAACTCTTCAGGCTTTTGGCTGTTTTCGATTGGAGTATTCACGGCAATTATTGATTAGTGGTAAGCGGTTAAAAGAACCGCCCTCAGTAGTTTAGTTAACACAAGTGTAGGAAAGGACGTGTAATCTGCCAAACAATCTAGCAAAAAACATATGAACAGCTCAAAGGCTAACCAAACATCCTTTGGGTATTTCTCTTGCGGGCACTAGCTCAAACAACACTCGACAAAGCGCATTTCGCGAAAAGTGCGGTCGTGT
>CAMBPD010000007.1 GCA_945869405.1 Chryseobacterium gleum | reverse complement strand
CTCTGCGCAATAGCGGTGGAAAAGTAGTTGCCAATTCTGTGCTATTGAAGCCAGAGGTTTCTGCGATGGCATCGGCAACGAATGTGGCTGCGTTCGATGTGCAAGTGGATAACCAAGAGGCCTGTCCGCGTTATGCGGGTGTGTTGTTGCGCAATGTAAATGTGGGACCATCGCCCGAGTGGTTGAAGGAAAGGCTTGCTGCAATTGGTCAAAGGAGCATCAACAATGTGGTAGACATCACCAATTTTATTCAACATGAAATAGGTCAGCCCATGCATGCGTTCAATGCAGCTCTTATAAAGGGGCGTAAGGTATGTGTGCGTCTGGCAGCTGAAGGTGAAAAGATTGTTACACTGGATGGTGTGGAACGCACACTCACCGACCAAGATCTTGTGATTGCGGATGATACTCGTGCCTTGTGTATTGCGGGTGTTTTAGGAGGCGTGGATAGTGGAGTTGCTGAGGGCACGACGGAAGTGTTTTTGGAAAGCGCATACTTTCATCCTGTCTTTGTGCGAAAGACATCCAAGCGCCAGAGCATACATTCTGATTCTAGCTTCCGCTTTGAGCGCGGCTGCGATCCGCATGCGGTCTTATGGGCCTTGCATCGCGCAGTGCAATTGATTATCGCCGAGTGCGGAGGGGAAGTCGCCTCGGAGGTGTTTGATGTTAGGAATGATTTTTCGACATCGCATAAGGTTGACTTTAATTGGAAGCGCAGCACGACCCTCATAGGCAAGGAAATTCCTTCAGAAACTGTTCGTTCCATATTACATGATCTTGAGATTTGTATTACTGGAGAATCAGAGGAGGGCCTCACCTTGGAGGTGCCACTTTATCGGGCCGATGTGCAGCGCGAGGCCGATGTGGTGGAGGAGATCCTACGCATCTATGGATACAACAACATTGAGTTACCTTCGAGAATGACTGCCTCGCTCAGTAAGTCGACTCAGCCCGATGCTGAAAATTGTCAGCACCGTGTTTCAGATATGCTCGCCTCGGTTGGCTTTAATGAAATGCAGTCGATGAGTTTGTCGAGTAAAAAACAGTTGAATTTGCGAGAGGAGTCGGCGGCCGTGGCCGTGGAAATACTCAATCCTCTCAGTGGTGATTTGTCAATCATGCGTCAATCGCTGTTGTATGGTGCGATGCAATCTGTTGAGTTAAATCAGAATCACAAGAATCCGGATTTGAGATTGTTTGAGTTCGGTAAAGTGTACAACAAGTATAACGGCGCCTACCACGAGGAGCGAAGAGTGTCCATTGTCGTCACTGGTAGTCGATTGCCAGAAAGTTGGAACAATGCATCGGATGCAGTTTCCTTCGCCGACTTACGAGCGGCCATAGAGCGTGTGTTTGCTGTTTTGGGAATAACGGGAGTTCAATATAAATCGATAGAACATGCGTTTCATACCGACGCTATTGAGATGAGTATGGGGAAAATTCAATTGGGCACCATGGGAGGTCTTCAGTCTTCGGTGCTGAAAGCGTTCGATGTAAAGCAAGAAGTATGGTATGCTGAATTGAGTTGGGACGCTGTTTTGAAAGCAATTCCTGCAAAACGCGTAGTGTATCGCCAGCCTGAAAAGTTCCCTGCCGTTCGTCGCGATCTTTCGTTGCTCATTGACAAGGCAGTGCGTTATGCTGATATTGAAAAGGTAGCATTTGATACCGAACGCAAATTGCTACGTGAGGTAAATCTGTTTGATGTGTACGAAGGAAAAAATCTCGAGATAGGCAAAAAATCCTATGCGGTTTCTTTCACTATGCAAGACTCAACCAAGACAATGACAGACCAACAGGTCGATCAAATCATGACGCGCATTCAAACTGCATTGTCAGAGAAATTGAATGCAACCTTGAGGGCCTAAATCGAATTAAAATATTGCGAGCAGAAGGTTCAAGTCTTTCCAGGGCAGTTCGAACTGGTTTGCTATATTCTCATTGGTCAGCGTGCCATTGTACATGTATACCCCGTGTCTAAATCCTTCTTGCTGGCGCACAAGATTTACAATGCCACCTTCGTCACCAATCGATAAAATGGTTGGCGCAAAAATGTTGCTAAGCGCATAACTGGCGGTGCGCGACACACGTGAAGCGATGTTTGGCACACAATAATGAATTACGCCGTGCTCTTTAAACACAGGTTTGTCGTGCGTTGTTACGCGAGAGGTTTCGAAGCAGCCTCCTTGGTCTATACTGATGTCGACAATCACACTGCCATATTTCATGTTGCTCACCATATCATCGGTCACCACAACTGGAGTTCTTCCTCGACGGGCGTGCATAGCTCCGATGGCCACATCAGCGGTGTCAAGGGCATTACGAAGCTCGGAGGGTTGAATGGTGCTGGTCCATAAACGATGGCCAATATCGTTTTGGAGTCTACGGAGTTTATAGGTGCTGTTATCGAAGACCTTCACGGATGCTCCAAGACCCAAGGCTGCGCGCACGGCAAACTCAGCTACAGTTCCGGCCCCAAGTATGACGACTTCTGTGGGTTTTACGCCAGAAATCCCACCGAACATTAGTCCTTGTCCTCCGCTAGAGTGGCTCAAGTATTCGGCGGCTATGAGCACAGCTGTGTTTCCAGCAATCTCACCCATTGCTCTTACTACTGGGTAAATGTTTGTCTCGTCTTTGATATAATCCCAAGCGACGGCTGTAATTTTTTTTGCTGATAGCGCTTGAAAAGTTTCCACTTTTTGGGTGGGTAAATTCACCGCGGAAACGAGGTGTTGCTTTCCGGGCATCATTTCGATTTCGGCCATGCTTGGCGGCGCAACCTTCAGAATAATCTCACTTTTAAAAACGTCTTCAGGAGAATAAACGATACGCGCACCGGCTTCGCTGTAGTCGTGATCCTGAAAGTTGGACTCTTTTCCTGCGTTGGTTTCAACCACTACGTCGTGTCCGTTGTTGACCAACAAGGCCACGCTTTCAGGAACCAATGCCACGCGACGCTCTTGAAAGGAGGTCTCACGGGGTATGCCTATAGTAAGTCGAGAATAGCGTTTGTGCGCTGCTACCATTTCCTCTTGTGGCATGAGCGCAGCTTCTTTGGCCAAGGCCTTCATAGCATCGTGTTTGTTGTCCATAATGGTTTCGCAGTTTGATTTTCCGCTTTCTAAAAATAGGTCGTTATTCGCTGCCATAGCATGTCGAATGTTATAGCTTTTGACCATCTAATGTTGAAAGTAAACACTTAGGATGTAAGCCACGTTTCCATTACTTTTGGGCCAATTAAACCGCATGTAAACCCCATGGCCAACCACGACCCCAACCATTCTTCGCACGAAAAAACCATTTTGTGGCTTATTCTTCCGGCAACAGTTGCTGTCTCACTACTGTTTACCAACCTTAATCATAAAATTGAAGGCCCCGCAGAGCGATTAAGCGCAGCGGTGGAACCATTGAAAAAAGTAGAAGTGGTGGCTCAAGCAGATACCACAAATGCTGACATAAAGGGAGAAGCGCATACCGATACCTCACACACTGAGGCGCCAGCTCATTAGTCACTAGAATTCAACAGAGCGTATTCCTTGGTTATCCTCAATGGATAGTCTTAGCATGGCTTCTGCATGCTTGCCGGCAATTTGGGGCCATTCAACAAAAACGTATGTGCCGTTCTCAAGGTATTCCTCAAATCCAATGGATGTCAACTCGTTTGAATGCTCTAAACGGTAGAGGTCGAAGTGGAAGAGCTTGCTTCCGTTTGCTAATGTGTATTCGTTGACAATGGAGAACGTGGGACTTCCTGCAAATTGAAGGCCTAGCAATCGGCAGACGCAATGAATAAAGGTAGTTTTTCCGGCTCCCATGTCGCCATAGACCGCAAAATGACCACCGCTAGGAAAGTGCTCCAGTAGACATTTTGCGGCGTATTCCATTTCGTGTAAACTCGACGCCTCGAACCTTTGTTTTGATGCATTTTGCATAATGTGGCAAAAGTACATGCGAACATTCAAGCTTCACTTGGTGTTTCAACTTGTATGAAACGAGAAACTGCATTGCTTTGGTTTACCACCGACTTAAGGCTTCACGATAACGGATTGCTGCAAGAAGCTTTGAATGCGTACGAATCGGTTGTTCCCGTCTACTGTTTAGATGTGATAGCGATGAAGAAAGAGCAATGGGGCTTCAAACGCATGGGGGCGCGCCGAATTCAGTTTTTGTTGGAATCATTGCAGGATTTGCGTAGCTCTATGGCCAGCCTCGGCGCGCACTTGCAGGTTGTTCTTGGAGATCCGTCAGAAATTATTCCGCGTCTTTCGCAGGAATATAAAGTGAGAGAGGTATTTGCGAAAAAGGAGGTGGGCACGGAGGAGTTACAGCTGCAGTCAAACATTTCATCACAACTGAGTTCTCTTGGAATAGAGTGGACGATTGTGAGTACGAGTACGTTATACCACCCCAATGATTTGCCTTTCAGTGTGCGCGACATCCCCGAGGTTTTCACAGATTTCCGCAAGCGTGCAGAGCGTGAATCGACGATTCGTTCTGTGTGGCCTGTGCCAGAGGAAATTCGTACACCAGCTCTGAGTCCAACGGAAGTGCCTTCACTCGCTGAGTTGGGATACACGGTGGAGCCAATCGATTCACGTGCAGTTGTGCAGTTCGTGGGCGGTGAATCCAAGGCTTTGGAACGATTGCAGTATTATACATTTCAGACGAAACTGCTCTCTACTTACAAGGAAACACGCAATGGTTTAGTCGGAGGGGATTACTCCTCGAAGTTTTCGCCTTGGCTTGCTCATGGTTGTCTTTCACCCCGCGAAATTGTTGCCCGGATCAATGAATATGAAGATGAGTACGAAGCCAATGACTCAACGTATTGGCTAATCTTTGAGCTCATTTGGCGTGATTATTTTCGATTCGCTATGAAGAAGCACAAGCACCATTTTTTTCTGGAAGGTGGAATACAAGGTAAACCGCCGCTCAAAAACAAAAACAAAAGCAAGGACGCTTTGGATCGTTGGATAAGTGGAAATACGGGGGTTGATTTTGTGGACGCTAATATGATTGAGCTTCGGCAAACTGGGTTTATGAGCAATCGAGGAAGGCAAGTTGTGGCGAGCTATTTATGTAACGATTTAAAGTTGGATTGGCGTTTGGGGGCGGCCTACTTTGAAGAGCAGCTTATAGATTATGACGTGTCTAGCAACTGGGGTAATTGGGCTTATCTTGCTGGAGTAGGAAATGATCCTCGGGGAAATCGCTATTTCGATAGTGAGAAACAAGCGCGTCAATACGATAGCGCGGGCGCGTATCAAAAGCTTTGGCTCAAGTCTAATGAAGGCCTTCCCAATAGAACTTTCTAGTTGCAGCATTGGGTTTCTACAAATCACTTCTGGCTTTGTTGTGTGTTGATAGGGGCTTTCGGATTGTTTTGTTGCTGCAGTACTTTTGAGGCATGACTGATGTGAAAATCATTGAGTGCCCTCGGGATGCCATGCAGGGCATATCCGAGTGGATCCCCACTGAAATAAAGGCGAGTTATCTTAATCAATTGCTCAGGGTTGGTTTTGATACTTTGGACTTTGGCAGTTTCGTTTCGCCCAAGGCGATTCCTCAGATGCGAGACACAGCTGAGGTTCTACGTTTACTTGAGTTGTCTGAAACACAGACTAAGTTGTTGGCAATCGTGGCTAATATGCGCGGGGCAGAAGATGCGGTTGCATTTGATGAGATACATTTCTTGGGCTATCCTTTTTCCATTTCAGAGACGTTCCAGCAGCGCAACACCAATGCAGGAATAGAGGAGTCCTTGTCCAGAGTTGGTGAACTCGCTGAGCTGTGTGTGAAGAGCAACAAGGAGTTGGTTGTTTACATTTCAATGGGTTTTGGAAATCCGTATGGTGATGCATGGAGTCCGGAGCTTGCCATGCAATGGTGTGAACGTCTTTACAGAGAATTTGATGTGCGTATGTTGGCACTCAGCGATACGATTGGAATAGGAACACCTGACACAATCGGGGCCTTATTCAATGCCCTCATACCATCCTTGCCGCAGGTAGAGTTCGGCGCTCATTTGCACACCACCCCCGATCGTTGCATCGAAAAACTGGAGGCTGCCCTTCAGGCAGGATGCAAGCGGTTTGACGGCGCGATAAAAGGATTGGGTGGTTGTCCGATGGCTACCGACAAGCTCACGGGCAATATGCCCACCGAGATCATGGTTGGGCACCTGCAGCATTTGGGAGTGGAGATGAATATAGATGCAACCGCTTTTCAGGCGTCGTTGCAACTGGCAGAAAACGTTTTCGCTGGTCATTGAATATCGGCGGTTGATTCGGTTGCAGGTTGAAAGTTGCAGGTTGCAGGTTGGCTTACGTGAACTTTCAACCTTCAACTTTCAACTTTCAACGTTTAAATCGCAGAGAGGATTGTAGGAGTATAGCATTATAGTGGGTTTCTTACATTTTATCAAGCAGGGGTGTAACCTTTAAATGAGGGGTCGCGTTAAACCACTCGACCTAACAATATTTCTGTTCACCTATGAAAAAGAAGCCATACTCTAACGATCGGCGATGCAAGATTCGCATCAACATTAAAAGATTTGAGGCAATTCAATTGTGCGGGAGTGATTGGGGATACCCAACGTTCTACCACTGTTTGAATTGAATAACGATACCGCAGGTTGTGATGTGACCTGTTGTGCTTAAACTGATAAACAAAGCCAGGCTCCGAAAGGGGCCTGGTTTTTTTTGATTACAGATGACGGATTACAGATTACGGATTCAGCCGTCATCTGTAATCCGTCATCCGTCATCTCTAATCTCTCCCCCTATCTTTGGCGCATGAAGAACATCATCATCACCGGAGCGAGTTCCGGAATAGGAGAGGTCACCGCGCGCATGCTGTGTGCAAAGGGTCACCGCGTAGGATTGATAGCGCGCTCAGCTGAGAAATTGCAGCACTTGGCTAGCGAACTTGGAGCAAACGCACAGGCCATTCCATGCGATGTTACCGATTACGTTCAGGTTAAGGCAGCCATCGAAGCCTTTTTGGCGAAACATGGTTCCATCGATGTGTTGGTCAACAACGCCGGACTGGGTTATTTCGACACCTTGGTGGGCGGCAAAATCGAAGAGTGGCATACGATGGTGGATGTCAACATCAAGGGCGTGCTCAATTGTATTCATGTAGCCTTGCCTTCGCTCATTGAGGCTAGAGGCCATGTGATCAACTTGGGGTCTTTAGCCTCGCATCAGGTATTTCCCAACTCGGGAGTTTATTGTGCAACGAAACATGCTTTGATTGCCATCAGCGATAGTTTGCGGTTGGAAATGTCGGATAAACTCCGTGTTACGACCATCAGTCCGGGCTCAGTAGATACCCCGTTCATTGACAGCACCACCAATGCGCAGATGCTAGAGCAATACAAGGATTATTTTGCAGCAGGTTTGCGTCCAGAAATGATCGCCGATCAACTCGTGCATGCTATTGAATCGCCTGCAGGTAGTGTGATTAGTGAGATCATCATTCGTCCCAACAGAGCGACCAAATAGGATTATTTTTTCAGGTATTCGGAAAAGGTCTTTTTGAATTTTTCCACTTTCGGACGCACAACCATTTGACAATAGGGTTGCTCTCCGTTTAAGTTGAAGTAGTCCAGGTGGTAATCTTCAGCGAGGTAAAAAGTATCCAAAGGCACTACTTCAGTTACAATAGGGTCGGGCCAGTTTAGACTAGCATTTGCTGCTTGCACAGCTAATTCTGCGGAGGCTTTTTGCGCCTCTGAGTGAAACATGATAGACGACCTGTATTGAGTGCCCGCATCGCCACCTTGCCTATTAAGTGTAGTGGGGTCGTGTGTTCCGAAGAAGACTTCCAAGAGTTGATTGTAGCTAACGATTCGAGGATCGAACGTAATTTGGCATACCTCCGCGTGGCCGGTTCTGCCTGTGCAGACTTCTTTATAGGAAGGGTTCTTTATTTGTCCTCCTGCGTATCCGCTTTCAACCTTCAGAACACCATTGACTTGTTGGAATACAGCTTCTACACACCAAAAGCAACCTGCTCCGAATGTGGCAATTTCAAGGCTGTCTGTAGGGGTTGATTGATCGGTCATGGTGGCTAGTTGTAGTTTGTGGGTTGAAGATGTGGGTTGCGAACATGCTGCAAAAGCAAGCATGAGGGGAAAATAGAGCGCTAGATATTTTGTCAAATTAATCATACGCAGTTCAAACAACTAAGCCGAGATGAGGTTCATTGGTTTTGCGTCAATAACGGAATCTCAGGAATCCCAAAGCCATGGAAAGTGTCGGGTTTTCATCGGTGAAATACGTGAGAAGATCGCGCGTGGCCACTCCAAACTCATAGGCTCCTTCGTTGGTTGTAAAATAGATGCCTGCTGGCATGCGGGGGCCGTAATTTCCACCATACGAGAAGCCCGATTGAAGATGCAGCCACGGCCACGGCGTGAATTCTACACCGGCATTGTAAACGGCGCGCTGCAGATTGGCTCTGTTGTCGTTCATCGGAGCGACCACGTCAAAACCAATGCGAAGCTTTTGTAACTGCTCGTATCCGATACCGAATCGTGCCGTCGTATTCAGTTGTGTGGTTCTTGTTTCTGCACCCTTCCAAATCAATAGTGCATCTAGTCCGTCGAAATTATTTAACGGGGAAGTGAAATCGAGCGACTCCAGACCTGGGCCGTCCAAATCGGTAAGCTTACCGTCGGCTAATTCATACACGTTACCATCCCACCTCATTTTGCCGATATCATTGATGGCGGCATTGATAATGAAATGATCGACCACCAGCAAGCTGGCGCCTAAGTCGAAACCAAAGCCCTTGCCAACGGGCTTGAGATTTGGGGCGTTTTCTGCCAGCGCAGATGGGTTGTCCGGAGCATTCTCCAGTTGTGAATAATCAAATTTGAAAATGGGTGAGAGTGAGCTGAATGCTTCTCCGGTTTTACCATCCACCTCGATAATGCCTTGTCCGATCATGAATTTTGCGCCAATACCGATGTGAAAGTCGAGGAGTCTATTGTGTAGCAGGCGTTTCCCCCAAGCTGCATCGAACTCGCGATACCAGGTAAAGCCCAGTTTAGAATCGCCTAAAATATCCTTTACTGAGGGTGCACTGTCCGCTGCGATAAAGGCCTGCAGGATTGTGAACTGGTCGGGATTGAACTGGTCGGGACGCGCGATTGTGCTGTCGCGTCCGCTTTGGGTGGCAATAACAAGTGAATCAAAATAGGATGACTGATTTCCCAACCAGATAAGCTCGGTTAGTTGCCGATCCAGTTGCATGTAAGAGTCGACACGGTTGCGTATACCAAAAGCAAAGGTTCCGGATTTTTTCGTTCGGATGGAGTTGCCAAAGGTCATGAAGTCGATATCAACAGCCGATTGCTTCATAGTCCGTCTATCAATCTGATCGAGTTGTTGTTCATAGCTCAATGGTGTCTTTTCCTTTTTGAGCAGATTGTCAAAGATCTCTTGCTTAGTGAGAAGTTCAGTATGGAGAGAAGCCGTAAAATCAAACAAGCCAAGGGCGCTGCGCTGTTCGTAGCCGGTTTCGAAATCGAGGTTGGCAGGATTGATTGTTAATGACTGGTAATCGCGTGCAAAGGGCGTAGATGCGGCCATTCCGGTTAAGTTAAATGCAGTAGACTCGGTTTGTGCTGAGGCAGGAAAAACGAAAAGTGTTGTATACCATAAGATGGATCCGGGGCCGGCGAGGAACCCAAGGATAGTGCGGATGAGGATGTTCATTGTGCTACAATTCTAGGGACATTTGTGACTGGTTATCTATAGCGATTATTTGTCATTTTGCGTGATTCAAATAACGATACTATACCTTCGGCTACTATGAAACGTGTGAGTATCATACTTGTGATGTTGTTCTTTGTGCTTTGGTATGAGGCAATGGGGCAAACCAGGCCGTTGAATGTGACGGAATCGGTGGGTGCCGTCATTGACCGCGCCACGGAGTTCATGGCGGTAAGCGCTTACGATTCGGCTGGACATGTTTTAAACGAAGCATTTGCTCAAACCAATGTCAGCTATACTGATTTGGATTTGTATTACTTGTTGAGCTACGAAGCTGAAATCATGTATTACAATGCCTTGTTTGATCAGGGTCTTAATAGCGCCTACCGAAGTTTGGAATTGGCAGAGGCAATGCACAATGACACCCTCATCGGTAGTATCGAAAATATTCTGGGATTATTCTTCATTAATCTTGACAAGTACGACGAAGCCTTGATCCATTTCAGACGGGCAATTCCGTTAATACCTATTGATCATACGCGAGAATATTTGAGCTATCGTTACCAGGTGCTTGCCAACGCTGGTGAGTGTTTTCTAAAGATGCACATACCCGACAGCGCTTTTTATTATGCGCAGCTCGGTATGGAGGAGGCTCAAGCGCGAGGGAAAGTAAGGGGAGAGGCTATTATTTCTTGGATGCTGGCCGAGGCTTGGTTGGACAAGAGCGAATTCGATAGCTCGATGGTGAATGCGCATTACGGATTAGCTAAGGTGGAGTCAACAGCCCACAGCGATTTGGTGCTCACCCTGTATACCACCCTTATGAAGTGTAGCAATGCCGCCGGAAAGTCGGACAGTGTTTATCATTGGATGGATATGGGCATGATTGAGCTGCAGAATCCGCTGAATACCGATTACGCGCGGAGTGAGTTTTTGGAGGCGGCGTCTGATATCTGCATCTCCTTGAGAGCCCTTGACCGTGGTGCCGATCTGGTCCGCAGGTGGAAGCAGCTTCAGAAAAATCTCATCGACAAACAGCAGAATCAGCGCTTGGGTATTCTGAAGGATTACTATGAAAAGAACCAGCGTCTGGTATTGGCTAAGGAACAGGATTTGTCTCAAAAGAATCAAATTCGATTGCGCAGTACCATCGCTATTATCCTCGGTATTCTAACGGTTGTATTGGTCATTCTCATTGTCATATTTTTTAATTACTACCGACAGCGACAGCGAATTTCGAAGTTGGAATACGAAGAGCAACTTCGAAAAAATGAGATTGCATTTGAGCTGCGCGCACTTGAGCATCGCATGGCTGCGGTATCCGCCGAGCGCGATCGCATTGCTTCTGACTTACACGATGACATTGGGGCTTCGTTATCGAGTATTCGCATATACAGTGGTGCGGCCCAGAAGCGCTTTCATGCTGATCCGGCTGAGGCTGTTCGATTGATTGAGCGCATTAATCAAAGTAGTACGGAGATTATGGATCGAATGAGCGACATCGTTTGGGCCATCAATCCCAGAAATGATAATGTAGAGAGTATTGTTTTCCGCATGAAATCGCAGGCTAGGGAAGTGTTGTCGCCGTTGGATATTCAAGTGGAATATGATATCGACCCGTATACTGAGAATATTCAGCCGACGATGTTGGCTCGTCGAAACATCTACCTCATCTTCAAGGAGGCTATTAATAATATTACCAAGTATAGCGGAGCATCAGAAGTTTCGGTAATGCTTCGGCTAGTAGGCCCGGTTTTGGTGCTTTCTATTGCCGACAATGGTGTAGGATTTGAAATCGATACAGCTAGCGGGGGTAACGGCCTTTCCACCATGCGTCGCCGCGCTGAATCATTGCATGGAAAGCTCTTCATACACACGTCGCCCGGAAATGGAACACGGCTGGAGTTGGAGGTGCAAATAGCTACAATTAGTGATAGCCATATCAGTTGATTTGTTGTCTATTTGAATGTGCACTTAATTAAATAAAAAACAACGCGTATGTCGATTAGAGTTGCCATTTTTGATGATAGTAAGGATCGTCGCGATAGTTTATGCTACCTGTTGGAAATGTATGAAGACATGGAACTGGTCGGCATATTTGAGGATTGCACTCATGTTTTAAAGAACATCGAGGAAACGAGGCCGATGGTTGTTTTGATGGATATTCAAATGCCCAATGTCAATGGTATTGAGGGTGTTAAAAAGATTAAGTCAAAGTTCCCGGATGTCATGGTGTTAATGCAGACGGTTTTTGAGGATGATGACAATCTCTTTGAGAGTATCAAGGCCGGTGCGTCAGGGTATTTACTCAAAAAATCTGATCCGGATAAAATTATTCTAGCCATTCGTGAGGTTGTTCAGGGTGGTGCACCGATGTCGCCCAACATGGCATTCAAGGTCTTGAAATTTTTCCAATCGGCTCCAGTCACCAATAATCAGTACGCGCTTACAGATCGCGAAAAGAATGTGCTTGGTTTACTTGTCGATGGCTTGAGTTACAAGATGGTTGCCGATAAAGAGAACATCTCGTTTCATACGGTTAATGCCCACGTTCGCAAGATCTATGAAAAATTACATGTGCATTCCCTCGCAGGGGCGGTGAGTAAGGCTCTCAAGGAGAATCTGCTTTAGTCTTCTTGCTCGCAGGGTGTCTTGCGGTCTTATTCCGCATTATTTTTGACCCATGGCATTAATAGAAGAATTTGATCGTTCGGGAAATTGGCTCTTTCGCTGGCGTAGTTTCCTACCACTCGTCCTTTATGTGCTGGCCGCATTGGTAATTCTATTTGAGGCTGATGTTCATCTGCCGATGTTCGACCCTACTTGGGCTTGGGCTTGCATTGGTGTTTCATTGTTCGGACTCTTTATTCGCTCTCTCACTATTGGCTTTACTCCCATGGGCACTAGTGGCCGCAATACCAAAGAAGGACAGGTAGCCGAAGTGCTCAATACAAATGGGATTTATTCGGTGGTTCGTCATCCACTCTACTTGGGGAATTTCTTCATGTGGCTGGGCATCATTATCTACGTTGGAAACTGGTGGTTTACCTTGGTTTGCTCGTTGCTCTTTTGGGTTTATTATGAGCGAATCATGTTTGCGGAAGAGTTTTTCTTGCGTAAAAAATTCGGAGCTACCTATTTGGATTGGTCGGAAAGGGTTCCCGCATTTTGGCCCCGCTTGTCGCAATGGAAATCATCGGGAGTGGATTTTTCTATGCGCAATGTGATGAAACGCGAATACAACGGCTTCTTTGCGGTTTTTCTTTCTTTCGCACTTCTCGATACGATGAAGAATTATGTGCACTATGGATTTTCGACTTGGAAGGATTTGATCTCTCCATTTTGGCTTCTTGCTCTAGCCTTGTCGTTCGCCGTATTCATCACTCTCCGCTCATTGAAGAAGTACACCAAAGTGCTCAATGTGGTGGGTCGAGAGTTTGTCAAATAAACCAATACTTAGCCTTGGTACGTTATTGCAGAGCGAGTTGAATCGTTCAGAGCAGCTACTCAAGGACGCGGAATCAAATTTGGTGCAGTCATTATATAACTTCCTACTTGCCGATTTGAATTTGAAGAAGGCAAGCGGCATGCTTTGATTATACCAACAAGTCGACATAAAAAAGGCTGCCTAATCCAGGCAGCCTTTTTTTCAATGACTTAAGTATTGCAGATTATTCACTACCTAATACCTATTACCTAATACCTATTACCTAATACCTATTACCTATTACCTATTACCTGACTACGCATCAATCTTCGCATACTTGGCATTTGCCTCGATAAATGCGCGTCGCGGAGGCACTTCATCCCCCATAAGCATCGAGAAGATGTGGTCGCACGAAGCTGCGTTGTCGATGGTCACACGTCGCAGGGTGCGGAAAGCCGGGTTCATGGTTGTATCCCACAATTGCACGGCATTCATTTCACCAAGACCCTTGTATCGCTGCACGTTCACATTGGCATCTGAAGAGCCTTTCATGTCGGCTATTAGCTTATCACGTTGCTCGTCGTTCCAAGCGTATTCAGCGCGGGTACCACGCTTCACCAAATAGAGCGGAGGGGTGGCAATGTAGATGTGTCCGCGCTCTATGAGTTCTTTCATGTGACGGAAGTAAAAGGTGAGAATCAACGTTTCGATGTGAGAACCGTCGATATCGGCATCACACATGATGACTACCTTGTGGTAGCGAAGTTTCGCCAGGTTCAGGGCTTTTGAATCCTCTGCAGTGCCAATCGTTACACCAAGAGCGGTGTACATATTGCGTATTTCTTCGTTTTCAAAAATCTTGTGATGCATGGCTTTCTCCACATTCAGGATTTTCCCGCGCAATGGAAGAATGGCTTGGAACTGACGATCGCGTCCTTGCTTTGCTGTTCCCCCTGCCGAGTCACCCTCCACCAGGAATATTTCAGATTTCGCGGGGTCTTTTTCAGCGCAGTCAGCCAGTTTACCAGGCAGTCCACCGCCACCACCAACACCTTTGCGATGCACCATTTCTCGTGCTTTCTTGGCTGCATGACGCGCTTGCGCTGCGAGTGCTACCTTTTGCACAATCTGCCGTGCGTCGGCTGGATTTTCTTCTAAATAGGCTTCGAGCATCTCACTCACCACCTGGCTCACAGGTGCCACCGCTTCTTTGTTGCCTAGTTTGGTTTTGGTTTGTCCTTCAAACTGAGGCTCTGCCACTTTCACAGATATCACCGCCGTGAGCCCTTCACGAAAATCGTCGGGTGAAATTTCAATTTTCAATTTCTCGAGGAGTCCACTTTTCTCAGCGAAGTTTTTTAATGTCGTGGTTAATCCGCGACGGAAACCGCTTAAGTGCGTTCCTCCTTCATGCGTATTGATGTTGTTTACGTAAGAGTGGATGTTCTCGTTGAAGGAGTCGTTGTAAATCATGGCTACTTCCACAGGTATGTCACCGTCTGTGCGCTCCATGTAAATGATTTTCTGAATGATGGGCGGACGTGTTTCGTCGAGGTACTTTACAAACTCCACTAGTCCATTTTCCGACATGAAGACCTCATTTTTGGCAGTGCCATCTTCAGCCACATCACGCTTATCGGTAAGGGTAAGGGTAATTCTCTTGTTGAGAAATGATAGCTCGCGCAAGCGTGTCGCCAACGTCGCGTAGTTGTATTCTATGCTGTCGAAAATGGAAGTATCCGGCATGAAGGTTATCGTTGTTCCTCGTTTGTCGGTGGGCCCAACTTCGCGGGCAGCGTAAAGTGGTTTCCCAATGCTGTATTCCTGTTCTGTGATTTTGCCGTCACGGTATACGGTGGCATGCAAATGTGTCGAGAGAGCATTCACACAGCTTACGCCAACACCATGCAATCCACCAGAAACTTTGTACGAACCTTTATCGAACTTACCACCGGCGCCTATTTTGGTCATAACGACTTGCAATGCCGAAACTTTTTCTTTCGTGTGCATGTCGGTGGGAATACCACGACCATTATCGTTCACTGTAACTGAATTGTCGGCGTTGATAGCCACGTGAATAGTGTCGCAGTGGCCTGCCAATGCTTCGTCGATGGAATTGTCGACCACCTCATACACGAGGTGGTGCAGTCCGCGCACGCCGGTATCGCCGATGTACATCGACGGGCGCATACGCACGTGTTCCATTCCTTCAAGACTTTGGATGTTTGCGGCGGTATAACCCGACGCGACTTTGGTTTCTTCGCTCATAGCTGTGCTTTCTTCCACTGGTTAATACGAATTTGTATTGAGATTCTTCTCCGGAAAAACAACCGTGTTATAGGTTGTTTTTTTTAGGTGCACGAATATACGCCGAGCATGAAGGATTTGAAAACGGAAACAAGGGAAAAAACGAGCAATTTTTCACAATTGGCAAACAGGTGAGAGATGTTGATTTACAAGGGTTTTGAGCCGATTTTCAATTCTCTTTTTCCCGTGTTTGAAAACAACGTGTTTTTTACTGTGCCAGAAAAGGAAAAATGGACGGTTATGTCGTCATTTTCCCTTACATGTAGCGAGGACTTTGCGACAGTCTTCGGCGTAATGCTAATACCTCCTTTGTGCGTTTCTCCTAAAATGCATACGTAGCCCCCAACGTGGCCATTATCTGCTGCACTGGATACCCACCCCAGCGTTGGTATTTTAAGCCAAAGGCGTTGTTGAGTTGCACCCAGGCCGAGAGGCGCTTGTTGTAGCGGTATTCTACCTTGAAATTGGCATCGAGGAACCCTTTGAGTTTGTATTCATAGCTTGTTTGTTCAGCTTTTTGGATGGTGTTAATCTCTTCATGGCCATACACAGGAACGGTAGATTTTGCCCAGCGCGATCCAATGTAGAAGATGTCGGTACTAATGATAAACTTGTTTTTCAAGTTGTATTGCCCATTGGCCATGATGCGAACGCCTGGTTGGTGCCATGCGTGGGTAGAAGAATCGGTAGTGTATTTGAAGAAGTCAGCGCGTGCGTTGGCTTTCCACTTTTCTCCGGAATAGAGAGCTAACTCACCATAGATGTTGTAGCTTGTAAGGTCTTCGTAGACAACACTGAATACATTTCCCCATGTGTAGTAGTTGCCTCTCACCGAGGTTATGCTGTCGTTCACGAAATAAGCAAAATTGCCATACTTGCGGTAGTTAAAACCGGCTTTGTAGCTAAGCGACTGCGAAATGGCTCCGCCCACACCCACGTATGCGTCAAGCTTATTGTTGAGGTTGACGAGTGCCGGGAAACTCTGAATGAACGGATTCTGACGGTAGAGAGAAAGATAGGTCGTGGGCTCCATGTTACCCTTGATTCCGGCAAAGGGCACAATCGTTCCATCGAGAATGCTGTAGCTAACTTCGGCTAGGGGGTAAAAATGGCCTCGTTGTTCGCCGCGCACATCGAAGTATATTCCAGCTCCCACTTTGGCTCTTAACCCTTTCCAAGTGGTGCTAGCCGAGGGTACAATTTTAATGATAGCGTTTTCAGAACTTCGGTTTGCAAAATTGGTGTCGAGACCTGTTTGGGAGTAGTAATTCTGGTCACTTCCGGTGAGCTTTGGTCCGAAGAAATCGAATGAGTTATAATTCACCCCTACATCGGCCTGGTAAAGGGTGCTGTCTTTAAGCATTCGTCCGTGCGCGAGCACGTTGAAATGTGTTTCCGAGTTGTTGTTGATGTCTGTTGTATTGCGAAGACCTAAATCTGCATTGAAGTTGAACTCACCTGTGTCGCGCTGATAGCTGAGGTAAGAGAGACCTCCCCCGAGGGTATTCATGCGTTGGTCGAAACGCAGACTATCGAACGCTGGTCCGACGTATTCATTCTTCAGATCCACGCCATACCAATGCGTCACGTTGCGTTCCCAATTGAATTTACCGAGTAGCTGTGTTTTTTTGAAGAACCACTTACCCCAAGCTTCTGCGCTATTGTTGCTGTATCTGTCAGGTATACTGTCGGCATCATCTAGCGACACACCATCGCCACGGAGCAATTGATAGTGCACACCATAGGTTCCTTTTTTAGACCGCCCATCGGTGTAGTAGAAATCAACAGGCGTCGTATTGTAGCTGCCCCACCCAGCTTTTATGTAACCTCGGTAGAGGTAGCCCAACTTTTCTTCAACGTTGATTTTCGCTGCAGGAATGAGTCGAGGCTCTATGGTTATGGCCGTCGGCGTGGGAAGGGTCGTATATTGAATACGCGTCATTTGTACCACACTGTCTTTGGTTTGTGGCCATACCGTTATTTTGTTTGCATCGCGCAAAAACAGCCTTCTGTTGCCTTCAATGAGGAAGTCGTACTCGAGTGTTTTCGTGGTGTCGGTTTGAGCCACTATAGACACGCTAGCACCGATGAAAAGTGCTAGTGCCAGTGATATATGAATGTGCTTCATGCGGTTGTTGGTTCTAGTTTTCCGGGTTGGGTTGCAGGTCTATTTCGACGTCATTTACAGAGGGCTCGGAAGGCGCAGGGTTTTCAAGTTGATCGAGAGTGGCCTTTTTTGCATTTGCGGCATCTATCACCCATGCTTCTGTCACGTTGTCCAATATGGCATTGATGGTCGCTCTGGCTTGGAAATAATCCTTCAAGGAGATATAAACATCGATGAGTAGCAGGAACCCTTTGTATTTCCATTCATCGAACGCAGAGAACTTCTCGATCAGTTGGAAGATCTCTGTTTCTGCGCTCTTAAACTCTTCTTTCGAATAGTATGAGCTTGCGATAAGGTATTTGCTTTCTGCGCCGGCAGAACCTCCGCGCTTCACAACTTCTTTAAGATCGGTAATTGATTCATCATAGCTTCCATTGATGTGAAGAATGCGTCCGCGCCAAAGCAGCGCAGTGTATCTGATATCCTCGGGAGTTGCGTCGTTAATAAGCACTTTGTCGGCATACATTCTCGCATCGGCAAACTCGTTGAGGAAGTAATTGCAACGCATTAAACCAATTTGAGCTTCGAGCACATTGTTTTTTGAAACAGCTACTTGCTCTAAGTCGCGATAGTGGGTGAGCGCTTGCGAGTAATCTTTGTTGTTGTAGGAGATAGTAGCTGCCATCACTAAGCATTCTTCCCGGTAGTTTGAGCTTCCTTGGCCAATGATGAAGTTGCAGTATTCAAGTGCCTTATTGAAGTCGTTTTTATCATAAAAGCAATTGGCCAAAAAGTAGCTTGCATCCACCGCATGATAGGCGGGTTGAAACTTGGTGAGGTAGTCGGTTAGTTTGGTAACTCCTGTTTCACAATTTCCATCCTGCACATAGCTTACAGCCTTTCGATATACATCCTCTTCCAGTTCGTTTTTAGATGCGCCGCAAATCGTTACAGCATCGTTTTGGAACTCGGTATCTTCAATAAGTACCGACTTACAAATTTGATAGGCATCACAAACTACGGGGTCTTTTTGGTATTTGTTTTTGATGGCAACCCACGATTCCTTGACTTGTTCTGTGCTGCCTTCCTTCACATAAATTAAGCACATGTCGCGCATGCTCATTTTTGCATACAGCGAGGTAGTGTGGTTTTTCATGATGTCGCTGAAATAGGGTTTAGCCTCCGCGAGTCGGTCTTGTTGCAAATACGTTTTCGCGATTTCGTACTTGGCGTCAATTTCGAATTTGGAATCGGGGCTTTCGGTAATAAGGTTTTTGAGTACCCACGATTTTTTCTCGGGCTGCCCATCGTATCCATAGCACATCGCTTTTTGGTACATCGCATATTCAGAGCCTGTTTTGTTGAGCGCTATGGATTTGTCGTAATAAAGGATGGCTTGCGAGTAGTTTTTATTCACATAGAAACAATCGCCCGCGCGCGCACAGGCGTCACTCTCTTTTTTGGCTTCCTTGCCATGGCTTCCGTCGATGTATTTTCTAAACGAAGTGTTGGCATTATTGTACCAAGCCATTGCAGTTTCGTCGTTTTCTTCTGCATTGGCTAGTTTGAAATAGGCATAGCCTTGGCTGTAATGAGCAGTTCCATAAAATTCGGAATTGTATGCCCCCGGTTCATTGATGAATGCGTTGTAGCGCTGAACAGATTTGCTGTGTTCATTCTGACGGTAGCTAATTTCTGCTTTCCAAAATTTCGCGTCAGCGCTAACGGTTGGATTGACAGGATACGTGGCTACTCTGTCGAAGAATTTTTCTGCGTCAGGAAATTTTTCTGCCTGAAACAGCTCAACACCACGGTTGTAAGCAACCACTTGGTACGCCTCCTTAACGCGGTTGTCTTTGTTTTGGATCTTATCAAGTGATGCGAGCGCCTTCTCGTAGTTGCGTGTGCGCATATATACATTCAGCAGAAACTCGTAGGCCTCATCACGGCGTTTGCTTGTGGGGTATTTGTTGAGGTAGTCTTCAAACGCTGTAATGGCTTCGTGAAAAGGATTGTAAGAGAGTTCAAAAGCAAGCTTAGAATAGTTGAAGAGGGCATCTTCTTGAATGTCTGCATTCACAGCCATATCGGCGGCCTCTGAAAATGCATTCCGCGCATATTCTTTCTGGTCAATTTTCAAGTAGCATTCTCCCAGGTTGTAAGAAGCTTTTTGATGGAGCTCATCTTTTCCTTCCGTGCACCGTTTGTATTCTGTGACGGCTTTTTCCCACTGCGAGCTTCGTTGGTAGGCATAGGCGAGCTGGTAGTGGTCTTCGCGTGTAATGTCGCCAGAGGTTGCTGCTTTGTGATAGGTTTCAAGAAATGGGATGGCTTCTGCGTATTGTTTTTTCATGCAGTGGCTGTCGCCGATGATACGCGAGATTTCAGGTACGCGCTTGGTAGAATTGCTTTCGGCCTGTTGCAGCACGCCTGGACCATAGTTAAGTACTTCGTCGTAGTTTTTTTGTTTGTAGTAGATGTAAGTAATGTAATAGGGAGCAAGGCTTTTAAAGGATGCATCGCCTTCGAGCTTTTTGAATCCATCGAGTGCAACCTGTAGGTCATTCTGTTCATAGGCGATGTGACTGTAATAATAAATCGCTGCTTTTTGAAATTCGCTTTCCTCTTTTTTCACCTCAAAGAAGTCTTGTCGTGCTGCCGAGACATCACCCGTTTCGAATAGGCTGTGCCCGCGCTTGTAGCGCATTTCGTTCTTCTCTTCAGCATTCAAATCGCGCTCGTCAACCTGCTTGAACCACTCGATCGATTTCTTGTATTGTTTTTTTTGATAGTTGAAGGTCGCTAGTTCAAAAAATGCACGCTTCTTCCAGGGCGAGTCGGGGTGGTCTAGCACGAATTGCTCGAGTTGGTACTCTGCATCTTTGTGGAAAAGGTAAAGTGCACAGATGCCACTGTAGTACTCCGAGTTGATGCGCAGCGCATGTTGCGGGTCTTTTTCCAAAGCAATAAACTCTTGGAATTTTTCTTTGGCGGCCACATACTTCTCATGGTCGAAAAGCTCTAGGGCCTCGCGGTAAAGGCGGGTGTTGTCGTATAGTGCAATGGGCGGCTGGGCATCGAGTGTTAAAACACATGCGAGCAGCGTGAATATCAGGAGGAACGTTCTCATAGTTCTACAGCGGTTTTTACCAACTTGTGAAATTAACGTCTTGAATCGACGAAGATTTTTACGTTAGTCAAACTTGCGAACGAGCCAATGTGAAATGTATTTTGATTAGTGGATGGAATTGAGGTGTCGACTTTGCATCTTGTCGTTCGAAATCAGAATCTTTCCAAGCCATGAAACTTTTCACACGTGAGCAGTTGCAGTTGTGGGACAGTGCCACAATTGAGCGCCATTACAATGCATCATCTGAGTTGATGCAAGTGGCTGCTAACCTATGCACAGAGACGCTTCTTGATTGTGCGCAGGGGAGCATGTATGTGTTTTTTTGTGGCACGGGCAACAACGGTGGCGACGGCTTGGCCATGGCTCATCTCTTGCACAACCAGCAAATTGCGGTGCATGTTATTGTCGTGGGCGATCCAGCTCGTGGTAGCGCAGATTTTCGCCAAAACCTTCAACATGCCATCGATGGCGATTTACCGCTTCATTTTATGAATGCCGCTCCCTCTGAGCTCAATTTGGATAAGGATGCTGTAGTTGTTGATGCCATCTTCGGACTGGGTTTGAATCGAAAGATAGAGGGGTGGATAGCGCAGTTGATAATGACCATCAATGAGCTGCCCAATTGCGTCGTTTCTATCGATGTTCCCTCTGGGTTGATGGCCGATGCTCTCGTGGAACAGTCGGGGGCAATTATTTCCGCCAACTATACTCTAACACTTGAATTGCCCAAGAGATCCATGTTGTTTGCAGAGAACGACAAGTATGTGGGAAAAATGATTGTGGTGCATCTCGCTCTCGATGAGTCTTTTCATGTTGAAACTCCATGCGCATGGAAATACCTCGATGATGCGGAAGTGAGACCGCTCCTGCTTGAGCGCCAAAAGTTCGCTCACAAGGGGAGTTATGGTCACTTGCATGTTATTGCGGGAAGCAGAGGTATGATGGGGGCTTGCACGTTGGCCTGTTATGCGGCAATGCGAACAGGTGCAGGAAAGGTTACGGCAAGTGTTACCCAGGGTGGGCTGTATGTGTTGCAAACGGCGGTGCCTGAAGTGCTCTGCAGCGTGGTGGATGGAGATGATGAACTCGCTGGTTTTACTCGGGTAGAAGGCGTGAATGCGCTGTTACTAGGCCCTGGCTGTGGCTTAGGGAAGGATGCAACAGCGCTCGTTGATCAAGTTCTTTCGCTGATGCATACGCAGTTGCTCATCGATGCCGATGCGCTTAATATCATTGCCCGAAAAGGCTGGCAGAGTAGAATTCCTAAGGGGGCCATATTAACTCCTCATATAGGCGAGTTTGATCGGTTATTTGGGAAGCACAACAATCATTTTGAACGATTGGAAACGCAGTTGCGGGCCTCATCAGAGTTGAACGTTACCATAGTGGTAAAAGGCGCGAATTCGCGCATCACAACACCACTTGGAGCGGTTTACATCAATGCAACGGGCAATCCGGGCATGGCCACTGCCGGAAGCGGTGATGTGTTGAGTGGTATTATTGGGGGGCTGCTCGTGCAAGGATATAGCGCCCATGACGCGTCATTGCTCGGTGTGTTTTTACACGGTTTGGCCGGAGATATAGCCGCCGATACGCGTGGCATGGAGTCGCTTATTGCGCGCGATATCATTGAGTACATTGGCGACGCCTATGCATTCATTCGCGAGGCGCACAGCCAAGAAGGTTAAAGCATATCAACACTCCCTTTTCCAACACGGAGCACCTCAATTTGATCGTTCACACAACTGATAATGGTCGATGGCTCGAGCCCTCCTGGCCCTCCGTCGATTACAATATCCACACGATTGCTCCATTTCTCGTAGATAAGTTCTGCATCAGTGGTGTAGTCCACAATACGATCATCGTCGTGCACTGAAGTAGATACAATAGGATGCCCAAGTGCTTTTACAATGGCACGAGCGATGGCATTATCGGGCACTCGGATACCAACTGTTTTTTTTCGGTCAGAGAAAATTTTGGGAATGGCCTTGCTTGCTTCAAGGATAAAAGTGTACGGGCCAGGAAGCGAGTTTCGCATCATCTTGAATACAGGGTTGCTCAGTTGCTTGCTGTATTCGGTCAGATTACTGAGGTCATGGCACACCAGCGAAAAATTTGCCTTGTCGAGTTTTATCTGTTTGATGAGTGCCAATTTCTCTAGCGCCTTGCTGTTGAGCATGTCGCATCCCATGCTGTAAACGGTGTCGGTAGGGTACACAATGATACCTCCTTGTTTCAGGCAATCCACTACCTGAGCGATTTTTCGCGCATCGGGGTTGTCGGGATGTATGGTTAGAAGCATGTGGATGTGAGCAATACGCTGAGGGGACTTGGTGCCTCGCACACAGTCCCCGCAGCGCAGACTCTATTTTGCGGCTTTCGCGTGGTCTGCCAAAAACTGCGCAAGACCATTGTCGGTTAGGGGGTGTTTCATCAAAGCAATGATTACGCTAAGTGGGCCTGTCATTACATCTGCTCCGATCTCTGCACATTTGATGATGTGCATGGGATGGCGCACGCTCGCTGCTAAAATTTCTGTCTCGTAACCGTAATTATCGAAAATGATTCGAATCTGTTCAATGAGTTCAATCCCATCGGTTGAGACGTCATCTAAACGCCCAATAAACGGCGACACAAAAGACGCTCCTGCTTTCGCAGCGATCAATGCTTGGCCTGCAGAGAATACCAATGTACAATTGGTGCGAATGCCTTTGTCGCTAAAATATTTGAGTGCTTTTACACCCTCCTTAATCATGGGTATCTTCACCACAATGTTGGGGTGAAGATCAGCTAGCTCTTCGCCTTCGGACACCATTCCCTCAAAGTCAGTCGCAATAACTTCCGCACTCACATCACCGTCGCCTACAATTTCGCAGATGGTTTTGTAATGCTTCATGATGTTGTCTTTTCCGGTGATGCCTTCTTTGGCCATCAAAGAGGGGTTGGTGGTTACGCCATCCAAAATTCCCAAATCGTGGGCTTCTTGGATTTGAGCGAGGTTAGCAGTGTCTATAAAAAATTTCATGGGGTTCGAATTAGTCGCGAAAGTAAACTTCACCGTACCATGAATGAACCGATGTTCATGGGATGTCGATAAAAACCAGTAAGGCAAATGACGATGGCAGGGAAGGGCGAGGATGCGTTGTTAGTGAAGAAGGGAGAAAGGAGAACCGTTGCGCAATGGGCTCTCCACTCTTCATTCTTAGAGGCTATTGATCAAGCTCATCATGCTGAGAATGCTTTACCACTTGCACATTTCCCCCAAGTAGCCCGTTTACAAGCGAAATGAAAATGGTGAGTAGCACTGCCGACCAAAAGCCTTCAATCACAAAACCTTCTACCAACTGATCTGCAATCATGAGGATGGCGGCATTGATTACCAGAAGGAAAATACCAAGTGTAAGTAGCGTTGCAGGAATGGTGAGAAGCACCAGCAGTGGTTTCAGAAAAGTGTTGAGTAGAGCAAGCACAACGGCCGTAATTATTGCTACCCAAGGTTGTTCAAAGCGAATACTATCCATGAGGTAGTCGGCAACTAACAGAGCAACCGAAGTGCTTATCAGTTGCAGCAGAGTTGTTTTCAGACGGTCTTGACGGGGCATTTCGCGAAGGTATGAAATACCTTATCAATAGTCGGCTCCGGATTGAACACCCCGCCGGAACTCCGCTCTTTGAGTACTGTCCATTGAAAAAAAAAGACCGCCTAAGCGGTCTTTTTTAGATTGGCAAAAAAATCTGCCTGATTAGTGTTGTATCACAAACTCTTTGCTTGTGCGGTTTGCACCTGCGCCGATAGTAAGTGTGTAGCTACCTGCTGGCAGGTAGGTGAAGTCAAACGATTCGCGATCGCTTGCATTGAAGTTTTTGCTGATGCGCGTATACACGATTTCTTGACCTATCGCATTGAAAACACGCACTGGTGCGTTGGCAAGATCAGTACCTGTAATTTGGATGACACCGTTCGATGGATTAGGGAAAAGGTTTAGATCGCTTACCTGTATTTCGCTCACGTTCTCAGTAATGTCAAGATCATTGCTGATTGCGAGGTAAATGATGTCGTTGTTGTCCCAAGAATCTAGGTCACCACGTACGTTCAAGCCAGGTTCAGTATCACGTTGCGCAACGATGTGAAGTTTATCTGTCACTCGGTTGTGCATGGAAGGAAATGCGTATTCGTACTCGTTGAATTCGGCGTCGGGAGTGAGTTCGGTTTGTGGGCCCCAAGTGTCACCACCATCAGCGCTGACCACGGCATACAGGTGACTGAATAATTGGTCGCCAAGGTATTCTTCATCGGCGGTGCGGAACACAACGTAGATTTTTCCGTCATCACCCTCAGCCATCGTTGGCATAGAAGAGATACTTGCGCGATAGTCTGGCACGTTATCGATAGTGTAGTCGAACAACTCATCGGTATCGTTTACACTTTCCTCGGGAATACCGATAACGTAGAGTGAATCGGTTGGCCAATTGCTGTTCCAATACACGAGTTCTTCGCGCTGGAAAACGGTGTATTGCTCATCGCCCGACACGTCGTCCAAGAACTGATACAGTCCGAATGTTACGTGAGCTACGCCATTTTGGTCGAGGAGCAATGCACCTACTCCGTCCGCAGTGACGATGGTGTCTGCAATGCCATCGAGGTCGATATCGCTCAATGAGTCACCTTCGTATCCGAAGATAGGGAAGTCCCAGATTAGCTGTGTGTTCCATGTGTTTCCACCATCTTCGCTCGTCATCAATTGCGTATCGCAATCTTCGCTAAACAGCGCAACAGCAACTTTTCCATCGCGTGCATCGATGGCGTATGAATCGGCCTCGATATTTTTGAAGTTCAAAGAGTCGATGCCCGGAAAAGCTTGGTTTTGAACATCCCAAGAAGCGCCATTGTCGCTAGAACGCCAGTATACCAAGTTGCCATCGATACCATACAAGGGTGTTCCCTCAAGGCCAGAGGGAGCGCTCAAGGCAATGAGGTGAATTGTGTTTCCGTCAACACTTGCGCGCGGCCACAAGAAGTCGTTTGCAACGGTGCCCGGAATGCGGCTAAGTGTCCAATCACCAGTTCCCGCAGGAGTTCTTTTTGCAAATGCAATAGAATCAACACCTAGGTGGCTTACGTAAGCTTCACCTCCATCATTTGTAAGCATGATTCCCGGCCATCCGCAGCGATAATCTTCTAACCGATCAGCGGGTTCATCGCCCCAGTTTTCCTCCTGTCCCATATTGTATCCTGTTCCGCGATCAGGCCATGTGGTAGAGTTGGCGGCAGAACTAAAAATCCAGGTTGCGTGAGCCATACCATTGGCATCAACTACCACGCGGTTTTGGTTCGAGTTGTTCGACTGGTTGTCGTAGGTGGTTGTTCCAATTACCTGCTCCCACAAAACCATCGATTTCGCTGCAGGATTGATTGGGTATACCGCAGGCTTGTTTTTACTCTTCTGAACCAAATTGGCCGCAGGAGTGTTTTGCAACGTACTTTGTTCTATATGAACCTTGCGTTGAGGCCCGTCCACGGGAGCGATTGATTTTCGCAATTGCCCTGCAGCCGAAGCAGCGAATAGCGTTGCAATTGTGAGGATGTATAGTCTTCTCATTATAACTAAGTTGTTTGAGGTTAATTTGGCTAAAAGTAAAAGAACTGTTGCTTGTTGAAGCAATGAACAAGAAAAAAAAATGCAGCAAGAGCAAATAAGGGCTGAAATTATTGCCATAGGCGACGAGTTACTCATTGGTCAAACCATCAATACGAATGCGTCATGGTTGGGAGAGCAACTCAACACGATTGGTGTGAAGGTACATCGGTCGTTGGTAATCTCTGATAACCGAGATGAAATTGTCAGTGCGCTAGATGAGGCTTCGTCTCGCTCGCAAATCATCATCATGACGGGGGGCCTAGGTCCAACAAAAGATGATATCACAAAGCACACTTTGTGCTCTTACTTCAATACTGAATTGCAGATAAACGAGCAAGCGCTTGAGCGCATAGCCGATTTTTTCAATCGCAGGGGCTTGCCCGTGCTTGAGGTCAATCTTCAACAGGCAGCGCTCCCAATTGCGTGCACCGTTATACACAACCATCGAGGAACGGCTTGCGGGATGTGGTTCGAGCGAGGTGGTCGTGTGTTTATCTCGATGCCCGGTGTGCCCTATGAAATGAAGGGGATGATGGAGGACGAGGTTTTTGATAAGCTCGCGGCCTTTTTCAAAAGACCAGTCATACGCCACAGAACAGTGCTGACCACAGGAGTGGGAGAATCCTTTTTAGCCAACCAGCTCGGCACTTGGGAAGATATGTTGGAAGAAAGACAAATATCGCTGGCTTACTTGCCATCACCCGGCGTAGTGAAGCTTCGCATGTCGAGCTATAGTGAAGCAGGAAGAAATGTTGAGGAAGATTTTAACCAGTGCGAGCAGGAACTGCACAGGCTCGTGGGCGAATTTATATTTGGTTATGACAAAGACACGTTACAGGAAATTATTGGCGGATTGCTCCGTGAAGGTAACAACACGCTTGTTGTGGCGGAAAGCTGCACGGGAGGCACCCTGTCGCGGTTGATTACTTCGGTGCCAGGTTCAAGCGATTATTTTTTGGGTGGAGTGATAGCGTATACCAACGAGGTCAAAACATCGCTATTGAATGTTGATTCAAAACTTATCGACGGGATGAATGCGGTGAGTGCCGAAGTGGCTGAGGCCATGGCTGAGGGTGCTCGACTTCGATTTGGCTCAGATTGGGCAATGGCCACAACGGGTATTGCCGGGCCTGGAGGGGCAACGGAAAACCATCCGGTTGGATTGATTTACGTGGCTGTTTCCGGGGCAAATCATTGCAAGTCAATAGAGTTAAGGCTGGGTAAACGTCGCGACAACAACATGGATATGGCCTCATTGGCAGTACTGAATTTACTGCGAAAAGAAATTTTAAATCAAAAAGTCTGACATTTAGAAAAAATTGTCGTTTATTTGCCGCCCATTTTAAAAAGATTATTGCTATGGCACGTGTTTGTCAGATAACAGGAAAAACCACACAGTCAGGACACAAAGTGTCTCACTCAAACCATAAGACTAAGCGCAAATTTTATCCAAACTTGCAATACAAGCGTTTTTGGCTTGAAGAAGAGAAACGTTTTGTTGAGCTTCGTGTGACTCCGAAAGGAATGAAGACCATCGACAAATTAGGTCTGATGGCTGCCATGAAGCAAGCCAAGGAATTAGGCTATATAGCATAACCGGACATGTAAAAAATAAAAAGCACTGCGCAATGCGGTGCTTTTTCTTTGATACACGTTCTATTACAAACAGGGTGTATGTTGAAAGTTTCAATGCGTACACCTTTGAACGGCACTGCTGTGCTATATTTGCAACCTTTGTCAAATTAAGACTCACCAATTAGTTCAGTTACATGCGTAATAAATCGCTTTTGTGGATCTTCGTGATCCTTCTCACCTTGACGGTAGTATATGTACTGTCGTTCGGATTTGTAGCCCGCAGCTATGAAAAGAAAATTGGCCAACTCGTAGAGGATTCGTTGAGCACCGCTGGTGTTCCTTACTCAGTTGGCGATTCAGCTTACACGGCTCTTTACCGCAAGGTGTTGCGCGATAGCTCAGATGCTACGGCATTGCCGGTGTTCGGACACAGCTATAACTACTTGAAGGAGCGCGAACTTAATCTAGGTCTCGATCTGAAAGGTGGTATGAGCGTTGTGCTCGAAGTGTCAATCCCTGATTTGTTTGTGGCTCTCGCCGACAACAATACCAATCCCGTTTTCGCTAAGTCGATTACAGACGCCAAAATGGCTCAACGTAGCTCTTCAAAAGCCTATGTCGATTTGTTCTACGATGCTTGGAAGCAGAACAATACCTCAGGCCTAGAGATGTGGCGCGTTTTTGATACCATGGAAAACAAGGGCAAGTTTCCCGCAAAATCCAGCGATGATGATGTAATTGAAATTCTACGCAAAGAGGCCGACGACGCGCTGAACAACACAGAAAATATTATTAAAAAGCGTATTGAGCCTTTCGGTGTAACGCAAGCCAACGTGCAGCGTCAGTCGCTTACTGGTCGCATCGTGGTTGAATTGCCGGGAATAGACGATCGTGAGCGTGTTCGCAAAACGTTGAAAGCAACTGCCAACCTGGAGTTTTGGGATACGTACCGCACGGACGAAGTGTTCATGAAAATGTACGAGTTGTATGGTACTATCGGTAAGAAGGTTGCTCCCGATTTGTACTCACAAGATCCTGACCGTGCTAGCAAAGACTCCCTTATGATGGTGGCCTTGAAGGATTCTTCATTGACGGCACCACAGCAAGACTCTATTCGCACAGCATACAGCGATAAAACCGTTCGTCCAGATAGCTTGTTGAGCGAAACAGAACTCAGTCGCAAATATCCGTTGCGCAAAATGCAAATCAATCCACAAGCGGGGTCTCCGGTCATAGCGTTTGCTATGGTAAGCGATACTGCGGAAATCAACAAATACCTCAACATGGAGGTAGCGAAGCAGTCTCTTCCGCAGGACTTGCGTTTGTTGTGGGGTGCAAAGCCAGAAAAGAATGTCGTTACCCTTTATGGTATAAAAGACAATAGCCTTCGTGGTAAGGCAGAGTTGGACGGTAAGTCAATAGTAGACGCCCGTCAAGACTTCAACATGATAACCGGAGAGGTAGAGGTAAACATGACCATGGACTCTGAAGGTGCAGCTGTGTGGAGAGAAATGACTCGCAGAAATGCAGCAGACAACAAGCGTTCGATTGCGATCGTTATGGACAATCTCGTGTTTTCTGCACCAAGTGTGAACAGTGAAATTCCTAATGGAAGTTCAGTCATTCAGTTTGGCCGCGCTGCAACAGGCGCAGACCAACCTAAGCTCGAACAAGAGGCGAAGGATCTCGCAGGTTTGTTGAAAGCGGGTTCATTGCCTGCTCCTGCAAAGATTATCGACGAAGTAACGGTAGGCCCATCAGTGGGTGAAGAAAATATCAACGCCGGTGTGATGTCGTTCATAATAGCGTTCGTCCTCATTCTGATGTACATGGTTTTCTACTACGCATGGGCCGGATGGGCTGCGAACGTAGCTTTGATAGCCAACTTGTTCTTCATGATTGGTGCCTTGGTTTCAATGCAAGGCTCGCTTACTCTTCCTGGTATAGCAGGTATCGTGCTCACAATGGGTATGGCAGTAGACGCCAACGTACTTATCTATGAGCGTGTAAAAGAAGAACTTCGCGCAGGCAAGGGAATCAGTGCAGCGATGAAAGATGGTTTTGTGAAAGCATTGAGCGCGATCATCGATGGTAACGCTACTACATTAATCACCGGTGTTATCTTGTTGGTCGTTGGAACGGGCCCTATCAAGGGTTTCGCTACAACCTTGATTATCGGTATTTTCACAACACTCATCACTGCCTTGATCATTTCGCGTTTGATTTTGTACCGTCGTTTGGAAAACAAAAAACCAATCACGTTCTACAGCAATATCACCAAGGATTGGTTTACCAAAGTGAACTTCGACTTTGTGTCTAAGCGTAAAATGTTCTACGTGATTTCAATGGTTGTCTTGCTTGCAGGTGCCGTTTCTTGGATGACACGCGGCTTCAATACAGGGGTTGACTTCTCCGGTGGTACTTCGGTACGCGTTGATTTTACCTCAGATGTCAATGTAGATCAATTGAGATCTTCTGTCGGCGCTGTGTTGGTAGAAGAGAACGGAAGTCCAGCTTCTGTTATAGTGCAAAGCATTGGAAGCGGTAGCAAAAGCTACAAAGTGACCACCAATTACATGATCGACTCAGAAAATCCTGAGGTTGAGAATATGGTGAGTGCCAAGATGGCGGAAGGCTTCTCGAAGGTTAACCCCGATTTCACAGTGGGCTCTTCCTACAAAGTGGATCCAACAATGAGTGACGACTTCCGCAAACAAGCGTCGTGGGCTACAATTCTTTCACTCATTTTGGTGGGTGCATACATCATGCTTCGATTCCGCAAGTGGGACTTTGCACTGGGTGCTTCCGTGGCTTTGTTGCACGATGCATTGGTCGTAATTGCTGCCTTTACATTGTTGAATGGTGTAGTGCCATTCTCATTGGAAGTGAATCAGAACTTTATCGGAGCAATCCTCACTGTCATTGGTTACTCTATCAACGATACCGTGGTAATCTTTGACCGTATACGTGAATACTTGAATGCGAAAAAGCACACGGCAATCGAGGCGACTATCAACGATGCATTGAACAGCACTCTTGGTCGTTCTATCAACACGTCGATGACGGTATTGTTGACGCTTGTGGTGATGTTCGTGTTCGGTAGCGACGACATTCGCGGATTTTGTTTTGCGATGATAATCGGTGTAATCTCTGGAGTGTATTCAACGCTCTTCATTGCATCACCAATTGTAGTCGACATGCGCAACTGGGCAGGAAGAAAGGCACAAGCCTAATCCTAACTAGAATGAAATTGAAAGGGTCGCCTAGGCGACCCTTTTTTTATGGCTTACAACGCATGAACGTGGCGAAAGGTCAGGTTGATGCGTGGTGTAAGTCGTGTTTTTGACTTTGGAAGAGAATGTTGCCAGCCGTTTTGAAGATCGTACATCAAGAGTAGAGAGCGATCGGCCAGTTCGAGGTCAATCTTTTGCTCGGCTTGAATATTGCGCATTTTGAACACCCGTTTACCGCCAAAGGTGGCCGATGCAATAAGGCTCGTATCTATTTCAGGCTCATTGTCGCTATGCCACCCCATGCTGTCGTTGCCGTTGCGGTAGTAGTTGGCAAGCACGGCATTGAAGGTAAAGGGAGTCACCGTGCTCATTTGCTGTTGTAATTCTGAAACGGTAGCGTGCAAGGGTGTTAGCGGCCATTGAATGGAGCTGTAGCGGTATGCAGGACCGAACCAACAGGTTAGGCGGGGTTCTTTGTGCAAGCGGCCAAAAACACGAATATCATTTTGTTGCCAAGGCAAATCATCGCGCAAGCGGTCGAAGATAGAATCTGAAAAAAAATCGGGGTAATAGATTAGACGTTGTGCACCGTTCTCGAAGATTACCAAGCCTTTCATGAATGAGCGCTATCGTTGGGTGATGCTTTTGCCTCGTTTGTGACGGGGTCGGTGTCTACTCTGGGTTTCGGTGCTTCCTCGATGTCGAGCTGGTCGAGCCGTAAGGTAGAAGTCTGCCGGCGCACTTCGTTTGCTCCTTTCATTATTTCATCCTGAACATCTTTGGTGGCATTGCGAAATTGATACACCGCTTTGCCCAGCGTCTGTGCAAGCGATGGAATGCCCTTCGCCCCGAAGAATAGCAGGTATACAAATAGGATTATGACAATTTCGCCCGAGCTCACGTCGCAAATGTAGTGCGGCGAAATGAATTTGAGGAGCGAAAAAAAACAATAGGGTACAGGACAACATCGCTTGCTATAGGCCTACATTCGTCGCGTCAATCCTACACTATGTCGTCTTCTCATTTGCAAAAGTTCAGCGCAGCAGGGGCGCTGGTCTCCCTAGGTATTATTTACGGTGATATTGGAACTTCTCCTCTCTATGTGATGAGCGAGATCATGAATCATGCGCATGGTATCATCAGCGAGCAGTTAGTGTTTGGCGCTGTGTCGTGCGTTTTTTGGACCTTGTCTATTCAAACTACGTTCAAGTACATCTTTCTCACCTTAAAGGCTGATAACCGAGGTGAGGGTGGTATTTTTTCGCTCTATGCATTGGTGCAGCGCAAGGGACGCTGGTTGTTTTGGCCTGCGATGATAGGCGCGGCAACACTTCTCTGCGATGGCATGATCACGCCACCGATTTCTGTTTCGTCGGCAGTGGAGGGGCTTAAAATTCTCAAGGCAGATTTGCCCGTCATACCCATTGTTATCGTCATCATAACCTTGCTGTTTGTTTTTCAACGATACGGAACCAAGTTGGTGGGCAAAACATTCGGTCCCATAATGCTTGTCTGGTTCTCGATGTTGGCCATTTTGGGGTTGAATCAAATAGTGGCTCGCCCCGAGGTGTTGAACGCATTGAATCCGATGTATGCCATTCGTTTGTTGATGGATTATCCGGGAGGATTCTGGCTGTTGGGAGCTGTGTTTTTATGCACTACAGGAGCGGAAGCACTCTATTCAGACTTGGGGCATTGCGGTCGCGATAACATACGCGTGTCGTGGATTTTTGTAAAAGTAACGTTGGTGCTGAATTACCTGGGGCAGGCGGCTTGGATCATCTCACAGCCTTCACTGGAGGGAAAGAATCCTTTCTATTCCATCATGCCGGAATGGTTTGTAGTTCCGGGAGTTTTGATTGCAACGATGGCGGCTATCATTGCTTCTCAAGCCTTGATTTCCGGTTCATTCACGCTGGTGAGTGAGGCGGTTAACTTGAATTTCTGGCCCAAGGTGAGCATGAAGTTTCCTACCGAACAAAAGGGACAACTGTATATACCAAGTGTAAACTGGTTGCTCTATGCAGGATGCATTGGTGTTGTGCTCTATTTCCAAACCTCCTCGGCAATGGGCGCGGCCTACGGTTTCTTCATCACCGTGACGATGATGATGACCACTGTATTGCTTATCTATTTTCTTGAATACAAGCTGCATTGGCCCGCTTGGTTGGTAGGTATGCTTTTCGCCGTGTTCATGATTGTAGAGTCTTCATTTTTTGTTGCCAACATCATCAAGCTTCGCGAGGCTTGGATGATGCTCATCGTCTATGTGATATTGCTTCACGTCATGTGGGTGACTTTCATGTACCGTAAAATGAGCAATTATTTTCTGCAGTTCGAAGACCTTGATAACTACGTTGGAACGCTGCGCGAACTTTCTAACGACAAGGAAGTGCCCAAGTACGCAACACACGTAGTATTCCTCACAAAGGCCAACTTCCACCACCAGGTTGAAAAGAAAATCATGGAGAGTATTCTAGCCAAAACTCCCAAGCGCGCCGATATCTATTGGTTTGTGCACGTAGACCGGTCGAATGAACCCTATACCAGAGAGTATACTGTCGATGAGTTGGAGAATGACTTGGTAATAAAAATCAACATAAAGCTGGGTTTCCGTGTGCAACCTCGCTTGCACAATTTCTTCCGATTCATTGTTGATGAAATGGTGGAACGTGGAGAGATTGATCTCAAGGCAAAGCCAGAGCCTTATGCCAAGTATAACGATGAGCACGACTTCAAGTTTGTCGTTCTAGAGAAGTTCCTTTCTGCAGACAATGAACTGAGCGTTCGCGATAGTTTCATCACCAATGCATACATAGCCCTGAAACATGTGAGTTTGACAGACATCGACGCGTGGGGCTTAGAGGAAAGTGATACAGTGCTCGAAAAGGTTCCGCTCGTTGTGAATCCGGCACAGCGTATCATGTTGAAGCGAAGCGAATCACAGTAACGCACGGAACATTTTAACGCAGTATCTTAATAGACCCAGTGCGTTGTATGGTTTCGGTATCAAACCCTTTCACGCGAACAACAAAATTGTATGCCTGATTTTGCGCATAGAAGTCACTTTCTCCACCTTCACCCACCCACACTTCGTTTGGGTCGGTAGAGTGGAAGATTACATTGCCCCATCGATTGAAAATGGTTAGCTCGTATTCTGCGAAACCTCGGCCTACCACTTGAAATACGTCGTTAAGTCCGTCACCATTTGGGGTGAAGGAGTTTGGGATGTAGAAGAAAGCGGAACTTACTACCAGATAGTTTTGGGTATTGGTGCAACCCAATTCATTGATGAGAGTGAGTTGTGGTGTGTAGTCGCTAAGGCCGTCGTAGGCATGCGTTACCGTCCAGTCGTTGCTGGTTTCATCATCACCAAATTGCCAGTACACAAGGCATTCCGGACATTCAGGTGTCGGGTTTGCAGTGAACTCATAGGTGTCGTTGCCCAATGAAATTACGTCGAAATTGGCTGTGATGGGCAGCACTTCCACAAATACATCTTCTTCCAATTGGCGCCCGCATATGTCGCGCAGTACCAAGTGATAGCTATTGCTTGATGCCGGATAAACGGCAAGGGAATCGCCGAGAAAATCATCATTCCATTGAGCAATGTAGGGGCCCTCACCACCCGAGGCAATTGTCCAAACGTAGGCTGTTTGGTTCGGGCAAATAGCAGTGTCGGCCGCGGTTATTGCTGTCAAGGGAGTGTCGGGTATGAAGATGGTTAAGGTGTCACTTGCTGTTTCAGCGCAAGCGTCTGTAACGAGCAAGGCTACATTAATCGTTTGAAAACTTTGCAGGTTAAACGACGGAGCAGTTCCTTCCACCGAGCCGTCTACAATCCATGCGTATTCAACACCACCACTTCCCCCTTGAATGTCGGCAGACAATGCGGTATTGTCTATACACGATGCGCTAATGTCGTCTCCAATGCCAACAGCGATAGGAGGGTTCTCAATGTCGATGTCGGTTTCAGCTGTTGCTGTTGCGCTGCATACATCCGTTACGTTGAGTACGATATGCGTGTCTTCAGCGAAGGTCGAGTTCAGGGCAGTTGCAGTGCTAAAGGCAGTGCCGTTGCCCGTCCAGTTGTATATCCAATTGTTTGGGTTACCGCTTCCTCCTTCAATGAGGGGGTTCAAGGTAAAAATTGTTGCGCAGTTCCCTGCATTGTCTTGTGGCAAGGAAAGAATGATTTCGGGACTTTCAATGATGAGCTGACATTCAACTTCAACCGATTGTCCGCATTGATCGGAAACAATTACCGTGATGGTCCCCTCTGCAATTGCTGCAGCGCTATAGGTGGTGAGTCCCCAGAAGTTCCAGTCGGTGGTGCCGTCGAACTGCCATTCATAGGTGTATCCTAATCCTTGAGTGCTTCCACCAATTGGGGTTACTGTGAGGTCGCAATTGGAGCCACAGGTAACGGTGTGCACTTCGGGCAAGACTGCGGAAAGGGCCGGGGCATTCACCAAAATCTCGATGTTATCTTCAGCCTCGAAGTTGCATTCATCGGTTACGATTAAGTTGATTATTCCCGAGTTCCACGAACTTATTCCAAGAATTTCGGACCCCCACAGTAGATTTCCATCGTCATCTGTCCAGTTGAAAACGTAGGGGCCAATGCCTCCATATACGTTGGCGTATATGTTCGCGAAATCACCGCAGTCCAGAGGCAGCGCAGCATCCGTGTCTTCGATAGAAACGGTAAGTGTTTGTGCTACGAGCACATTCACGATAAAATCGCTGTCGGCGCCAGGCAGGCCGCACGTGTCGGATACGGTCAGGAAATACGTAGTTGGTGCCAAAGGCGCAACGTCGATAGTGCCTGTTGTTTCGCCTGTGCTCCAAGTGAAGCCATAGTTTGCATAGCCTCCGGTGATGATGGGTTCAAGTGTTTGGATGGCACCTTGGCAAATCTCGTAGTTTACTCCTTGCACTACCAGCGGATCTGGAACATCCGCTATAAAAAATTCGAAGGAAGAAGAGATGAGTGATTCTCCGCATTCGGCAATGTTGGTAATGTTCATGATTACTGTTTCGTTCCCCTCCGTAATTCCGTCTTCAAAAGCATCGACATAAAGGGAAACTTCCATAACACCGGGTGCGAACACCACTTCGGTAGGGAGCGATGTGTAATCTGTGCCTGCAGTCGCCGTGCCTGTGAATTCGAGGTTTGCGACTAGTTGGGTTTCGGGGTTTCCACTTTGCGGGCGTTGAAAGACAATGTACCCATCGCCGCAGTCCTCAAACATAGTATCTTCATTGGGCCCGCTTACGTTTAGGTCTAGCTGGGCCTGCACAACTAAGTTGCTCGAGAAGGAGTCGCGCTGAAGAAATACCGCTGAAGCGTATTGTGGGTCGCTGGTGTCACAAATAGCCAGTTTGATGTGAAAGGTTTCCCCGCACTGAACAATGGCTGTAGCCGTTAGCACGTCTGTGTAGCCGTCCATTTGCATGTAGAACGGGTCGGTATGTTCTTCTGCGTCAAATACAAGAGTGCCATATTGACCATCTTGGTTGAAGTACTCGCAACTCACGCATGGGCCTATGTTGCCATTGCCATTGTTGATGGAGCCGATGGCTACCGGAGCATTCGTGACAGGCACACGAGCTATGTTGTCGGCATTATTCGCATAGATTCCATTTATTCCCGGACCGCTGATAAAGAAACCAAAGATGTCGTTGAAATCGGTGTTAACCCAT